>JABIRP010000065.1 GCA_018699735.1 Rhodospirillaceae bacterium | reverse complement strand
GGCCGGGCGCACAGGCACGTGCCGTCCAGCGCCACCAGGTCGGGCAGCGCCGCGGTGACGGCGGCCCGGTAGCCCTCCGCGGCTCCGTCGCCGCCTGCGCACGGGTTGCCATAGAGGTTGAGCACGCGCAGGCTCTTGGCCGGGAGCGCGGCGGCCAGAAGGACGACCGATAACGCGATAAAGGTTTTCCGGTTGGTTTGCATGGGGTCGATGGTGGCCCGTTCGCGCCCCCGGAACAAGGGGTATCGGACCCAGCGCCTTCCCTAACCGTGATTCCCGCGAAGGCGGGAATACATCTCTTGGGTCCGAAATTCACTGGATTCCCGCCTTCGCGGGAATCACGCCGTAAAAGCTGTGCGTCAAGAACTCTCATGCTGCTTGAGTTGACAGACCGACGTCCTGGCACCAGCGTGGAAGTCAGGGATTTTACGCAGGAGAGAGAGCATGGCGAACCGTGCGAAGGCGATGATCGTCGCGGCGCAACCGGAAGCGGCGGAGGCGGGTGCCGTGGTCCTAAAGCGCGGCGGCAATGCGGTGGATGCGGCGATTGCCGCTGCGCTGGTTCAGGGCGTGGTCGACCCGCAGATGTGTGGCATCGCCGGCTTTGGAAGCTGCCACCTCTACCTCCCGTCTCTAGGCGTGCACACATGTATCGACTTCCATGGCCGCACACCGAAAGCCGCCCGCCCTGATATGTGGGAGGATCTGGTCGAGGGCGAGACCCGGGACGGGTTCGGTTTCGTGCTGAAGGGCAACGTAAACGATATCGGCTATCAATCGATCACCGCTCCGGGCAGCCTGAAAGCCTATTCGGAGGCGAATGAGGCGTTCGGGAGCTGGGATTGGCGTGACGTATGCGCACCCGCCGTAGCACAAGCCGAAGAAGGTTTCGTTGTTCGCCCACATGTCCGCTACTGGTGGACAGAGGGTGCCAGTCTTGGACGGGTAAACGTCGAGGATCGGTTGGCTTTCTCGGCGACCGGACGATCGGCGTACTTTCGCAGTGACGGCACGGTGAAGCGGCTTGGTGATCGGGTCGAGAACCCGGATCTGGCGCGCACCCTGAAGCGCATCGCGGAGGCCGGCGCGGACATCTTCTACAAAGGTGAGATAGCCGAGCAGATCGCGGCCGATATGACGGCCAACGGCGCGCTTCTGTCGATGGAGGACTTGCAGGCTTATCAGACAACCCGGGTCGATCCGATTTCAACCGATTATCGGGGATATCGGGTCGCCAGCAACACCCCGCCCGGTGGCGGCATCATGTTGTTGGAAATGTTGAACATCTTGGAGAATTTCGATCTGGCAGCACTCGGCCACAACACGCCTGAGTACATTCGTGTTGTAGCCGAGGCAATGAAGGTGGCGACGGCGGATAAGGATGCTTTCGTCGGCGATCCGGCGTTCGTTGATGTGCCGATCGAGCGGCTAACCTCGAAGCCTTATGCGGCCGAGGTGGCCGCTCGGATCAAAGCGGGCGAGAAAGCCAGCGTTGAACGCTTGGACGGCCCGGTCGAGGCGACCCAGACCACACATGTGGCGGCGATTGATGCGCAGGGCAACTGTGTGACAATGACCCACTCCCTCGGCATGCCTTCGGGTGTAATCTCTGACGGACTGGGTTTCATGTATAACGGTTGCATGGGTGTCTTCGACCCCAGGCCTGGCCGCGCCGGGTCGGTCGCGCCAGGAAAAGCGCGCTTCAGTTCAATTTGTCCGACTATCGTCTTTGAAGGCGAGGCTCCGAAAATTCTGATTGGTGCGCCCGGCGGTACGCAAATAGTTATGGGCGTGATGCATGGGATCTTGAACCAGATCGACCACGGTATGCCGATCGTCGAAGCGGTATCGGCACCGCGTTTCTCTGCGACCAGCAATGTGGTCGATGTGACCAACCGCATCCCACGGTATGTCTCGGATGAGGTGGCGGCGATGGGATATGAGATCGTGCGCAGCCCGCTGAATTTTTCTATAGGTGCTGTCCATGGCATTCGTATTGACGACGGAGTGTTGAGTGGCGGGGCGGACCCCGGACATGATGGGGTAGCCCTGGGTATTTGATCTGTATCATAGCCGCCGGATCGCGCCGGCTGCATGCTTCGAAAAATTAGCGGCAGCAGCAGTGAGATTTGACATGGTCACGTGGACCGAGGAACTGAGCGTCGGCATTGACGAGTTGGACGACGATCACAAGCGCCTGATAGAAATCATCAACCGACTGGAAACGGTCTCCGGCGACGCCGAGGATCCTGAGGGATTGCGGCAGTGCATTTATTCTCTAATGCGATACGCCGAGTATCATTTCGCCCGGGAAGAAAAGGTAATGGCGGCTTGCGCCTATGCGGGTTTATCGGGGCATGAAGACGAACATCTCGCCTTCACGCTCAAGATTCGCGAGGTGGCGCGGCGGTTTGAGGTCGATCCTGAAGCCGCTCGTGTTCATATTGCCGGGCAGTTGATCGCCTTTTTGAACTCTTGGCTGATCGAGCACATCATGGTCAACGACATGGCCTATTCTCCGATCGCTTGCGAAAGCCCGGAGGCGCGCCGAGTCGCCAAATCAGTGCGCGGATCGCACGTGTGGTGGGGCAGCTAAGGATTGTTCAATTAGCGCTGCTATCTTGTCGGATCGTCGGAGACCCGAATTAGCCGCTTGCCAAAATTCTCCCCACCGAGCAATCCGATGAAGGCCTCTGGCGCATTCTCCAATCCTTCGACGATATCCTCGCGGTATTTCAACTTACCGTCACGAATCCAGCCACCGACATCATTTATGAAATCACCATGCCGGTCGTAGCGATCCGTGACAATGAAGCCCTGGATCATCAGCCGATTGGTTAGAACCGAGCGCATCAGCTGGGCCGAGCGGTCGGGGCCATCGGGCAAGGCGGTGGCGTTGTAGCGGGCGATCAGGCCGCAAACCGGGATCCGGGCAAAAGGATTAAACAGCGGCAGCACAGCCTCGAATACTGCGCCGCCGACGTTCTCAAAATAGACATCGATTCCATCCGGGCAGGCCCGGGCAATCTGATCCGCCATGTCCGAGTCGCGGTGGCAAATCGCAGCGTCGAACCCAAGTTCGTCGGTGAGGAATGCGCATTTCTCAGGCGTGCCGGCGATACCGACGGCGCGCGCTCCCTTGATCTTGGCGATTTGTCCCACGACCCCACCAACAGCCCCCGAGGCAGCGGCAACGACAACTGTCTCACCCTCCTTCGGCTGACCGATGTCGAGCAATCCGACATAAGCCGTCAGCCCCGGCATGCCGAGAACACCGAGAGCCGTGGAGATCGGGGCGGTCGCTGGGTCCAACTTTAAGACGCCGCGCCCATCGGAAATTGCGTGGCTTTGCCAATCCCAGGTACCGAGTACGAAATCTCCCTCGGTCAGGCGCGAATTGTTGGATTTGATTACCTGGCCGACCCCACGACCGGTCATCGGATCACCGAGCTTCACCGGTTCGGCATATGATTTCGCATCGTCCATCCGCCCACGCATGTACGGGTCGAGTGACAGATAGATCGCTTTGACCAAGGCTTCGCCTTCGCCGGGCTCGGGTACGGGGCCGGTGACGACCTCAAAATTCTCGGCCGTTGGTGTGCCTTTCGGGCGCGAGGCGAGCAGGACGCGGGTCTGGGTCTCGGTCATAGATCTATCCTCCGGTGGATCGCGCACGAGCATGCGCTGGCCATGTAGCGCTTGTCTATAAAGAGGTATTGCTTGTCTAGAACGTGAGGTAGGCCTTCGCGATGAGGTAAATACCAAAGACCAACAATGCGGCAAAGAACACCCGGCGGAAGCGGACCGGGTCCAATCTCATGCGGATTTTCTGGCCTATAAACATGCCGGCGAAAGATGGGACGACTGCTAGCATCGAAAGGCCGAGAAGGTCAGTTGGGAGCAGGCTTCTGTCCTTAAGCGCAAGCCCCAGCGTTACGGCTGCGAGGGTAAAGCTGATGCCGAGCGCTTTTATCATCATTGCTGGTGGCAGGCCGAGCGCTTGCAGAAATATCCCACCAGGCATGATGAAAGAACCGGTTAATCCGGCGGCGCCACCGGCAAATATTCCAATCACCGGTCCAGCCCAAATCTCGTGGCGGCCGGGGCTTGGAATGCGAGGTGCCACGAGGCCGTACATACTGTACATCGCCAGCAGCAGGCCCAACAGGCCCGACAAAAGGATGGTGTCCGATTTGGCCAAGATGCCGACCGCCATCCAGGTGCCGGCGACGGAAGCGGTGAGAAACGGCCAAAGTCGCCTGAGCAATACGAGCGTCCCTGGCCCGGCGAGAGCTTGCCAGACGTTGGTTGCAAGGGCTGGGATCAGCATGATCGCCATGGCTTCGATCAGGCCGATCGTGGCGGTCAGGATGGCAAGCGAAATTGCCGGCAGGCCGAGCCCGACAACGCCCTTCACCAACCCGGCGAATACGAAGGTTGCACCGACGATCAATAAGGTTTCCGGAGACCACATGATGTTGTCTCAGCGCCCTTGGAAGACCGGTTGACGTTTCTCCAGGAAGGCGTTGATGCCCTCCCGGTTGTCGGCGGTCAGGCCGCAAGCTGCTTGGGTCTTCGCCTCGAGAGCCAATTGCGCCTCGAATCCATTGTCGAATGAGGCTCTGATGGCGCGCTTGATTCCAGCCAGTGCCACGGTCGGTCGGGTGGCGAGATGCTTGGTGAAAATGGTTGCTTCATCCATCAAGGCGTCATCCTCGACAGCGCGCCAGATCATGCCCCAAGACTCGGCCTGCTCGCCAGTGATCGGTTCGGCCAGCATGGCGAGGCCCATGGCTCGGGCTTGACCAACAAGGCGCGGCAGGAAATACGTGCTGCCCACGTCCGGTACGAGGCCAATTCGCTCGAAGACCTGGATGAAGCGCGCCGATTTGGCGGCAAGCACGATGTCGCAGTTGAGGGCGAGAGAGGCTCCAGCTCCGGCCGCGACCCCGTTGACGGCGGCCACGACCGGCATCTCCAAATCGCGCAAGCGCATGGCCATCGGGTGAAAATTGTCCACCAGTGATGTGCTGGGTGTGGGTGTCCCGTCCGCAGATGGTCGGCGCTCGGTCAGATCCTGGCCCGAGCAGAAACCCCGCCCCGCCCCGGTGATCAGCAGACATCTGGCACCGGTTTCGCCGGATTCGAGCCGGTCAAGCACCTGTCTGATCTCGGCGTGCATCTGGGCTACGAAGGCGTTCAGCTTATCTGGTCGGTTCAGCGTCATGGTCGCGACGTTGTCGGCCACATCGAAGAGCAGGGTATCAAAAGACATCGGCTGGCCTTTGGCTTGGAGGGAAGTGCGTACTCATCCCTTCCTAAGACAGAGCCGGGTGAATGTCACCCCATCGCCGCGTTTCAGCGGGTCACCGGTTTCCTTGCGGCGGATGACGGTGAGACCTTGTTCGGCAGCAAGTTCGATGAACGGGTCAGCATCGGCCTCATGCATCTGGCGTCCTTCGGGCGAAGGGCCGTGCCTTAGTGCCACGGTGAGAACTGCTCCGGGCGCCGACAGAGCGGCAACGCTGGCCATTGCGGTTTGGCGTAAATCCGGTGGCACATGCATCCAAACGGCGTTCAGCAAAACGAAGTCAAAGGGCTTTGAGAGCGCTTTGACTTTCGAGAGGTTGGGCAGGCGGTCGTCAATCCAGCTGACTTTAGAATCGGGAAACAATTTCAGTGCCTGCTCGCGCATCCCGGATGAAGGCTCTACCGCCATGACCTCGTAGCCCATATCGGCAAGCCCAGCCGCGGTCTGACCGCCGCCGGCGCCAATATCGAGGACTCGAGCAGGAAGGGCCGGCAACAGGTCGACGTGAAAATCTCGAAACCGTTCAAACCCAAGTTTTGCATAGCTCCCGGCCAAATCCTCGGCCAGCCGG
>JABIRP010000064.1 GCA_018699735.1 Rhodospirillaceae bacterium | reverse complement strand
TATACGTACTTCTTCCAGACGGACGTATTTTCCGAACGAGACTACGCCGAGATCGTGCGGAATTTGCCGCCAGATGAGGCCCTGGTCGGCGGACCACCCACACATTATCCGGAACGAGACACCATCAACGATGACATTTTGAGCAGGCTCGACCCTGAACGAGGTAAGTTCTGGCGAGAGTTTTTCGAGCGTCTCACGCGCCCGGAGTTGATTGAAGCCGTGCTCGCATCTCTAGAAGCCGAAGACCACGCACACGAAGTACGCTCTAACGGTTTGAGTCTATCGCCGTCGGTCAAGTTGGTGCGCGATCGTGAAGGATATGAGTTGACGCCCCATCGTGATCACCCGACCCGCTTTGCAACGGTGCTGTATTATATTCCCGTCTCCGACCGAACTGATTTGGGGACATCGGTATATCGCCCTTTGTCTAACTCTGTTCGCCGGGACGCGGGCGTGCACGGCCAGCGCAAGAATTTTGAGTTGGTGAGCACCGTTCCGTTTCTCGCCAACAGCTGCCTCGGTTTTTTGAATCTTGGACCCGCATATCATGGGGTCGAACCGATCGAGGGTGACGCCAGCCGCTTTACCGTGCAATACACGCTCTATGTTAAGTGATTTAAATGCGTGAGGCACGGCTTGGCGAGAGACGACGGACGTATCGGCATATCGTGGATGATCGGCACTGAGTTTGGCTGGGGTCTTTACGGTTACCACATAGCTTGGCGCTTACACACGACAGCTCCATTTACGCCAATGCTTTTGTCAGAGACCGCTCCTCTGGACCAGGACGTACTTATGCGCGACCGGTTCAAGCCCGTGCTCGACAGGCTGGAGGCCGACCAAGATGCCCGAGCGGAATATTCGAACTCCGACCGATTGAGGATCGGGTACCCGGTTCTACACGCATTGGGAAACTTCGGGATCCGCTCCTTTGTCGAGGATGATATTCATTTCGAAGGTTCACGGAACCACGGGCTGTATTTTATCGAAAACACCCGGATCACGGACAAGGCCCGACAACGGCTGCAGGCTTACGATACATTGGTTGGAGGCTCGACGTGGAACCGCGACGTGCTCGAAGGCCATGGGTTCAAGTCGGTCTCAAGCGTAATTCAGGGCGTCGACCAGGGAAATTTTCACCCGGCCCCGAAACGCAATCTCTTCCCTGACCGATTTGTGATTTTCTCTGGCGGAAAGCTGGAATTCCGCAAGGGACAAGACATAGTTCTTGAGGCGGTCAGGATCTTCAAGCAACGTCACCCGGAAACTCTGCTATTGACGGTTTGGGGCAATTCTTGGCTGGAGTCCCAGGGTATCGACTGGTTTCGCTTTTCGCCCCACCGCCCGGATATTCCTGACCTCAGAGGCGAGGCAAGGTTTAACTGGCAGGGACTGTTTAACGGCAGCGATTTCGAGGATCGAGACGCCGCTGCCTACGGCCTGGTAAAACATCGCGAGTTGCCCGGATTGATGCGGGAAGCAGATGTGGCGATATTTCCAAACCGGGTGGAGGGCGGCACCAACATGGTGGCGATGCAGGCAATGGCTTGCGGGGTGCCGACCATTCTGTCCGCCAATACCGGGCATCTTGATATTCTTGTCGAGGGCGGATGTTATCCCCTCACCCGCCAGACACCCGTTGCGGTCGATCAGCTCGGACTCGGCACGGACGGTTGGGGCGAGAGTGATATCGAGGAGATTGTCGCGTCCTTGGAGCAAGTCTATCAGGATCGCCAATCTGCGGCAGAAACCGGGCTTGCGGGCGCCCGCGCAATGCATGAGCTGCCGTGGGCGCGCCAGATCGACCAATTAATGGCCACCATCGGCGAAACCAGATGAACGAAAGAGACCTTCTGGTGCATGGCGTCGCCTGGATCGAGGGACGGTTCGGGTACAACACTCACGCCCGCAACTTCTTTGACCGCCTCTCCCGATTGAAAGCCACGACGGTAACGCCTTTGGTTGGCCTGGACGGCCCGATTGATGCCGACAACGTGCTCATCGAAGGGGTCTTTTCGGGTGAGCGGGATATCGTCTCGATAGCCTTGTTGTTCGGCGTGTTCGCCGAGCAGGCCTTAGCTGGCGCATCTGGGCCACGGATCGGCTACACAGTTTGGGAATCTACGCGCTACCCGGAGGACTGGCTTCGGTCGCTAGAATCCATGGACCGGGTCTGGGTGCCGACGCATTGGGGCCGAGATGTATTACTCGCCAATGGGATGGCGCCCGGGCTGGTCTCGGTAGTTCCCGAAGGGGTCGACGCCGCAGTCTTCAACCCAGATGTATCTCCTGCCGAAGCGATCGCCAGCAGCCCGGGGTTCAAATTTCTCAATATCGGAAGATATGAAAAGCGCAAAGGTACGCGCGATTTGATTTTAGCGTTCGATGCCGAATTCGGGACCAATGATGACGTTCTCTTGGTGATCGCCTGCGACAATCCACATGCCACGGATTTCGATTTGACGCGCGAGATCAGATCACTCAGCCTTCGCCATCCGGAGAATTTGGTCTTCGTACCGCCGGTTGCTCGGCACGACGCTCTGGTCGGGCTTTACACCGCCTGCGACGCCTTTGTCTCTCCATTCAGGGCAGAAGGATGGGGTTTACCGATCATGGAGGCGATGGCATGCGACCTTCCAGTGATCGTGACCGATTACAGCGGTCCGACCGAATTCCTAGGTGATCATGCCTACCGGCTCGATTACAATTTGGTCGACATCGACGAGCCGTACTTTGAGGTCAGTTCTGGCAATCTTGGACAATGGGCCGAGCCTGATTTCATGCATCTGCGTCACCAGATGCGCGAGGTTTATCAAAACCGGGAGAAAGCCAGCGAACTTGGTCGCAGAGGTGGTCAGCACGCGAGGGAGAAATTCTCTTGGGAAATGGCGGCGCAAGTCGCCGCGCGCCTAATCGAGGAATTGGTCTAAAGCATTTGCAGAACGCGAGAAACGATCGAATTGGCACCTCCAGCACCGCCAGCTTGCGTGGTTAGATCGCTGGTGGGTATTTTTCCAAGCGCCGCCAACTCCAAATCCTCGGCCAATAGCCGGAAGTAAGTCAGTACGAATACCCGCGTCGCCGACGTCAGGCTGGCGCTACCCCGGCGCTGGTCGATTTTCGACACCATGGTGCTGATCGACAATTTTTCTCGCCTGGCGACCGCTTCAATCCCACCCCACATTTCCGGCTCCAGCCGCATTGATGTTCTGCGTTGGCCGACAATCACGTTGCGACTTTTAAGTGTGGTCAAGAATACCGCGCCTCCGTGCGCGCACATGCCTCAAGGGTAGATACTTATAATCAAAACAAATACCACAAACGGTGGACTATTCAACTTAAAACCGGAAAATAACCCAATCATTTCTCAGTAAGTTGTGCATACGTACATGCCCATGGATTTCACGAGCGTTGTCGCGAAAGCTTTAGTTCTATGGTGTATGCACGAAGGGTTTTGTAGCCGTATATATGCTTATTCGGCGGGAGGCGTGGCCTTAATCGAAAGTGCGTGTACCGGGCCGGAAAGTTCTTCGGAAAGAACCTTATAAACCAGTCGTTGACGCTCAACTCTCGACAAGCCCCGGAACGCTTGCGAGATTATCTCCACATGAAAATGGGTCTCGCCTTCCGGACGCGCGCCGACATGCCCCGCATGCTTTGCGGATTCGTCATTAACGTCTAGTGAGATTGGCGACAATTCCGCCGTCAATTTGGCTTTGATGGTTTCCGCTACCGACATAGTATATCCGGTGATCCTGGGTGGTTTCCTGGGTGATCCGGCCGCTGGTCCGAGATCATGCGTTCAATTGCATGCCGGTGCCTGATACTCGAACGTTTGGCGCTTGCATGTCTGATGGCACGTCTCATCGCACGCATCTCCACCTCACGCAAGACCTAGCGATGGGGCACACTGTTGGGATTTGGGCGCAAAGGTCAGCGACAAGTGTAGGCAGATAGACCCTCAAGTCCGGCCACCGGGCCTTGAACTCGAAATGGAATGACGATGCGCAAGCGGCAAGCCGAAAAACTGCGGCTTAAGGAATATGAGCTACGAGCCGGCGGGCGAACCTGCGACGCGCCGGACTGTGCCGAGATGGGCGAGCATCGCGCACCGAAATCACGCAGCCGTCTAGACGATTACTATTGGTTCTGCCTCGATCACGTTCGTGCCTACAATAAAAATTGGAACTACTACGAAGGCATCACGGACGACGACATGGAGCGAGAAATCCGGCGCTCCACAACCTGGGAGCGCCCAACTTGGCCATTCGGAACCGCCAGACCCGATACACCAGGCTTCGACCCCTCCAAAATACGCGATCCGTTCAATATTATGGGCGGCGAAGCGGCCGGGGCAACCACGCCCCCGAATGGCTTCACCAATCGCCCCGCATCCTCTTCACCGGAAGCAAATGCCTTTGCGGTCATGGGTCTAGACCCGCCCATTGCGATGGATGAATTGAAATCTCGCTATAAGGAATTGGTCAAGCGACACCACCCCGACGCCAACGGCGGCGATAAAGGGGCGGAAGAACGGTTGAAAATTATCAACGAGGCCTATACGACATTGAAGCGATTCCTCGCATGATGATCCGGAATAGGCTAAACACCCTGTTCCTCGACTTTTAAAACCCCGAACCTCACCCCTACTTTCTTGGATAGACGGACATGGCGCCTGCAAATACTTACGAACGCAAGCTAGCTCATCACTTGGAGAAACCCGATACTGAAGTGTCGGTTCGCGACCAATTCGGTATCGATACCGATATGATGGCACCGGCATTCAGTGAGCCGAGCGAATACGTTCCAGCTCTCGATGAAGCCTATCTGTTCGACGAGGAAACGACCCTCGCGATCTTGGCCGGTTTCTCGCATAACCGCCGCGTGATGATTCAAGGCTATCACGGTACAGGCAAGTCGACCCACATCGAGCAGGTCGCCGCTCGGCTGAATTGGCCCTGCGTGCGCGTCAATCTCGACAGCCATATCAGCCGCATCGATCTGATCGGCAAGGACGCCATTGTCTTGCGCGACAATAAGCAGGTGACGGAATTCCGCGAAGGTATTCTGCCCTGGTCGCTGCAAAGCCCAGTGGCCTTGGTATTCGATGAGTATGACGCCGGACGGGCCGACGTGATGTTTGTCATCCAGCGCGTGCTTGAGGTCGATGGCAAGATGACCTTGCTGGACACCAATAAGGTGATCCACCCGCACCCCTACTTCCGCCTGTTTTCGACCGCCAATACGGTCGGCCTCGGCGACACCACCGGGCTGTATCATGGCACGCAGCAGATCAACCAAGGTCAGATGGACCGCTGGAACATCGTCACCACGCTGAACTATCTGCCGCATGACGACGAGGTCGGCATCGTCCTCTCGAAGGCCACTGAGTACGATAATGAGGCCGGACGAGACACGCTCTCGAAGATGGTCACTCTGGCTGATCTCACCCGTGAGGGCTTCATGGCCGGAGATATCTCCACCGTCATGTCGCCTCGGACCGTGATCACCTCGGCTGAGAATGCGGAGATCTTCAAGGATCTGGGTTTCGCCTTCCGTCTGACTTTCCTCAACAAGTGCGATGAGGTCGAGCGCCCGACGGTCGCTGAATACTATCAGCGTTGTTTCGGTGACGAATTGCCAGAGACCGGCGTCAAGGCCGCCGAGTAAACGGCTAGTAGACGGCCGAATAGATAATCCGGAGGCCTGGGCACTGATGCGCAATCCGCTGACCAATGAAGACAAGGCACCCGTCGAGGACTTTAAGACCGCGACGGAGGCCTGCGCACGCGCTATGTCCGGCGAGCGTGAGTTGGAGGTAACTTTCGGTACCGACATGCCGGGTGCATCAGGCGAGCGCGTGCGCCTGCCCATGCCGCCGCGGGATTTGGATCCGGTTGAAGTCGCGAAATTGCGCGGTGAGGCCGACAGCATGGCCCTCAAGCTGCGCCACCACGACTCCAAGGAGCACGCCCGCCGGGCGCCGAGTGGCCAAGCGGCACGGGAGATTTTCGAGGCCATGGAGCAGGCCCGTGTGGAAGCGCTGGGCGCACGAGCCATGTCCGGTGTCGCCGGTAATCTTGAGGCAGTTCTCGAAGACCGTTATCGCAGACTTGGTTACGAGCATATGGGCGACCGCTCGGACGCGACTTTGCCCGAGGTTATTCGCCTGCTGGCACGCGAAGCGATGACCGGAGAAGTACCGCCACCATCGGCCCGGGGTGCAGTTGATCTTTGGCGTCCCTGGCTGGAGCCAAAGATTGGCGAAGCTCTCGAACAACTGGACGGAGTTGCGGCGGATCAGTCCGCCTACGCCGAAGCAACCCGCCACATGATTACCGACCTCGACATGGAATTGGGCGAGGAAGGCATGATGGATGAGGACAGTTCTGACAGTGATGGCGACGACGGCGGTGACAGCGAGGATGCCGCAGATGCCGGCGCCCGCGGCACCACCGAGGATGGCGCTGACGCCGAGATGGTCCCCTCCGACATGGAGGCATCCGACCAGGACGGCGACGTTGAGGATATGGACGACGCCGACATGGAGCCTGGCGGCGGTGACGACGACCCCTCCAGCCCCGGCACTCCGCCTAACACGCACAATGTCGACGGCGCCGGTCAGGCCCGCATCTACCGCGCGTTCACGACCGAATACGACGAAGTGGTGCCAGCCGACACGCTCTGCGACGCTGAGGAGTTGACCCGGCTGCGGGCCCTGCTCGACCAGCAACTTTCCCACCTGCAAGGCGTTATCGGCAAGCTCGCCAACCGGCTGCAGCGCAAGCTTCTCGCCAAGCAGAACAGATCCTGGGAATTCGACCTTGAGGAAGGCATCCTGGATGCCGGCCGGCTGTCGCGGGTTGTTACCCAACCGCTCTTCCCGCTGTCATACAAAATCGAAAAAGACACTGAGTTCCGCGATACCGTGGTCTCGCTCTTGATCGACAACTCCGGCTCGATGCGCGGTCGACCGATCACGATCGCGGCGATGAGCGCCGACATCCTGGCCCGCACGCTTGAGCGTTGTGGGGTGAAGGTCGAGATCCTCGGCTTCACGACCCGGGCCTGGAAGGGTGGGTCCAGCCGGGAGAAGTGGATATCCGGCGGCAAACCACAAAACCCAGGCCGGCTGAACGATCTTCGCCACATCGTCTATAAGTCGGCCGAGTCTCCCTGGCGGCATGCCCGCAAATCCCTCGGCCTGATGCTGCGCGAAGGCATCCTGAAGGAAAATATCGATGGCGAGGCGCTGATGTGGGCGCACAACCGCCTGATCGCTCGCCCAGAAGATCGCCGGATCCTGATGGTGATCTCCGATGGCGCCCCGGTTGACGACTCAACCCTGTCGGTCAACCCCGGAAACTACCTTGAGCGCCATCTACGCGAGGTTATCGAGTACGTCGAAACCCGCTCTCCTGTCGAGCTGGTCGCCATTGGTATCGGCCACGATGTAACCCGCTACTACCGCCGGGCCGTGACCATCGTCGATGCAGAGCAACTTGGCGGCACCATGATGGATCAGCTAGCTGAGCTATTCGACGAAGACGACAAACAGCGCCGCTCGCCCCGCCGTTCGGCACGGCGCAAGGTGGCTTGAGCACCTTTTCATCCTCTAACGGGCCTCCGGTCTCCGCGCATTGCTCCAGGGAGCACCGGCGAATTTCTCGACCAGAAAATCGAGGAAGACCCGGACCTTTGGCAATCGATGCCGTCCTGGAAGGTACAACGCGGATACCGGCACCGATTGGGTATCATGGATATCGGTAAGCAAGGGTACAAGGTCGCCTCGGCGTATTGGTCCGGCAACCACGATGTCACCAAGCCGTATAATGCCAGCCCCCTCCAGTGCGAGTTGCAGCACCGTGTCGCCGCTGTCGGTAGTGACGCTCGGTGCGAGTTCGGCGTGAATAACACCGTCATGCGAACGGAACGGCCAGCGTCTTGCTGTTGGCGCCGTGAACACAATGCAAGTGTGATTTGCCAAATCCGAAGGCGAACGCGGGGTTCCGTAGCGCTCCAGATAGGACGGTGATGCGCAAATCGTCCGACCGTACTCTGCGATCTTTAGAGCCGCCAATGATGTGTCTGCGATTGGCCCCGCCCGAACGGTCACATCGGCATGTTCGGAGACCAAGTCAACAACACGGTCCGTGGCTATCAGTTCGAGTTGTACCCCAGGATAGCGCGCCAGGAATTCCGGGAGCATCGGAACAAGTTGGTGAACGTTGAAACCAGTACTGATGCTCACGCGCAGGTGCCCTCGAGGGGCGGTGCGCAATCCCGCCACCTCGGCCTCTACTTCCTCAATGTCCGAAAGTATCTGACGGGCCCTTGGATAATACAGATCGCCTTCGGACGACAGGGCCAACCGTCTAGTCGTTCGATGCAGGAGGCGGACGCCCAACCGATCTTCCAGCCGGCTGACGAGCTTTGAGACAGCCGAAGGCGTGAGCCCTAAAGCGCTCGCAGCACCAGTGAAGCTTGCATGCTCAACAACCGTTACGAACGCTTGCATTTCCAGATTGGGAGTGGTTTTCATTCCATTTCGTTAATAATTTTGGTCCATAATGCAGAATTATCACACCAAACATTACAAATACAATGTGCAAACACAGCCAATTGAGGCGAAATCCCAAGAGAATATTGGCAACGGCGCCGGAGCGCCCAAAATGGGGGAAACACAAATGTCAGCGGAATACGCAAAACTCAAACAGATCGCCTCGGAATATGCCGAAGCATGGAGTTCGCATTCGCCCGAGGCGGTGGCTTCCTTTTATACCGAAGACGGCCAGATCGAAATCAATCGCGGCCAACCGCTAAAGGGGCGGGATGCCATCGCGCAGATGGCGGAGGGTTTCTACGCCTCATTTCCGGACCTCAAAGTCCACTGCGACGAAGTCCGGACCGCCGGATCCCATGCGATCTTCGCCTGGACCCTCGAAGGGCATCACGCCGAAACCAAGAGCTTCGTAAAGCTCGCCGGTTGGGAAGAGTGGGAGTTGGACGACCAGTTCAAGATTAAGTCATCCTTGGGCTGGTTCGACGCAGCCGAAGAACAGCGCCAAATTTCCAGAGATGCATGAAAAAGCGAACGGGCGACGCAGCACAGCGGGTGAATTCTGAATCCCTTTTATGGTCACATGGCTTAAAGTAGGCACTCCTGCCTCTTTCGGAGTTCACAATGTCTACCAGAGACGGCGCAATCGCCCGCGCGCATGCCGAATTCGACGACGGTACTTATCTGGAAGATCTGGCCCGCCGGGTCGCGATCCCGACCGAGAGTCAGGTGCCGGAGATGGCTGGCGAGCTGCACCGCTACCAGACCGACGAGATGATCCCGTCCTTCGCGGCGCTCGGTTTCGAGACAACCCTGATCGAGAACCCGGTTGCAGATCGCGGCCCAGTCCTGGTCGCTTCCCGAATTGAGGACCCTGCCCGCCCGACCGTGTTGATCTACGGCCACGGCGACGTTGTGCGCTCAATCGCGTCTGAATGGACCGGTGGTCACGACCCCTACGCCATGCGGCTTGACGGTGACAAGATCTATGGCCGAGGCGTCGTCGACAACAAGGGCCAACACAGCTTGGCCATGTCGGCCCTGAAGAGCGTGATGGCTGAGCGCGGTGGCAATCTCGGTTTCAACGCCAAGTTCATGGTCGAAACCGGCGAAGAGCAAGGCTCCCCCGGGCTGGAGCAAATAATTCTAGAGAACAAAGACTTGCTGGCAGCTGACCTCTTCATCGGCTTCGACGGGCCGCGCAAGTCTTTCTCGCGCATGGATATGAACCTCGGGTGTCGGGGCGGGTTCTTCCTCGACATGGTGGTCGACCTTGGCCGCCACGGCGGGCTGCATTCGGGGCACTGGGGCGGTGTACTACCAGATGCCGGCATAATCCTGACCCAAGCTTTGGCAACCGTAACCGATGCCAAGGGCCGCATCCTGATCGATGATTGGAAGCCGCGCCAGGTTCCGCCAGCCGTCATGGAGGCAGCGGCCAATCTGGTTGCCGACCCGGTCCCCGGCACGCCGGAGCCTGACCCGGATTGGGGCGAGCCCGGTTTGACGCATTATCAAAAGACCCTCGCCTGGACCAGTTTCATCGTGCTCGCCTACGTCACCGGAAATCCTGACAATCCGGTCAATTCAGTACCAAGCACGGCGCGGGCCCGATGCCAACTTCGGCATACGGTCGACACCGACCACACGGCCTTCGCACCGGCTTTGCGGGCACATTTGGACGCCCACGGGTTCGAACAGGTCCAGGTTGAGACCGAGGTCGGGCGCGATCGCTTCATGGCGTCACGCACCGATCCGAACCATCCCTGGGTCAAGTGGGTGAAAGCCTCGATCGAACGCACGATGGGTGTGGCGCCTAACGTCATGCCGGGCTCCAGCGGCTCGAACCCATCGGAGATGTTCCGAGCCAACCTCGATGTCCCAGTAATTTGGCTGCCGCATTCCTATGCCGGCTGCAATCAACATGGCGCCGACGAGCATGGACTGGGCTCATTGTTTCGCGAAGGACTGGGTGTAACTGCCGCATTGTTCTGGGATTTGGGCGAGCACGGGACCTGAATTTGACGAGGTCCTTGCCAGACCCCTATCCGGCATGAAACAACGAGCAGAACAATGCTGTCGGGTTGCGACGGAGGGTATGAAATGCGTGTACTCGTCATTCAAAATGACGCTCTTGGCCCGCCGGGTCTGATCGGCAATCGGATTCTGGCCAACGGCGGTCGTCTCGATATTGTTATGCCGCCGGCCGGTGCGATGCCGGCAAATGGCGCCGATCATGACGGCTTGCTGATCCTCGGCGGCGCCATGAGTGCGGCCGACGATGCTGGTTACCCGTACTTTAAGCCACTGTTGGCGCTTATTCGCGATTTCGCTGCGCGCGACAAGCCGGTGCTTGGCGTTTGCCTCGGCAGTCAATTAATTGCCCGGGCTTTCGGTGGCGTGGTAACGCGGCATGATGTGATCGAATTCGGGTTTACCGAAATCGAGCCTCTCGCTGGCACGACCGGCGATGCGCTGCTCGGTGATTTGACCGGCCCGATCCACCTGATGGAATTCCACGAGGACACGTTCTCCATGCCCGCCGATGCTGTACATTTGATGACCGGTAAGGCGTGTGCCAACCAAGGCTTCAGGATCGGCCGCGCGGTTTATGGCTTCCAGTATCACCAAGAGGTCGACCCGATGATCGCCCGCGCTTGGGCGCGTATACCGGCCGCCGTCGAAGCGCTAGGCGGAGGGGACCCAATCGATCGCATTGAAACCGATATAGTGTCCCATGCTGAAAAGGCTGCGGCATTTACCGAGGCGGTAACCGACCGCTGGATGAATTTGGCCAGGGTCGGCATTAACTCGGAGGAAAAGGGGAGCGCCGCAGCATGATAAATCTGCTGAAGCGCATCCTCGGGATCGAATCACCACCGGATCGGCGCAAGTATGAACGCTACGTTGTTGATGCACCGCTAAAGGTTACGGTTGATGGCAAAGAATACGAATGCTCCATCGACAACGTCTCGGCCGGGGGTGTCAAACTGGCGCCGGTTTTGGGCCTTGATGCCGGAATAAAGATTGAAATCACCCATCAGAAGTCAGGCCTAAGCCTGCCGGCCAGTGTGGTCGCCGACGACCCAGACGGCACCAGGGTTCAATTCGATTCCGAGGAAGCCGGAACCATTGTTTCAGTCTGGGTGCGCATGTTGCACGAAGACGCATGAGCAAGTTCTTCTCTCTCAAGTTCTAGCTCCCAAATGCGGGTCCTGTTCATAACTTCAAACCGCTTGGGCGATGCCGTCCTGTCGACGGGCATCTTGGCGCATCTGGTAGAGACTTTACCGGATGCCCGGTTCACAATTGCTTGTGGACCAATCCCAGCACCGCTTTTCGCCGCCGTGCCGCGGCTTGACGAGATCATCGAGCTGCGCAAAGGACCGAGGCTTGCCCATTGGCGCCGCCTGCTCGGCCAGACCATGGGACATTGGTGGCACATGGTGGTCGATCTACGCGGCTCCGCCACCGCCTGGGTGCTGCCGACGATGCGCCGGCGGATATTCACCGCTGCTGACCGCCGTTCCAGCACCGGGCACCGGGTCGAGCAGTTAGCGGCCATGATGCGCGTCACTCCACCGCCAGCGCCATATCTCTGGCTGTCACCCGAAGCCGAGCAAGCCGCCGAGGAATTGCTAGGATCCGACACACGGCCATTGCTCGCCGTGGGGCCAACCGCTAATTGGATGGCCAAGACCTGGCCCGCCGAATGTTTCACTGAGCTCGCCCGTCGCCTTTCGGCCGATGGCGCACCACTCGCTGGTGCCCGTATCCTGGTCGCCGGCGCACCCAACGAGCGTCTCGGTGCAGAGCCGGTACTCGATGCATTCGCCGAAGCTGGTGCCGTGGACCTGATCGGAACGGCCACACTTCCAGTGTTAGCCGCTTGCCTCGCACGAGCGACGCTATACGTCGGTAACGACAGCGGGCTCATGCATCTGGCGGCAGCGGTTGGCGCGCCGACACTTGGCCTATTCGGGCCCAGCCGAGACGAACACTACCGGCCCTGGGGCGCGCATTGTGGCTTCGTGCGGTCCGAAGAGAGTTATGACACTCTGCTTACCTCACCACATTTTCATCCGGATCCAACAGAGAGCCTGATGACCGGGCTATCGGTGGAAGTCGCCGAACTCGCGGCCCGTAACATGTTGGAATGCCTACCTTAGTTTTTCATCCGCCGCTGCCATTACCGCCTCCACCGTGATCTCGCCCATGCGTTCGTCGCCGAAAAAGACCCGGTCGCCTGGAGGCACAAGGGTGTGTATCCTCGGGTCGTCGACCAAAACCGGGCCACCACCAAACAATCCAATTGAATTGGTGCCGGTCGCGGCGGCGACATTCAGCATGCCGGTGTCGTTACCGATGCAGAG
>JABIRP010000063.1 GCA_018699735.1 Rhodospirillaceae bacterium | reverse complement strand
TGAATTGTCATTTGGATCACCTGCGGAAACTTTGTGGTGTGGGGAGTTTGAATTCTAGGCGAGCATATCACTCTAAATTGGCTTGGGAAGGGGACTCAGAACAGATCGCTCAATCTCTTTGATCTGAGCCATCAGCACGGTCAAGTGCGGCGTCGTGATGCTTCGTTCCTTGGGGATAACGTGGCAATTCATCGTCGATGGTGTGCCAAGGGACTTTGCTATCGACGAACCCGTGTCCGAAGGATGTCCCATCCATCAGTGGCCAATCTTCGGGATGGTCGAGCGAGCCGGCGTTGATGCCGTAACCTTCGCTGCCGTCATAGGCGTACATAACGGGTGAGCCGCAGGTCTCGCAGAATCCGCGTTGGGCGAGCTCCGAGGTTCGGTAGAACCGCAGCTCTCCCTTGGTGATGCGAAAACCGGCGCGCTTGAAACCCAGCCACACGCCAAACAGACCGCCATAGGCCTTCCGGCAGGTTTTGCAGTGGCAATAGCCGCCGTCGAACGGCGGGTCGGTCACTTCGTACCGGATCGCACCGCACAAGCAACCGCCGGTAACCGGGATACGTTTTTCCGACATCACGATGTCTCCTCTTATACTCTTATAAACTTATACTCGCCCCTATCCCCGGGGCCCGCCCGAGGGAACCAGGAACCATATGAAAGCAACCAACTGCAATCCCAGGATCAAACCGAACGCAGCAAAATACGCAGCCGGATCATAGCCACCGCTCGCAATCGGTGGCCAAAGATCGATGATCTTACCCATTAGAAACTGGGTCAGAAACACACCGCCAAAAAGAAAAAGATTCATCCCGGTCGCAACCCGCCCCGTCTGGTGCGGCGGGAAATGAGAACTCATGACCGGATAGGCAAGCATCACGATGTTGGCGAGCAGCCCAAAGCCGATCCAGGGCCAGAGTGCTTGTGGTGCCAACTCAAGAACGATCACCGCCTGAAAGCCGGCAAAGAGCAAGGCCCCAAAGGCCAAAGTGACGAGGAGCGGGACGCCAATCCGGGCCAAACCGCTCGCCAACATGCCAATCAGAACCGATCCACCGGCAAGCGCACCGGCCAAGACCATCAGATAAAATGCCACCCCATCCCGGCCAAACCCGGCGACGTCACTCAGCCATGGCCCGGCCCACAACCCTTGGATGGACAGATTGGCGGCAAAAGTAGTTATCAGGAGAGGCAAGATGCGCCAGAGCAATGGGTCACTATAAATCTGTCCCAGCTCCTTCAGCTGTATGCCAAGCGACGTTGTCTGGACATCGCGGGCCATCTCCGGAACCGCTATGAAGATCAGGATCGAGGCGACAGCCGTCACGGCGGAGAGCACGAAGAAGATTTCCCGCCAATCCATATAGTGCAACGAAATCTCCAGAGGCGTCGTGACACTCATTGCACCGAGGCCCCCGACGCCAAGCATGAACCCGTTCAGGATTGGCCAAAGGCGGACCGGAAACCATATTGTGAATGCCTTGAAAGAACTCATAAGACTGCCCGCGACACCCATGCCGATCATCGCCCGGCCAATCGACATCATGGTGATGTCATGGGCGAAGCCGAAGACCACTGCACCAGAGGCTGCAACCAACAGCAGGACCGTCTGAACCCGCCTCGGTCCATAGCGGTCGAGCAAGATCCCAAGAGGGAATTGGAACGCAGCGAAGGTCAGAAAATAGGTGCTGGTAAGGAAGCCCAGATCGCCCGCCGTGAGCCCAACTTCGGCACTAAGCTGCGGCGCGATAACCGCATTGATCGACCGGAAGACATACGACATGAAATAACCGGTCGCGAACGGCAGGAACACAATCGCGACTAATCGTGCAATCCCATAGGCTGGCGCCGGCGTAGCGAAAGGCGCTGCGCTCACGGAGAGTCCTCTGGAACCTGCTCTCGGTTATCGCCGGAGTAGTCCCTCGCCACCTCCGCCACACGCAACCGATAACTCTCAAACAATTCGAAGCGCCCCTTGGCCTGCGCCAAACGGTGGTTGGGCGTATTGCGCCAGCGCGTCACCGCTGCCTCGTCACGCCAGAAGGAGAGCGACAATACCTTGCGTTCATCGACCAGGCTGCGAAATCGCTCGATCGAGATGAACCCATCTACGCCCTGCAGCTCTTCGCGTAAGGACGCAGCAATTTCTAGATATTCATCGAAACCCTCGTCTTTCGGAGTCACTTCGAAAATTACAGCGATCATGTCAGTGCTCCGATTGCAGATTGGCTGCCAAGGGGATCTATTGGGCGGCTACTTTACCACCTCTCCACCAGCCTTGATCCAGCTCTGTATGCCCTTGGTCACGTTGAAGATTTTCGTATAACCGGCTTGCGAGACCATGGCGCGGGCAATCGTCGAAGACCGGTTGCCAACCCGGCAAATCAACGCGATCTCCTCATCCCGCTTGACCAGTTTCTCAAGCTCTTCAGGGAAGCTACGTATGAATTGCTGATTGGCATCGAACGCCGTTAGTTTGATGGCGCCCTTGATCACACCGGTCGCCTTCCATTCGTCGGGCCGACGCAGGTCCAGCACCTTGCCCCCGCGCGCCATCAGGGCTTTCAACTCATCGTTATCGATATTGGTATACGCCTGCTTTTCCACCGCGATCAGTTCGACCTCGAAGCGCAGGGTCGCGTTCGGTGGAATTAACCCACCTGCCGCTCCGCGAACACCGTAGCCAAGCTCTGAGGGAATAATCAGCTCACGCTTTTCGCCAACCCGCATTCCGACAACACCCATCTCCCAACCCCGGATAACCTGGCCAGCGCCGAGGGTGAATTTGAACGGTTGGCGGCGATCAACGCTGCTGTCGAACTTTGTGCCATCCATCAGCCACCCGGTGTAATGCACCGTAACTTTCGAATGCAGCTCGGCCTCGGCACCATCGCCGGGCTTCAGCACCTTGGTGTCAAGTTTGCCCGCCGCCCCGGCGGTCCCGCCGGCAAACGATACGGCAATGCAGACGAGTACAAGCAGCTTGAGAACGGATTTCATCGTATTGGTATCCTCGACTAAAAACTGGTGCTCCTACCTAATCGGAGCAGATGGGCCGGGCAAGCAACAATCCAGTGAGATGGCCTCCCGCCCCCTCGTCAATCCCGCGCCGGCGAGGATCCAGGTCGGCAGTTGAGCCAAGAGCTGGATCCCCGCCTGCGCGGGAATGACGGAATCAGCAGGTGTTGCGATACATGCTTGACGGCTAGTAATGTCCGCACTATGCAACCTTGTATATACATCATGGCAAGCACGCGAAATGGGACAATTTACATCGGAGTTACAAGCGATCTCCCGAAGCGGGTCTACGAGCATCGCCAAGGATTAATCGAAGGCTTCACTTCACGATACGGCGTTCAGCAGCTGGTCTTCTATGAAATACACGAGACCATGTTGGATGCCATTCAACGCGAAAAACGGCTCAAAAAATGGAATCGCGAGTGGAAGATTCGGCTGATTGAAAGATTCAATCCCAATTGGCGTGATCTATACGGTGACCTTTTGTAGCCGATTAATCCTTTCCGTCATTCCCGCGAAGGCGGGAATCCAGGTCGGCAGTGGAGCCAAGAGCTGGATCCCCGCTTTCGTGGGAATGACGGGGGCGGTGGGTCGGATCGAATAACTGAGCGGCATTGCATCACCATCCGCGCTACCATCTCCGCATCATCTCTCGCCGATCGGAGCCGTCCCATGACAAACCGGATAGACCTGCGCATCTCGGAGCGAACCGCGTTCGCCGATGGAGCCACCTTCGGCAATACCGGCGCTTATGAGCGCATCCGCGCCCGCGCACATCATGCCGTCGACCCCTCCGCTGCTGCGCAGGCCGGCATCACCGATCTCGATAAGGCGCCGCGGAACGCCGAGGGATTGGTTGAGTTTGCTGCAGATGTGGTGATCTTGAGGCCGGTCGATCTGGCCCGGGGAAATCGGCGGATCTTCTTCGACTATGGCAATCGCGGAAACTGCCGGGCATTGCAGTTCTACAACGACGCGCCAGCCTCGAACGATCCGCGCTCGGCTGAGCACGCCGGCAATGGCTTCCTGTTTCGTCGGGGTTACTCTTTTGTTTGGAGCGCCTGGCAAGCCGATTTGCTGCCGGGCGACGGGCGTGTCGTAATGGACGTGCCGGTGGCAACCGACAACGGTGCGCCAATCACCGGGCCGGTGCGCCAGGAGTTCATCCCAAACAGAACGACCTATTGCTATCCCCTGTCCGGGCGAGCCGGGACCCGGTGTCATCCAACCGTCTCGCGCGACACCTCAAAGGCGGCGCTGACCAAACGTCGCTATACCAACGATCCGCGCCAACTGATTGTCCCAAGCGATTGGCAGTTCTCGCAAGTATTGTCGGGAGACGCATTGACCGGAGAGGGCGGCGGTGGAGAAACCGGTATCGCGCCGTCGGACACACATATCTATATGCCGGCGGGGTTTCAGCCTGGCTGGATTTATGAGTTGGTCTATGAAGCACGAGACCCGCTGGTGCTTGGCCTCGGTCACGTCGCAGTTCGTGATCTGATATCTTTCCTGAAATACGCCGACATCGACGCAGCAGGAAACGCCAACCCACTGGCCGGAACCGAGAAAGCTTACGGTTGGGGCCGCTCGCAGACCGGGCGCTGCATCCGCGACTTCGTCTATCTGGGCTTCAACGCCGATGCCGACGGCCGCAAGGTCTTCGATGGTGTGCTGCCGCATGTCTCGGGGGGCGGTCTGATGTGGATGAACCACCGGTTCGCCAATGTCGTTTCAGCCGCCGGTCAGCAACACGAAGACCACCACAACATGGCCGACCGGTTTCCGTTCTCTTACGCCAGTTCGACCGATCATCTGACCGGACGCACCGATGCCATCTTGAAACGCCCGGAGACCGACCCGCTTGTCATCCACACCCAGACCGCGACCGAGTATTGGCAGCGCAAGGGGTCTCTGGTGCATACCGACACCCAGGGCAACGACCTCGAACAACCCGATGGCGTGCGGGTTTTTCTTTGGTCAAGCTCGCAGCACTACGCCAATCCGCTGGCCGGAGCGCCGGATAAAGGGGTTTGCGAACACCTGACCAACGTGGTTCACACCTCGATGTTTTTCCGGGCTCATCTGGACGCGATGGACCAATGGGCGACCGAAGGTGTGTCACCGCCGGCCTCTCGTATACCGCGCCGCAGCGACGGCACTCTGGTGTCGTACGCTGACTGGAAGGCACAGTTTCCCGAGATCTCCGGAACCCGCATCCCTACCGGCCCCGCCAGCTTGCCTCTGCTCGACTTCGGCCCCGAGGCCGAGAACGGCGTCCTTTCCAAGGAACCGCCGGAGGTGGTCGATGCCGAGGGCTATAGCGTTATGGTCCCGGCTGTCGATGCCGATGGCCTGGACATTGCCGGGCTTCGGGCACCAATGGTCGAGGCCCCGATGGCGACCTATACCGGTTGGAGCATCCGCGCCCAAGGTTTCGGGACCGGTGCCAATTACGAATTTACCGGCAGCACAATCGCTTTTGCGGATACCGCCGAAGAACGCGCCTTCACCAACGATCCGAGATCCTCGGTGCTAGAGCGCTATCCCAATGCCGAGGCCTACCGCCAGGCAATTACCGCCGCCACCGAACGGCTGATTGCCGATGGCTTGGTGCTTGAGGAGGACCTGGACCGGCTCTCCGAGCGCGCCCGAGATTGGGGCCGGCCAAGGCATTCGACCCGTCTTTGAGCGAAGGCCGGCGGGCAGATATCGGCCACCACCCAACGATATACGTCATCCAGAGGTGCTCCACCAACGGGAGGGCCGCGAAGGACGCAAGCTGCCAACAATGTGCGTCCTTCGAGGCTCGCTCTGCTCGCACCTCAGGATGACGAAAATCTCTGGTTTGAATTAGATTACCGTTTCCCGGTTTGGCGTTGCCAACACCGGGATCTCGATCCGGAGAATGCCGTCCGCGAGATCCCGGCTCTCTGCTACGCTTCGGCCGGGAAACGGCAGAATTAGGTTAAGCGGAAAGCCTCTTGAACTCCGCCGTTCAAGCGTCGAACAGGATGTTGATATCGAGCAGAGCTTGCCGCTTTTCGACGCGCACCACCTCGATCGCCCGTGCCAGGGCCGCCGGTAGGTCGGCACCGTCCTCGACCCTTTCAGCCCAACCGCCAGCCGCCCGCATGACGGCGGCGTGGTCGGGCGCCGGATCGAAGCGCGTGACCGGCATGCGGTTGGCTCGTGCGGCCTTGCCTTTGGGATACATCGCAGTCGTCGACCGGCGCACGGCTTCCCAACCGGCATTATTCGCGACCAGGATCAGGATCGGCAGATCATAAGCCTGGGCGACCTGATGACAGGCGACCGGATTGGCGAAAACATGGCTGCCGTCCCCGACCATGGCGACGACCAAACGCTCGCGATCAGCCATCTTGGCACCTAGCGCCGCCGGCACCGCCCATCCAAGCCCGCCAGAAAGTGGATGATTAAACAGCCGGCCGGCCGGGACGCTTTCCAGCATCGAATGGTTGGCGCCAAGCTCTGTGAAAAGCAGGGTTTCACCGTCGATCGCCTGGGAAAGACAATGGCTCACCCACCCTTTGCTCATTGGATTGCCGGAGCCGTCTGACGCAGCTGCTCGCCGGGCCTTGCGTTCCTCGCGAATGCGGGCTGAGACCTGCTTTCGCCGGGCCGCGACCTTGCCCTTGTAACCCCGCGGCGCCTTCTCCATCGCCCCATCCAGCGCTGCGACCACTTCAGCCAGCGATCCGGCGAGACTGACGTCGCTCGCGAATTGGCGCACCGGCCGGGCCGACTGCAACGGGTCAGCTCCCGCCTGAATGACCTTGGCCTCCGGGGCCGGCTCGCCCCAGACCGGGATCCATGGCACCAATGCGTCGAGCACCAGGATAGCATCGGCCTCGCCAACCATATCCATGCGATCGAACCCGGCATGCATCGCATGGTCGGTGGCAAGTGCGTTTCGGGTCGGCCAAAAGTCGGTGAGCGGAATAGCATGGCGGGCCAGAAAGTCGTCGAGCGGCAGGGTTTCAAGCGCACTCTCGGCGCCGCGTTGGCTGACGACCAATGGGCGTTCGGCCGCCATCAGGATGGCCGCCGCCTCAGCCACGGCGTCCGAAGACGGCGCGGTTCGCGCCGGCCGATAGGCCACCGCCTTGCGCGTGGCCGCAGTTGCCGGAACGGTTTCGGCCAGCACCTCGCGCGGCAGGCTGAGATAAACCGGGCCGCGCGGCTCGCTCATGGCGATGGCAAGTGCACGTTCGGCGATATCGGCGGTCTGGTCGGGATATTTCAGCTCATAGTCCCATTTGACCGCCTCACGCACCATGGCCCCCTGGTCGCGCATTTCCTGGCCCCAGTGGATCGGGACATTTCGGCTGCCGGACCGGCCATATTCGGTAACCGGCGTGCGCCCCGACATCATCAGCATTGGAACCTGATCGGCAGCGGCATTGAGCAATCCCATGACCGAGTTCGCCAGCCCAACGTTGACATGCACCATCACAGCCTGTGGTCGACCCGTCGCCAAGGTGTAGCCATGCGCCATACCGACGGCGACGGTTTCATGCACCACAGTGATGAACTCAGGAATTGCCACACCGTCGCCCGAGGCCTCTACCCAGGCCTCGATCGCCGGTGCGAAATCGGTACCGCCATTGGCGAAGATATAATCGACCGGGTGCGCGCCCAACCGGCGGAGCAATTCGTAAGCGGCGGTGGTTTTCTTGGCCAAGCTCTATCTCCTGTCTGCATCAAAGGCGCGCTAGTTCCTTCAAGACCAGCCTGGCGCCAAAGAAGA
>JABIRP010000062.1 GCA_018699735.1 Rhodospirillaceae bacterium | reverse complement strand
TTGTAAGACAGCGTCACCCCGGCCCCACCGAGGGTCGCCCGTCCGACGATCAGCACATCAACCCGGGCCGAGCGCATCAGTTCGCGTATGCGGGCATCGCGAAATTCCTCGGCCTCGGACCAGGCTTTCAGGAGGTCGGCGCGATCGATGAAAGTCATCTTGGCGCCAGCTTGAGATTTAAGCGCTCGCAGCAATCGGCCGTTCAGGCTCGCGGCCGCGTCGGGGCGGAGTGCAGTTTCGTTCTCATCGAAGGGCTGGATGGCGACGCGGGCGGAGTGGTCAATGCCAGACAGAAGTTTGGTTGCGAAGGATTGGAAGGGGGTGCCGTTATTCGCCGCGTGAGTGGGACTCGCCACAATACAGACCATTGTCAAGCAATTCGCCAGGATCACCCCAATCTTACGCAGCGCCATTTCCGCAATCACTTCCACATTTTGGAAACAGTGATTTTGGTTGCAGACAGAGCAACCAGGAATTTGCTGGTAAACAATTCCGACTCATCACCAATTCCATGCTTGCCAGCACTGTATGTCACACGAATGTCCATGTTCCGAACTCCGGCGCGTAGAACCCGCATACGCATAATTTCTTCTATATGATCAAAGGATTCTTCTCCATTACCCTGGACTAACCCTGAGAACGATGTGTCCCAGACATACCCCTCTTTTCGGTAATAATTCTTGATCGCCTTCTCGATCGCGCTCTGATGGTCCTGCAACAAGGCCAGCGCCTTTCCCATATCTTCATCTGGGCCGTCATACAGGCCTAGCTTCGAAGGTTTAGGGGCGGATTTCTTCGGGGTCGGGACCGATATGGCCGCGACCTGATTCGGTGTCTTCGGCGTCTGAGGTACTAGGACCGCTCTCGAGTTTCCAATCACGCTCGCCTGCTGAACCCGAGTGAAACGGCGGCGGGCCGCGTAGGTCATTTCATCGTCGAGATAGGCCCGCACCTCGGCCAGCGTGACTTGGCCATCTCCATTGCCCCAGTCCGCCTTGTCCGCTTCCCCATAGAAGCCTTTCAGTACGTAATTGGTGAACAGACCGAGCTTTGCCGCCTGATCCCAGCTTGCGACCTGATCGCCCTGCGCCGCCGAGAGCACGGTGATGCCGCTCGCGACATCACTCGCTACCGTCTTCACGAAGACGGGCGAAGCCGCCTTGATCAGCATGCCGCGCTCGCTGGCACCCGAGAAACAGGCGTCGAGCAATACCGTCACCGAACGCGCTTTGAGTTTGGCCAGGTTGCGATACAGCAGGTCCAGAGGATAGCCGTTGATCTCGACCGTCGCTGGGTCGCTGTCGACCGGCAGCAGATAGCCGCGCCTGTCGCGTAACCCGGGGGCGCCATGGCCGGAATAATACACGAACACATCCGAGCGCCCCGGCCGCACCCAACTCCAGAGCTTGCCCTCGTGGCTACGCTCGTTGCCGAACACCGCCAAGATCTGCGCCTGACTGGCATTCCGGAGGTCAATGACATTACCGTCGCGGTAGCCGAGCACATCAATCAGGAAGGTCCGCATCGCGTCGCCATCATTGCCGGCGTAATCAACACGCGGAATCTCGTTCTTGTACTCACTGTTAGCCACGATCACCGCGATCGCATCCGGATTAGACACAGGTGCGGCTAGGGCCGGGATCGAGAGCGCCAATATGGCTATTACCGGGATAAATAGAGCGAAGAGAAATCGCTTCATGTTCGCCTGCTCGCAATGGAAACACGGATCGGTTGCCAACAGTATGAACGGGTTAGACGAGAAATTCTCTATTCTTTTCCGATTTTAGGTCGTCGCCTTGAACAGTAAACGCGCACTCATGGCAATGGAGTGATGCCAATCAAGGCTTGATCGGAGTCATTGCGGCTGTTTTCTCCAGTGCGCGCTCCATTGCTAAGATATGTGCTTCATGGCCGTGCTTAACCCGAACCAAATCCCGTCCGGCCCGTGCGAGGCGCAGGCGCAGGTCGCGGTCTTTGATGACCCGATCAATTTGGCTAGCCATGACAACGGCGGCACCAACAGGATGCAGTAACCCCGTTTCACCGTCGATGACAGTTTCGGGAATTGGCCCGAAATCACTAGAGACAACGCATCGCTCATGGTTCATCGCCTCGATGATCGACAGAGTGATCAGGTCATCGCGGGTCGGGAAAACCATGAGATCGCAATGCTGCAGATAAGCATTCACCACTTCTGCCCTCTGCGACCCCATGAAGTGCACTCGGTCCCTCAAGAAGGGGCTCGCCGCCACCGTCTCACGACAATGCGCCGAATAGTCCAGCAGGGTTGTCTCGCCGCCGAGCAGGAACAGGTGGGTGTCAGGATTATTCAACCCGCCCAAAGCGTTGATTGTCACATGCTGGCTTTTGCGTGGCGCAAACCACCCGAGTTGAACGATGTTGAAGGTATCTTCCGGTATATTGGCCGGGCGTGGCTTGGTCGCGGTGTCGACTTTCAGGCCGTACGGCACCACCTCCCAACTGAGATCCCCGAGATAGCCCGCGTAGACCTCCTCCGCCTGCCATTGGGTTGGAAAGACGACGTGGTTGACGCATTTGAAGGCAGCAGGATCCGTCATCCCAGTCTCGAACATTCCTTTTCCTGATTTCGGCTCATGGATCCACCACAGAATCGGAGTCCGCCCGGCCGCCTCAAGAATCACCTGGGCGGACATGACGGTGTTAGAAATGAAAACATCGTATTTTTTCATATTCGCCCAATCGATGCATTTTACTCCCGCCGCCTCGTAGTCAGGAATCAAATACGGTGCTTCACCAGGCGTCGTCGGAAGCAGCAACTCAACCTCGTGCCGCTTCGCCAACTCGCTCAACAGCCGGTACAACATGATCGGAGCACCGGTGTGATCAACGCGATGGCAGAATCCAAGTATACGCATATGCGGAAATGGTCCTCAGACGGTCGGGCCATCGCGGCGTGCGGCCACCGCCTCGGCCAGAACGCACAAAATCTCAAACATAATTGTCGCCCCGGCGAGTGCCGTGTTACCGCTTGGGTCGAAGGGCGGGGAGACCTCTACCAGATCAGCGCCGATCAAATCCAGTCCGCTCATTCCCCGGACCAGCAATTGCCCTTCGAGCGAGCTTAAACCACCAACCTCGGGCGTGCCGGTCCCTGGCGCGTAAACCGGATCGAGCGCATCGATATCGAAGCTGAGATAGGTCGGCCCATCGCCGACAACCTGCCTCGCCTCCTCAATGACAGCCTTGATGCCCATCTCATAGACCTCGTGCATCTGGATAACCCGCATGCCGCTCTCATAACTGAAGGCCCATTGATCGCGGCTGTTGATGCCGCCGCGAATGCCGATCTGCACGGTCCGCTTGGGGTCGAGCAGTCCTTCCTCCACCGCTCGGCTGAAGGGCGCACCGTGATGAAACCGGGACCCCAGATGATCCTCGCCGGTATCGCAATGCGCATCGATGTGCACCATCCCGACCGGCCTCTCGCTCGCCAACGCCCGCAAGATCGGCAAGCTAATGGAATGATCGCCTCCAACCGCAATCGGCACCACTCCCGCTGCATGCACGCGCTGGAAGACACCCAGAATTTCCTCATGCGCCTCGCTCAAAGCGAAGGGGCGCTCGACGAAGCTGTCAC
>JABIRP010000010.1 GCA_018699735.1 Rhodospirillaceae bacterium | reverse complement strand
CCACATCGTGCCAACCGGGCCTTGTTGTTCGACTCCCGCCTGCTGCACGAAACCGATCAGATGAATTTCAAGCCCGGTTTCACCAATCGGCGGATCAATATCACCATGCTGTTTGGAGAGGGTGGGTGACCTCAGACGGCGTGCTTGGCCAGGCCCATAGGGCACTGGCTGGCGGCGATATTGAACGAGGTTCGGCGCTGCTGCGCCGTGCGTTGATGGCGGCGCCAGACCATGCGCCGGCTCTGTATCTGATGGGACGGGCGGAATTGCAGCGGGGGGGCGCAGCGGGCCTGGCCGCTGATTTTCTTACCCGCTCGGTTATGGCGTTGAACCGTGGTTTGGTCGAAGCCCTTGCAGGCGAGGTGTTCCTGGCGCTTGGTCTGGCGTTGAGATCTTCCGGCAATAGCGGAGGTGCACGCGCCTATCGCCGGTCCCTCCTTTTCGACCCAGCGAACACACAAGCCCGCTTCAACCTCTCGAACGCTGCATTGGACGACCGGAACCCGGTTGCCGCAGCACGGTTGTGTCGGCAGACCGTCATTGCTCGCCCGGATTGGGCTGATGGATGGAACAATCTCGGGCGGGCCATGATCGATGAGAACCGGAGCGTCCGGGCTGCGATCAGCGACAGCGACCCGGCGCGGGACTTTGCCGGAGCGGCACTGCGGCGGGCTTTGGTGCTTTCGCCCGCCCATCGGTTCGCGGCCAACAATCTTGGCGTCTCGCACAAACGCTTGGACCGGGTACCGGACGCCATCCGACAATTCACCCACGCGGTTTGCCTGGAGCCCACAAGCGTCGCCGCTCAAGCTAATTTGGGCCGCAATCTTTTGATGTCGGGCGACCTTGAGCGCGGTTGGCGGGCACTTGAATTTGAAAAACGCCAAACCGGGTTCACGCCAGCCTCGGGCGGGTTTTCGGTGCCGGTATGGGACGGCGCTCCGATCCCGGATGGGGAACTTCTGATCTGGTCTGAGGAGAAGGTCGGAGATGACATTCTGTTCGCCGGCTTGCTTACAGACCTGGCACGTCTCGCGGGGCGCCTACGCCTCTTGGCTCCACCGAGGCTGGTGGCGCTTTTCCGTCGGTCTTTGCCCGCTACGATATCGGTCACGCCTTACGACGGAAAACACGCACCGGATTGCGACATGTCTCAGGTTCGTGCCGGGTATTTGTTGGAGTTTGTCGGTCGTTTCGTGCGTCATTCTCCGGCTGATTTTCCACCGCCAAACCCCTATCTGCTGGTAGATGACGCGCTTGCGGAGCCCTATCGGGCCGCACGAATACCCGGCGAAATGCGAGTTGGTGTGGCGTGGCACTCGATCAACAGCCTCATCGGAGACTACAAATCCCAGCGTCTCGCCGATTGGGCAGAAATTCTGACAATCCCGGGATTGCGGTTCTATTCGTTGCAATATGGTGACAACTCGGCCGAACTGGACGAAGTCGAGCGTGCCACCGGTATTCGGGTCGAGACACCGGCTGGGATCGATCAGATGCAAGACCTGGAGAGCTTCGCTGCATTGGTTTCCAGCATGGACCTTGTGATCAGTATTCCAAACACAACCGCGCATGTCGCCGGTGCCATCGGGACACCATGCTGGGTCATGTTGCCGACCGGCCCCGGTCTCAGCTGGTTCTGGTTTCAGGAAAGCGAGCGCACGGTCTGGTACCGTGACATGAGCTTGTTCCGGCAAGTCGAAGTCGGCGTGTGGGCGCCGGTGGTAAAGCGTGTCGCCCGAGCGCTGTCGCAGTTTAAAGGGTGAACCTGCGTGTGGCCTGGCGGCCGTCGTCATCGGTAAGCTGGATATTGACCGTATCGGGGTAGGCACCGGCCTCACTCGGAACGCGCAGTAAACGCAGTTTTGGCATTGGGTCGTGGCCGACCTCGATTTCTGCTTCCGGCGTTATTTCCAGGTCAACGCCTGCGATTCCGAGGCGGCAAGGCCGACCGCCTGTCGCAAGGCGTACGGCAAGTGTGATCCGGTCATCGCCGCGTGCGCATTCCTCGACGGACAGAATTTCCGGGCCGATCTCAACCGGAATTTCAAGTGTGCAGGTTTCGCCGTCGCACCGGCCATATTCGTTCTCGGCAACCAACTGATAGGACAATGTCGCGCCGGGAGGGGGCGCCGGGATTTCGAAGGCAATCGATGCGGGCTCGTTGTCCGGCACCGGTTGCGGGTCTCGGGCGAACAGCTCGATCGCGTCCAACCCAAAGCGTGTGCGCTCGTATCCATCAAGCAAGACTGCGGCTACGAACCGAACCGGCGGGGCCTCGGGTATCTGCGTCATGGTCTGGCGAAGTTCACCGAACTCCGGGCGCCCTTGAGACAAGGCCAACCGGGTGCAGGGCTCGAAATGGTTGCCGTCGCACGAAGTTAGGATTTCGATTGTCCGGCATGGCCACTCTGGGTTGTGGTGTATCAGAACTCTATCGAGGGTTTGCTCCGATCCTAGATCCCAGACAAATCGCTGTGGGCGGGTAGGACGGCTGGGACTAACCCAGTATTCCGCCGGGTCACCACTACCACCGTCGGTCAGAACCATGGCGTCTGCCGGTGCTCCCTCGGGTTGCTCGAGGAGTACGGCGCCTTGGGTTGGAGATAGGATCGACCAGTCTCGGTGCTGTATCCGCATGGTGCCAAACGACAAATGCCCGACCGGCAAATCCGGTTCATCCGGATTGGATAGGCAAAAGAAGATATTCTCGTCGGTAGAGCGAAGCACCCGATCCAAAGGCGAGTAGGCGTACCGTTCCTCAGCATCATCCTTCAGGGCCGGATTGTTGCCCATCATGGTCCACCCGGCCGACTGCGGCCGCAATTCGAACTGCAGGGTTTTCTGGGCCCCGTAGGGCAGACTTCGAACCTCAACCGACTGGCCGGAGAGCATCCAGCCGGCGGATTGCGGGAACTCATCGGATGGTGAGTTTTCGGTCTTGGCTTGAACGCCCAGGGTAATAAAGGACTTGGCGTCTGCGTCCAACTCGTTTGCTACATCGATTTCCACACGGGCGTCGCGGTAGTCAAGAGGCGTCGGACCGACCCCTGCGCCAGTCGGGATGTCAGCTGCGGGCGACCACGCGCCGATCAGGAAAAATGTCCCGGCTCCGGTCATGTGGTTCATGTCGATGCAAAAAGGCGCCCGCATTCGAGCGAAACCTGTAGCGGTTTGCTCCGCCTTTTCATCCGTCGGAGCCGCGATCACTGCGTAATGGAGTGACTGGGTGTAGTATCCCCATTGCCGATACTCCTCAACCAAGCGGATTTTACGGCGACGTGAGAGCGGCGGTGGCGCCCAACGTTTTACCGTCGATTGCGGCGCCACTTCTCCATCGATCTGATATTCGAGCCAATACTGGGTTGGCGCGTTGCCGCCGCGCAGGTTTCCTTCGACCACAACGCCTTCACAGCCACGGCGAATGGCTTCACCGGTTTCTACTGTCGGCTGTCCGGGCGTTGGTTTGCGATCGATTGTGCGCGGAGGATTGGGCGAGATCGTGTTGGCCCTATTTCCCCGGTCTCCTAGTGCCACGTGATCTGGCGTGATAGGCAGACGAAGGGCGCGGATGTTGTAATGAAAATACCGCCTGGAATGATAGATGACGTGGGTTAGAAATCTTTCGCGGTAGGAGCGGATTTGTAACCGGCCGGCGGACAGGCAGTGCCAATAGGCAGCTTCCAGGTTCGATGTATCGGCATGATAACGGCGCATCTGCTGGCCAAGCCAACCAAACTCGTCGCGAAGCTCAATAAATCCCTCGTTCTCCGGACATGCAACGGCAAAACGCGAGATCAGAGATTGTGCACCGGCAAAATCCTCACGCCGGATCATCATTCGGCATCGGAGTTCCAGGTAAAGAGGATTGGTTGGCTCCAGAACCAGGGTTCGTTGGCTGATTCGTAAAATTGTTTTACGGGGATTGAGCTCAGTTTCGCAACGCCCTACGTCAAACCAGGCGCGTGCGCTTCCGGGTTGTAGAACGACTCTGCGCTGAGTGAAGGGGCGGACCGGCTCCCACCAGTTGATTGCGACCAGCGAGTTGATTGCCGAACTGGTCGCATGGATATCGCCCGGATCGATCAGGAGCGCTATGCGGGCGGCATCAAAACTATCTTGCTGACCGAACTTGTTGGCAAGGGTCCAGCGTGCCCAATACTCGGTAATTTTCATCCCGGTGGCAAAAACCAGATCGAGATCGAGCGCGTGGCGAGCAAGAAAGCGTTGAGCCGCTGGGGATGGGTTAGAAAACGCCAACAGATGTAACACATCACGGGAGCCCGGCGCCTGTAATGCCAGGAACTCCCAGCCTTCGATAGGGCAATCGGGGGCGCCCAGAAGAATGGAAACGCGGCGCCCGACAACGCCTGCGAGCCTCGGTTTGCGGATCGTAGCCAGAATGTAACCCTGCACTCTTCCAGGGTCGCTTAGAGCACCAGCACGCAGATCAGTCGAAGACAGTGCATTATTCCTTGTGACGGGCATGCTACAGCGAGGCCTTCCCCCCGAGAACGCTCCTATCGCATAGAGCCAAGATTGGACCATGGCAAGCACGTGTCCGCTCTGCTAAGACATTCTGCCAATGTCAACCGAACCGCGGACGAACACCGTGTATGCCAATCTGACCGACAACGATCCGAATATCACAACCGAGCGCTTTGCTGCGATCCTCGGCCTGAACCCATCCAAGGGTGCCCGGTCGCCGTTGCTTTGGAACGCCGCGTTTCGGCGCGCGGGTCTGGATGCAGAAATGGTTCCGATGGATGTTCGGCCCGAAAATCTCGCCAATTTGGTCACCGCACTCAAGGCTGACGACAGATATCTTGGCGGTGCGGTTGCGGTGCCGCACAAGCAGGGGTTGGTTGATTTGCTGGATCGCCTGGAGCCGAAAGCACAGGCAATAGGGGCCGTAAACGCGATCTATCGCGATGGGGGGCAACTGGTTGGCGCCAACACCGATGGCGAGGCCAGCCTGTCGGCATTGCAAAAGCAGGCGGGGGATATCTCGGGGCGAAACGCGCTCTTGATCGGGCTCGGCGGTGCCGGAGGCGCGGTTGCAACCTATTTTACCGACGCGGTCGGTCGATTGACGCTGGCGAACCGAACCCAGGTGACGGCGACGGATTTCGCGATGAGACTTTCAGATCAAATCGATGTGCCAGTGGATGTGATCGACCTTCCGCCCTCGGCCGACCTAATGGCCAAGTGTGACCTGCTGATCAACTGCTCGTCGGTCGGCCATGAAGGTGGGGCTGCTGCGAGTGCGTCGCCCTTGGGGGCCGAAAGTGAGGCGCTGCTGGCGGCCATGCCGGCGGGCTCGATCGTCTACGACATCATTTATCAGCCGCTTCAGACCCCTTTGCTGACGCAATCGGCCGCCCGCGGTCTGACCAGCGTAAACGGTTTAGCGATGAACTTGGATCAGGCGGTGATCGCCTTTGACAAGGCCAACCCGGGGGCGCTCGCTATGGCGGAAATCCGGAACATCATGACGGAGGCCGGCAAGCAAGGCTGATGGGCGTGATCCTGCTGACCCGGCCCGGCGAGGCCATGACCTTCGACCGCTGGCCCTTTGAAATTTCTCAATCCCGTGAGGCGTCACCCCAGGATGTGGTGGGCGACTACGATCTGATATTGCCGATCGATGGCCCCATCGTTCCACCGATTGGCGGGCGCGAGGGGTTGCGGCTCGCATTCCTCTGCACGGGCGTCGCGGCGCTGCACAGCGTGCTTGCGGCGGATTTGCCCGGTGACATCCTGTTTTACCCGAGCAGGCTGGCATTGCTTGATCTGGAGCGGGCCGCGCGGCGCACACTTGTTGCTGCCCGCCCACTTGGTGCCGGCGAAGTCTTGGCGGCGGAGCACCTGGCGGACGAAGACGGTGGCGTCGGCCTGGATGTCACGCTCAAGTCTGCTGTTATGGGCCGGCGTGTCCTGTATGATTTGGCCGCCGCTGCGCCGATCGATTTCGGAATGATCGAGGAAGACCAGGTAACCAAGGACGAGGAGGCCGGGTGATGATCAGTGTCGTGCTTCGCGCCAAGAACGAGGCCGCCTGGATTGGCCGCTGCCTGACGGCATTGGCCAATCAGCGAATTCCGAATATCGACGTCATTCTGGTCGACAACGAATCAACCGACGACACCGTCGCCATCGCCGAGAGCTTTGGCGTTACCATGCGGTATATCAGCCGCGACGAATTCTCGTTTGGCCGCGCCCTCAATATCGGTGTCGAAGCGGCGCGCCACGAGGTTGTCTCGATGCTGTCGTCGCATTGCGTGCCGATCGACGAGCTGTGGGCCGACTATCAGCTGGCACATTTGGGCCCGGACGGCGATGCGGGTTTGTGCGGTATCTACGGCCGTCAGGAACCCTTGCCCGAGACCAGTGCAATCGACCGGCGCGATCTCTGGACCACGTTCCGGGATGAGCGGGTGCGCCAACGTGAGGATTATTTTTTCCACAATGCCAACTCGGCCATTCGAAAATCGATCTGGAATGACCATCCGTTCGACGAGGAGATCAGTGGTGTCGAGGATCGTGAATGGGGCAAGCGGATGATCGCGCTCAACTACGAGATCCTTTATGAGCCGCATATGCGGGTCTATCACCACCATGGCATCCATCAGGGCCGTGACGAGGGTCGGGCCAAGCGGGTCGCCGAGGTGATCGACGTGATCCGGATGGGGACCTGAGCCATGGCAGCACCTCTGGTAATCGTCCCGGTTCTGGCCAAGGCGCAGAGCAGCGCCCGGCTCCTCGGCCCCTTGAAGGGTCTCTCCAGTCTTCAGCGAACGCTGCGGGCCGCGCTTGAGGAAATTGAGGACGCCCAGGTTGTGGTCACCACCGATGACGCGGCGGTTGCCGATCAAGCCCGGGCGTTTGACGCGCGGGTGGCGGTTCATGAACGGACGATCGAACCCTATGTTCCGGCGTTACATGCGGTGACCGAAGCCTATCCGGGCGACATCGTTGTCGTGCTGGAGCCGACCCATCCTTTCCGCCCACCGGGCCTGGTCAAGCGCACGGCGGAGAATTTGCTGGGCCGGGACCACCTCGACAGCGTGGTTTGTGTGCGTCGCTTCAAAGCCAATCTCTGGCGTATGGAGCCGGACCAAACAATTTCCGCCATGGGCGAGGGCGGTGCTGGGCCGAGCCCGGTCTACTATCAGGAGCTCATCGGCCTCGGGCTCGCAACCCGGCGCGGCATGTTGGCCCAGGGGCGCCGCCTCGGTGATGCGGTCGGCTTCGAGGTGGTCGACGAGTTCTGGACCCTGGTCGACATACATGACGACACCAACCTCGCGGTCGCCGAACTGATCGCGGATCATATCGAAGAGCTCAGGAACACGATCTCATGACGGATAGCAGAAAAGTCATCGCCATTATTCCGGCGCGGGGTGGCTCAAAGGGCCTGCCGGGCAAGAACGTGCGGCCGATCGGCGGCAAACCCCTGATCGCCCATTCGGTTGAGCATGCGCTGCAGTCCGGGGTTTGCGACCGAGTTCTGGTAACCACCGACAACGAGGCGATCCGGGACGCTGCGGTTGCCGCTGGGGCCTGGTGCCCGTTCATGCGAGATGGTGGCTTGGCCGAGGACCTGACGCCGACCGAGCCGGTGCTAAAAGACGCGCTGGAACGGGCCGAGGAGATCGATGGCACCACATTCGACATCGTCGTCTTTCTGCAGCCGACCGATATCTTCCGCAAGCCGGAATGGATTGCAGACGCGGTCAATCGGATGAAGGCCGATCCGAGCCTCGAGTCGGTGTTCGTTGCCAACAAGACGCATAAGAATTTCTGGGTCCAGGATGACGAGAGCGGTGAGTGGGTGCGGGTGTTCGACTGGATGGCGATCTACGGCCCGCGCCAGACCCGTAAGCCGTTATTCCGAGAGGATACCGGTCTCGCCTCAGCGACCAGTGCCGACCTGATCCGACAGGGACGGCGCACCGGCATGAAGGTCGACATCATCGAGATCGACGACACCGCCAGCGGTATCGACATCCACACGGCCTTCGACTTTCATCTGGCCGAGACCGCACTCGCCTGGCAGGGAGAGACCGGCGAATAGTGAGCCTGTTCGCGCCAATCTTTCCGCTACTGACGCGCGATCCCGGCTTTACCACCGCGCAAGACAAATTTCTGCACCTTGCCTGTCGCCGTCTTCGGTAGATCGTCAACGAAACTGACCCACTGGGGTGTCTTGAAGTGGGCCAGGTTGTTCCGGACGTGGAGCTTGAGTTCATCTTCGGTTGTTTCGGCGCCGTCTTTCAAAATGATGAAAGCATGCGGGGCTTCCCCCCACTTTTCATGCT
>JABIRP010000061.1 GCA_018699735.1 Rhodospirillaceae bacterium | reverse complement strand
TTTGCGTGCGACCTTTCGGGCCCGGCGTTCTTCTGCCTCAGGGCCAACATGTAGAAGCCCGGAATGCAAGTAATCCCAGCCGGTATAAATCGTTAGAACCGCCGCGACCCCGAGCATGTATTCACCGATCTTAACTGTTGGAAGCCAAGTTGGCCCGGCATCGCCGACGATCAAAAATCCCAGCGCAACCATTTGAAGCACAGTCTTCCATTTGGCGGCCCGGCTGACCGGCATGTTGACTTGAATTTCGGCCAGGAATTCGCGCAGCCCGGAGACCAGGATTTCCCGAAGCAGAATGATTAATGCCGCCAATACCGCCCAACCGACGATATGGTCAAATGCCACCAGAACCAGCAAGCAAGCACCGACCAGAAGTTTGTCGGCAATGGGATCAAACAAGCGTCCAACCAGAGATTGCTGGTTCAATGAACGGGCAACGTAGCCATCGGCAACATCGGTAATGCAGGCGACTGTATAGAAGCCGAATGCCACCCAGAGATAGGTCGCGTCACCGAGCCAGATCAGCACCACGATCGGTGCAATTAAGATGAGGCGCAGGAGAGTCAGGGCGTTGGCCAAGTTTGACATCGCGGCGTTCAAGTTCCGAATTAAGAGTTCGCGCGGGACGAAGAGATGAATTGTGCGTCCCGCGCCCCGCTAAATCAAGCCATCGAGGGGCAAATTTTTAAGGATCGTCGTGGAAATGATCGTAAATTTTCCGAGCGACTGTGCTGGATATACCATCGACGGTCTCAAGATCAGCGAGCCCGGCGCGGGTTATTTCGCGGGCAGAGCCGAAATGATGCAGCAACGCGCGTTTGCGTTTGGCGCCAATACCGGGGATCTCATCGATCACTGACCGGGTTAGTCCTTTCGAACGCCGGGCGCGGTGGGTTTCGATGGCAAAGCGATGCGCTTCGTCGCGCAGGCGTTGAAGAAAATAGAGGACTGGATCACGCCGCTCCATCGTGAACGGCTTGTGATCCGGCATAAAGAAGCGCTCTCGGCCGGCATCGCGGTCCGGGCCCTTGGCAATCGAGACAACCGGCACATCGTCAATGCCCAATTCATCCATCACTTCCATGGCAATGGTGAGTTGACCCTGGCCGCCGTCTATCAGGACCAGGTCCGGCCAGGTCTCGCTCTCGCGGTCGGGGTCTTCCTTCAGCGCCCGGGCGAAGCGTCTGGTCAGGACTTGTTTCATCATCGCGTAGTCGTCGCCGGCCTGAACCGGCGTGACTTCGGGCGAAACTGGACCGGCGTCATAGCCGGACTGCGGCCCCTCGGACAATCCGGGAGCGGTCTCCGGCGCTTCAGGTTTCTGGGTCACGTTTTTGATGTTGAACTTCCGATAGGCGTTTTTTGTCAGGCCCTCCGCTCCGGCGACAATCATCGCACCGATCGCATTTGTGCCTTGGATATGGCTGTTGTCATAGACCTCGATACGGTTGGGGGTGCCCTCCAACCCGAAGGTTTCGGCAACACCTTCCAGCAAGCGTCGTTGCGACGCGCTTTCGGCCATGCGTCGCCCCCAGGCATCCCGGGCGTTGGCGGTGGCGTGCTCTATGAGTTTGCGCTTGGACCCACGCATCGGTCGGGCTAGTTCGACACGGCGGCCTGCCTTAATCGAAAGGGCTTCGGCGATCAGCGCTTGCTCCACGGGTTCCAGGTTGACCAACACTAAGCGTGGCGGTGGCTTGTCGTCGTAAAATTGCCCGAGGAATGCGGCCAGAACTTCCCCATCTTCCTCTGTCTTGTCGTGGCTTGGGAAATAGGCGCGGTTGCCATAGTTGGTGCCGGCTCGGAAGAAGAAAACCTGAATGCAGGTCGTGCCGCCTTCGGCATGCAACGCAATCACATCAGCCTCTTCAATACCGTCGACATGTATGTCCTGGTGCGCCTGAATGGCGGTCAATGCCCGAATTCGATCGCGGTACATCGCGGCTGTCTCGAACTCCATTTCTTCGCTAGCACTCTGCATGCGGTCGGCGAACTCTTGCTGCACATCACGGCTTCGCCCTCCAAGGAAGGCTCTGGCCTGGCCGACCATTTCGTCGTAATCCGCAGCCGAGACGTAATCAACGCAAGGGGCTGCGCAGCGCTTGATCTGATATTGCAGACACGGCCGGGTGCGTGCGTTGTAGATCGGGTCCGAGCAATTGCGCAGCAGGAAGGCGCGTTGCAGGGCGGTGATCGTGCGGTTGACCGCTCCAGCGGAAGCGAAGGGGCCAAAATAGTCGCCGTCCCGCTTGCGGGCGCCACGATGTTTGACGATCCGTGGTGCCGCGTGATCGCTGGTGATCAGTATATAGGGGAACGACTTATCATCGCGCAGGAGCACATTGTACCGCGGACGCAGTCGTTTGATCAGATTGCTCTCCAGTAAGAGCGCTTCGACCTCCGTGTGGGTGGTGACGATCTCCATCGAGACTGTCTCCGAAACCATTCGAAAGATACGGGGAACCAGTTTCGCTGGGCTGGTGTAGCTGGTTACCCTCTTCTTCAGGTTGCGGGCCTTGCCGACATAAAGGACGTCACCCTTATGGTCGAGCATGCGGTAAACTCCGGGCGATGACCCGAGACGCCGGACCTGCGCTTGGATGACGGAAACACCGGCTGCAATGTCCGGTTTGACCCGTCTTTCGCCAGTGTCGGCGCCACCAGTCTCGGTGCCGGCCTTATTGCTGCTTTTGCCGCCGGTTTGGAGATCTGTGGCCGTATCTGTATCGGTGTTCGCCATAGCTGATATTTTGGCTCAAGTTGCGGCGGGGTCAACAGCTGGATCGCATGAACCCAGGGAATCCCAGGCGCTCCGGCAACAATCCACGATCCCTGTGGATAAGCATGTTGATAAGCGGCGCTCTTCCGTCTGAATGCCCCGACTCCTCTCAAATCCATTAATTTGCCCAATTTTTGGGCAGTATATCCAACGTATTGAATTCGTTTATTTTTGCTGTAAACGGATCGTTAATTTATATCCGAGCTTTGAGAAAGGCTTGGAGATTCGTGGGTGAAACCGAGCGGAAAGTCGGATTGTGCAAAACTAGCTAAAATTAGATGCTTTGGCGATGAGTAGGCGTATTCGATTGAGCACTATTTATCCCGTTGAAATACCGGGATGTATATCATTTGGCGTGAAGCTCTGTTTTGTCCAAGTCATCGCTCTATCTCGACTTGAGGGCGCAATCGTGAAGCTTCACCAAACTTGCTAAGAATGGGGGATGAGGCGATTGCGGTGGCGTGTCAGTCAAAGTATCAATGCGAAGCAGGTGAGGATTATTCAATGACCCGAAGCGACAGGGGCGAATCGGTACTGATTACCGGCGGTGCACGCCGGATCGGTGCGGCGTTGTGCCGGGCGCTCGCTGCGGATGGCTGGTTCGTCACCATACATTGCAACGCATCGGCTTCGGAGGCAGAGGAATTGCTCTCTGAGATACGAGCCGATGGCGGTGACGGGCAGGTGCTGGAGGCTGACCTCGCCGATGACGCGGCGCTGGGCCGGATAATCGACCGGGCGCGCGATGGCGCGCCGCCGTTGCGGGCTCTCATCAACAACGCATCAGTCTTCGAGCACGATACGTGGCAGGACCTGACCGGTGAGGCGATCGACAAACACCACCGGATCAATTTGCGGGCGCCGGTATTGCTTGCACGCGCGTTTGCGTTGGCGTTGGAAGACGACCTGGCCTTGGAAGACGACCACACGGGATGTGTGATCAACCTGCTGGATAGCAAAATTTTCGCGATGAATCCGGACTACCTGTCTTACACCTTGTCTAAATCCGGCCTGTATGGCGCCACCCAGGCCTTAGCTTTGGCATTGGCTCCGAAAGTCAGGGTTGCGGGCATCGCCCCGGGCATAACGTTGGAGAGCGGTGGGCAGGGCGTTGACAGTTTCGAGCATAGTCGGCGCTTGAACCCATTGGAGCGCGGTTGTGACCCAGAAGATGTGGCGCGGGCTGCGCGGTTCATTCTCGACACGCCGTCGCTTACCGGCCAAATAATTGTCATCGATGGCGGAGCGGCGCTGGCCAACCCTGGGCGAGATGTTGCATTCCTGAGCCGGGACGACCGGGATGCCGACGAATGATTACTCAGCAGATTTTCATTGAGGGCTATAGCGTCGAGGTGGATATCGGGATCCACGACTTCGAACGCGAAACTCGGCAACGGATCCTGATCGACATCGAGATGGACGTGGAGTTCGAGCCGAGCGAACTCAAAGATGAAATCGGCTCGGTGCTCGATTATGATTTTCTGCGCCAGGAGATCTCAAACTTGGTTGAGGGGCGGCGTTTCGATCTGCAAGAAACACTGTGTCTTGAGATCGTCGAGATGATTGCGGCGAAGTCGACTGTTTTGGCCGCAGTGGTCTCGACCCGCAAACCGGACGTCTATCCAGACTGCCAATCCGTCGGTGTGCGGCTGCGCTATCGCCGGGACTAGCCTGAGACGACTTATTGCCCAGAGACGGCGATGGCTTGCATCGGTGCGCCAAATTGGCTGGAAATGAAGGCGGCATAAGCGAGGAAGAAGGTGATCGCAACCGCGCGGCCAAGATTTTTGCGCGTGAATGTCAAAAGCACGAAAGCGACGGTAACCGCGACCATCAGCCAGATATTCGCTACCGTGATCTCGGGCGGGATGTCCAACGGCACGACAGTTGAGACAACGCCCAGTACACCCAGTGTATTGAAAATATTCGATCCGATAATGTTTCCGATGGCCACATCGCTATGTTTGCGCCAGGCGGCAACGATCGTGGTTGCGAGCTCTGGCAGAGAGGTGCCGATCGCGACCATGGTGATGCCGATCACGGCCTCCGATATTTCCAGCAGTCGAGCCATCACGATCGCGCCGTCGACCAGCAAATGCGCACCGAGGAGGACTCCAGCCATGCCGCCGAGGCAATAAACCGTGGCGCGTGCAGTTGGCAACTCGGTCTCGAACTCAGCCGCTTCCTTGGCCATCAGGCTTTCTTCCGGGTCCCCCTTGCGGTCGTCGCGGTAGCAATATCCGAGATAGAGCACCAAGAGGCCCAGCATGCCGACGCCATGCCAGCGCTCTATCGTGCCAGCGAAGGTCAAGGCGACGAGTATGGCGGTGGCGAGCAGGAGGAAACTTCCGTCTCTGCGACACCCTCGCCCACTACATGAGAAGGGGGCGACCAGCCCGACCAGCCCGATCATCAAAAGAATATTGGCGATATTTGAGCCGACAACATTTCCGACAGCGATTCCGGGAGATCCGTGTAGCGCGGCCTTCAAGCTGACGAATAGTTCTGGCGAAGATGTTCCGAAGGCTATGACGGTAAGCCCGATCATATGTGGGCTGATACGAAACGCTCTGGCGACGGCAACAGACCCGCGCACCATAATCTCGGCTCCGAAGAACAAGAGTATCAGCCCAGCGACGACCTGAAGGGAGGCGATCATTTCAAAGCCTCGCGGTGGTCGTGTCTGTGGACGGCTGTGATCATGGATTGGTTTTCGTGTTGCTCTTGCGGTGAATTGCGATCAGCGAGGTCAGTTCCTTGCGTGAAACCGTATACTGACCTTCTTAGTCGGAAACGCCCGTACATATCAACGCACTCTTTCGCCGGGTTCCTTGCCGGGGC
>JABIRP010000060.1 GCA_018699735.1 Rhodospirillaceae bacterium | reverse complement strand
TATCATCTGGCCAAGTTCGGCTGGACCGACGTGGCGTTGGTGGAACGCTCGGTGCTGACCGCCGGGTCGTCATGGCACGCGGCGGGTGGGGTTCACGCGCTGAACGCGGATCCGAACATGGCGGCTCTCCAGGCCTATACCATCGACCTGCTAAGCGAGATCGAGCGAGAGAGCGGGCAATCGATCGGGCTCCATATGACGGGCGGCGTAACGGTCGCGTCAACGCCGGATCGCTGGGAATGGCTGCAAGCGGCCTACCGGATCTTCCAGACAATTGGGATCGAAGACTGTCACCTGATGACGCCCGAAGAGGTGAAGCGGGCCTGCCCTATCATGGATGTGGAAGGCGTGCTTGGTGGTCTTTGGGCCGACCGCGAGGGATATGTCGATACCACCGGCACGGTCCAGGCCTACGCCAAATGCGCCAAGATGCGCGGCGCCGAGATTGTCGAGCACAACCGGGTTATCGAGTTGAACCATACCGCGGAGGGTTGGCAAGTCGTTACCGAGCAAGGAACCATTACGGCCGAACATGTCGTCAATGCTGGCGGCCTTTGGGCCAAGCAGGTCGGTCGCATGGTCGGTCTTGAATTGCCGGTCTCGCCGCTCGAACACCATTATTTCCTGACGGAAACCATCCCCGAGGTCGCCGAGCTCAACTTTGAGGTACCGATGACGGTTGACCTCGAAGGCTTCACCTATATCCGCCAGGATCAAAAGGGAATCTTGGTTGGCATTTACGAGACCAGCTATCAGCACTGGATGATGGACGGCGCGCCATGGGATTACGGCATCGAACTGCTGAACGAGAATCTGGATCGGATCGAAAAAGAACTTGAGCTGGCGTTCAAACGCTACCCCTGCCTGCAAGAGGTCGGGGTCAAGAATTGGGTCAATGGCGCCTTCACCTTCTCGCCCGACGGCAACCCGCTGGTCGGGCCGGTGCAAGGCGTGCCGAACTATTGGCTGGCCTGCGGCGTCATGGCCGGTTTCCTGCAGGGCGGCGGCGTCGGCAAGACACTGGCCGAGTGGATGATCCACGGTGAGACCGAGGCCGATGCGTGGCCAATGGATATCGCCCGTTACGGCGACTTCACGGCCAATAAGAAATACATCCGCCAGACCACCGGCCAGTTCTACTCGCGCCGGTTCGTGATGACCTATCCGAACGAGCAGCTCTGGGCCGGACGGCCACTGAAGAAGGCACCAGCCTACGATGCGATGAAGGCGACTGGTGCGCGCTTTGGCGAAAGCTGGGGCCTTGAGGTGCCGATCTACTTCGCCCCCTCGCCCGAGTTCGAGGAGACGCCCTCACTGAGGCGCTCAAACGCATTCGATATCGTGGGCGAGGAATGTCGCCAGACCCGCGCCGGTGTTGGCCTCATCGATACCACCGGATTCTCTCGGTTCGAGGTGACGGGCGGGGGTGCGGAGAAGTGGCTCGACAAGGTGATGTCCTCCAGATTACCAGAGCCGGGCCGGGCCAAGCTGGCGCCGATGCTCGCTCCCTCGGGGCGCTTGAAGGGCGACCTCACGGTCTTCAATTGGGGTGGCGGGCGCTGGTGGATCATGGGGTCATATTATCTCCGCAACTGGCATAGTCGCTGGTTCAACGATCACCGGGATGCGGATGTGACCGTCCGGGATATTTCCGACGCGACGGTTGGTTTCTCAATCTCGGGACCAAACTCGCGTGCACTGCTGGAGCGGGTGACAAATGCCGACGTCTCCAAAGAGGCGTTCAAGTTCATGCATTGCGGGGAGATGGATATCGGTCTTCTGCGGGCCAAGGTCGGCCGGCTCTCGGTCTCCGGCGAGATGGGCTACGAAATCAATGTTTCCGCTGCGGAGCACATCACGCTCCGCGAAACCTTGCTTCAAGCCGGCGAGGGTCTGGGACTGACCGAATACGGCTTCAACGCCATGTTCTCCCTGCGGCTGGAGAAGAGCTTCGGCATCTGGTCGACCGAGTTCACCCAGCGTTACACCCCCGGCATGACCGGTATGGACCG
>JABIRP010000059.1 GCA_018699735.1 Rhodospirillaceae bacterium | reverse complement strand
TCCGGCTGTTGGCTGCGTTTTGGTGAAAGACGGACATGTGGTCGGTCGCGGCTGGACACAGCCGGGCGGACGCCCACATGCGGAGACCGAGGCCTTGATGCGGGCAGGCGAGGCGGCTCGTGGGGCTACCGCATACGTTACGCTGGAGCCTTGCGCGCATCACGGCGAAACGCCTCCCTGCGCTGAGGCCTTGATCAAGGCAGGTGTCGCGCGGGTGGTAACGGCGCTGCGTGATCCAGATCCGCGTGTCGATGGCGGCGGTCATGACAGGCTGCGCCGCGCCGGCATCGAGGTTGTCGAGGGTGTGCGCGCCAGCGAAGCGGAAGAGACAAACCTCGGTTTCCTGACCCGTGTCCGCGAAGGCCGGCCCGCTGTAACCTTAAAGCTTGCAACCAGTCTTGACGGTCGCATTGCGACGGCATCCGGCGAAAGCAAATGGATCACCGGCGAACAATCGCGTCGATTGGGTCATCTGCTACGGGCCGAGCACGACGCGATCATGGTCGGCTCCGGTACGGCACTGGCGGATGATCCTGAACTAACCTGCCGGGTTGCTGGCTTGGAAGACCGATCGCCGATCCGCGTTGTTGTCGACGGTAAGCTTGCCTTGCCCGCAACTGCTCGCTTGGTCGTTGGTGCTCGCGAGATAGAGACCGTTGTGATGACTGGGGTCGCGGCGGAGGATGCTCGTTACGATGCTTTTTTGAAATGCGGTGTGAGCTTTATCCATATGCCTGACGCTACGGGCGATCATGTTGATCTCAATGCGGGATTGCGGGCGATGGCGGCCCGGGGCATCAATTCGGTCCTTGTCGAGGGCGGGGGCGGCCTGGCGAGCGCTTTGCTTGATGCCGACTTGGTTGACCGTGTGGTTATGATGCGCGCGGGGATCGTTCTTGGCGGCGATGGTCGAGCGTCAATTGGTGGTTTGGCGTTTGAAGAACTGGCTAATGCCCCGTGTTTCACTCGGTCGAGTGTGGCAATGTTGGGGTCTGACGTGGTTGAGTCCTTTCGGATCAAACGTCGCGTAGCCTAGGCGTTTTGGTCGAAAGCGCAGGGGGCGGGGCGCCGGCTCAGGCTCAGGCGATCTGAGTTTGATCCCCGCAACATCACCAATACTCTCGAAATGATCCGGCGACCGAATTTTTCAGTATCGGACTCAGTATTGAGATGTTACCTAGGTACATAGATAAATTTAAGAGAGTAATATGAAGTCAATTGAACGAGTTCAAACGGGTGTTCGCCTGGAAAAGCGCGTGGTCAAGGTCATGAAGGCCGTGGCCGAGTTGAAGGACATCACGTTGAGTGATCTGATCGAAGGCGTGATGCTGCACGCCTTTGAAGGCAAGGCACCGTTTTCCGGTGATTCTTTGGACAAGATAGACGAATTGAAGCGTGTCTATGCGCTCGATCTGGCGGCGACAGACAGTCATCTGTTGCGCGAGGAAAATGAGGAATTTGTAATCGCTTTCGAAAACTGCGAATTGGATCCTTCGGACTTCCATCATCGCGAGCATGTATGGCTCGCCTGGATCTATCTCGATCGTGAGAGTTTGCCCGAGGCGATGCTGCGTTATATCAATGGTTTGCGGCGCTTCACGCGCCATGTCGGCGCAGAGATGAAGTATCATGAGACCATCACTTGCGCGTTTTTGTCATTGATTCACGAGCGTATGGCGCATGGCCCGGAAGATGAGACCTGGGAGGCCTTCGCGGAGCGTAACCCGGACCTGTTGAACGACGCTAAAGAACTTCTGGCGCGATATTACAGCCAAGAAACACTGGAATCCGATTTTGCCCGAAAGGTCTTCGTCTTGCCGGATCCATCAGATGCGGCGACCCACCACTAACGGTCTGGCCACTCAAGGGGCATCGGGTTGACGGAGTGTTCTTGCCATGACCGTCCTGATCCGATAATCGCCACTACATATCCACCCCGCCTGCCATGGCGTCCTACTGATGATCATAGGCTCATGTTTACTGGAATAGTCACTCATATTGGCGAAGTTCGCAGCGTCGAGACACGCGGGGATACCCGGCTCGTGATCGGTGCGGGTTTCGAGACGTCCGATGTTGCCCTTGGCGCGTCGATCGCATGCTCGGGCGCCTGCCTGACTGTGGTTGAAACTGGCGATGACTGGTTTGCGATTGATGCGTCGGCGGAGACGCTGGCCCGGACCACGCTGGGCGATTGGTCAAAGGGCACGGCGATAAATCTGGAACGTGCTCTTAAGCTTGGGGATGAGCTTGGCGGACACGTGGTCTCCGGCCATGTCGACGGATTGGCGCGCGTGGTAACGATTGAACCCGTCGGCGATAGCCACAAGCTGGTTCTGGAGGCGCCCGGAGATCTCGCCGGTATGGTGGCGGAGAAGGGGTCGGTCACGTTGGAGGGGGTCTCTCTGACCGTCAACGAAGTGATCGGGCGGAATTTCTCGATCAACATAATCCCGCACACTTGGGAGACCACCACGCTTGGCACGCTCTCGCCGGGTGACAAATTGAACATGGAAGTGGACATGCTGGCGCGCTACGTTTCGCGCCTGATGGAATACCGCCAAATGGAGACCCGCTAAATGGAGACCTGCGGAAATGGCCATGCCTGAGTCGCTTAAGCCCGAGACGCTGAACGATGTGTACAAAGGCGCTTTGTCGTCAATCGATGAAGTGGTCGAGGAGGCGCGCCAGGGCCGTATGTTCATCCTGGTCGACGATGAGGACCGAGAGAACGAGGGCGATATCTGTATTGTCGCCGAGAAGGCGACGCCGGAGGCTATCAATTTCATGGCCATGCATGCGCGCGGCCTGATTTGCCTGTCCCTCACCCGCGAGCGGATCGAACGTCTTGGCTTGCCTTTGATGAGCCAGCGCAACGAGACGCGGCATGCCACAGCCTTCACGGTTTCCATTGAAGCGCGTGAGGGCGTGACAACCGGAATTTCAGCGCATGACCGCGCGCAAACCGTCGCGGTTGCGATCGATCCCGACCGGGGTAGGGAGGATATCGTCACCCCCGGCCACGTCTTCCCTTTGCTGGCGCGCGATGGTGGAGCTCTGGTCCGGGCCGGGCATACCGAGGCGATCGTTGATATTGCGCGACTTGCCGGGCTGAACCCGTCTGGCGTGATCTGTGAGATCATGAAGGACGACGGGACGATGGCCCGGTTGCCCGATTTGGTTCAATTTGCCCAATTGCATGGCCTCAAGGTGGCGACCATTGCCGATCTGATCGCGCATCGCAGACGCACCGAGACCATCGTTCGCCGCACCGTCGAAACCACGTTGGAAAGCAAGTACGGCGGCGAATGGCGAATGCTCGTCTACGTCAATAAGATCACCTATGCCGAGCACGTGGCACTGGTGAAGGGCGACATCACGACCGCGAACCCGGTGTTGGTTCGCATGCATGCGCTGAGCATTATGGAAGATGTTTTGGGCGATACCTCCGGCTCTCGTGGTGGCGGTGAGTTGCAAACTGCGATGCATCGGATCGCCGAAGAAGGGCGCGGTGTGGTAGTGATGATCCGCGAGCCGACGCCAACCTCTCTAAGCGATCGGGTGAAGGTCAAACTCAAGGCAGCGGTTGACGGAAAGTCTTCGGAGAATGAATTACGCGACTATGGCGTGGGCGCACAAATTCTGGTCGATCTTGGGGTTTCGGAAATGGTTCTGGTGTCGAACTCGAAGAGGAATGTCATCGGATTGGATGGTTATGGCCTGAGCATTGTCGGCCATAAAACAATGAGCGCCGAGGCAGGAGAGGGCGAATGACCCGAGTGCTGGTTGTCGAAGCGGATTTCTACAAGGACATCGCCGAGGAAATGGGGCGTGGTGCCGTCGCCGAACTTGAGGCGAACCAGGTCGAGGTTGAGCGTATATCGGTGCCGGGAGCGTTGGAAATTCCGGCAGCGATCGCGATTGCCAGCCGCCGGAATGACGGTCAACCTGCTTATGACGGTTATGTGGCGCTCGGCTGTGTGATCCGGGGAGAAACCTCCCACTACGACTATGTCTGTGGTGAGAGCGCACGTGGTTTGCAAGATCTGGCGGTGCAGGATGGCCTCGCCATCGGCAACGGCATTCTTACTGTCGAGAACGGTGAGCAGGCCTGGGCACGTGCTCGGGTCAGCGAGAAGAACAAGGGACGCGATGCGGCGGCCGCTGCGTTGGCGATGATTGCTTTGAAGCAAAGGTATTCTGTGGCATGAGCGATCAATCTGACCAGCTGGGTGGGCAGCCATTAGAGGGGGCGAGTAAGAACGCTGCTTTTCGACCCAGAACGTCGGCCAGACTGGCGGTGGTTCAGGCGCTTTATCAGATCGAGATTACCGACATTTCGCTTGAGGATGTTATTGCCCAATTCGCCGCAAGCCGATTGCGACAAGCGGATGCCGAACATAATTTCGGCCCCGCCGATGAAGTGCTTTTTCAGCGCATCCTGACCGGCGTGCGCGAGAACGAAGATGAAATCAACGCCATGCTCGCTTCGATCCTGAGCAAGGAATGGTCATTGGGCCGTTTGGAGAGCATCCTCCGTGCCATCATGCGCGCGGCTTCCCATGAGTTGATGGCGATGCCGGACGTGCCACGTAAGACCGTCATCAACGAATATGTCGATGTTACCCACGCCTTCTTTGCCGACAAGGAACCGGGGTTCGTCAACACGGTACTTGATCAGGTCGCGAGCAAAGTGCGGCCCGATGAAATTCGCCATGGCACGGGGTGAGTTGGCTCTGGATGAATTTGGGCGGATAGCCCGATATTTTGCGCCGTTAGCAGTCGGTGAACCGGGGGCACTTGGTCTGCTCGACGATGCCGCCGTTTTGTCGGTCGGTGAAGGCGAGCGGTTGGTTGTGACGATGGATGCTCTGATCTCGAGTATTCATTTTCTGCCCTCCGATTCGCCGAAGGACATTGCTCGCAAGGCCTTGCGCGTCAACCTATCGGACCTCGCATCCATGGGGGCCGTGTGCCGCTATTACACACTTGCACTGGCCATACCTAAATCCTGGAACGCAGAGGCAGTGGAAGCATGGTTGGCGGAATTCACCGCTGGACTGGCAGCCGACCAGGCCCAATTCAAAATCTCCCTGGTTGGTGGTGACAGCGTTGCGACCGACGGGCCGTTGTCTATCTCGATCACCGCTATGGGCACTGTAAACGGCGATGCTTATCTGCCGCGAGGTGGCGCGTCCGTCGGTGATGATATCTGGGTTTCCGGTACAATCGGCGATGCGGCGCTGGGTTTGGTGGCTTTATCGGAACAGTGGCCGGGGTTGGATGCGGCCGCGCGAGAAGCGTTGATCACACGCTATCGCATTCCCGAGCCACGGCTGTCGCTTGGAGCAGGACTAATTGGCCATGCCTCTGCGGCCATGGATGTCTCTGACGGTTTGATGCAGGATTTGGGGCATGTTGCGCGCGCGTCAGGTCTTGGTGCGCAAGTCGAATTTGACCGTGTTCCGCTTTCTGTTGCCGGGCGCGCCGTCGTGACATTGGTCGGCGAGGAGGACGCGCGCCAACATGTTCTCGGCGGTGGCGACGACTATGAGCTATTGTTTACAGCACCGGTTACTGAGCGCGAGGCGATCGCGAGGATCGCCGCAGTTCAAGACGTTCCGGTTTGCCGTATTGGCTGCATGATCGATGGACAGGACGTAATTGCTCTTGATCACGATGGCGAACCTATAGCACTAAGACGCACCGGTTACGCGCATGCCTGATGGGAGAAGGGGGACCCCGACGACGCCATGGTGAAAATTCTGATCATTCTGGTCGTCGTTCTGGCGCTTATCGGCGGCGGGGTCTTCGGTGTTTCGCAATTTGCGCCGAGAATGCTACCGGTGCCGGTTCTCGAAATCCTTGGTGTTGAGCCACCGCCTCCGGAAGAAAAGAAGGTCGTTAGGCTGACGCCGCAGGAAACGGCGCTGATTGATTTGGAGCCGTTGACTATTCCTCTGATCCGCGACGGCGAAGTTGACCGGTTCTTGATCATGCACATCCTGATCGAGGTCGAGAGCGGTCCTAATCAGGAACTCGTCAATAAGAACCTGCTGCGGATTATCGATGCGGTGATTATTTACGTGCATGCCTTTGCGGCCCTGGACATCAAGCCCGGCCTGGATGATCGCGCCTTCCTGAAGGCACGGCTCATCGTGAAGATCGAGGAGATCGTCGGCGAGGGCGTTGTCGAGAACCTGCTATTCCAAAATATTTTCGAGCGGCCGTTCAAATAACCTGACGGTCACACTTGGTCTCGCCAACCGGTGCGTCCCATGTTCGTGGGGTGAAGATCATAGTCTGGGGCCTTCATCCGGTCGCGCGATCCCTTATCGGGGCATGCGAACCGCACGAAGAACAATGCCATTGCGAGTGACCCAAGGCCGATCAGAAGGATATTGCGCAGCACTTCGGGCGACCAGGCAACCCAAAGCAACAGCGGCGTCATCAGCGCAATCATACCAAAAACGCCCATACCAATTTCAGCGCGACCTTTTGTCAGCCAATGACTTGTTCTGAACATGCTCCCGATCACCCCTCACCATGGCTTTTCGGCATCAACCGGTGCAACGCCAGTGCCAATTCTGCGATCGGCTGGGTCTGGATGATGACGATGCCGGGTCCCGTAACTTCGGTTACAAATAATCCTTCACCGCCGAACAACATGTTTTTCACACCAGATTGCAACCGTATGTCGTAGTCGCAGGAACCGGAGAACCCGACCAGGCAGCCCGTGTCGATGGTGAGACTTTCACCGGCGGCGAGGTTTCGTTCTATCAAAGTGCCGCCGGCGGCGAGAAATGCCAGCCCGTCGCCTTCAAGTTTCTGCAGGATCAAGCCCTCGCCCCCGAACAGGCCGGATGTCAGTCGCTTGGTCAGCGCGATAGAGATTGAAACGCCTCGAGCACTACAGAGATAGGCATCGCGCTGGCAGAAAAAAGCGCCATCCTCGGCGGCGAGATCGATGGTTTTGATTTGCCCCGGCATCGGTGAGGCGAAGGAAACGGTGCGCCGTTTATCGGCCTGATTGGCGAAAAAGGTCATGAAGAAGGTTTCACCCGAAACCTTGCGAAACAGGCTCGATACCAGCCCGCCGGACATCTCGGTCGACATCTCGATGCCGCTGTCCATCATCACCATCGCACCAGCCTCGGCCTGCACCGCCTCGCCGGGGTCGAGCGTGATGGTGAGCATTGGCGAGTGATCGCCCTCGATCGCATAGTCGATAACGTCGGCGTTCGCCATTGGTATGCTCCTTGCCTAATCCCAGTGGCATCATGCATATAGGCGGCGCCACATTTTTGAAAGCTCAGACATGACCAAAGCCAAAGCCTATCCCCTCGACCGTTCCGACCGAGAGTTCAAACGCCTGCGTATTCAAGCCGAAGCCTTGGCGGCGGAGAGCGACGTCATGCTGCAGCGGATCGGGGTCGGGTCGGGGTGGAATTGCCTTGATATCGGCTGTGGTGTTGGCGGGATCACGGACTTGCTTTCGGCGCGGGTTGGTCCGTCAGGGCATGTGCTTGGCGTGGACTTGGACGAAAGCAGCTTGGTGGCGGCGCGAGGTTGGGCGGAGGGGCTCAATCTCGACAATGTCTCCTTCCAACAAGCCAATGTTTTGGCACTGGATTTACCGGCCGAGAGTTTTGATCTCGTACACATGCGCTATGTCGTCACCACTATCCGGCATTACGAAGAGGTGATCCGAAACGCCTATGCCTTGGTCAAACCCGGAGGCTGGCTGGTACTAGAGGAGAGCGATTCCGAGGGGCTGCACTGTTATCCGGAGCATCCTGCCTGGTATCGCCTGAAGACATTGCTTCAGGATGTGTTCGATGCGGTCGGCGCCGATACCAGGGCCGGGCGGCGGTGCTGGCCGATCATGCGGGCGCTAGGGCTCGAAGGATTGAGCTTTCGGCCCTGCCAGGCGGGGTGCCGGTCGGGAGATGATCTGGTCGACTATTTGCCGCAAACGATTATCTCCTCGCGCCGCTTCGTCGCCGAGCACGGCCTGATGGAGGATGCGGAACTCGATCGGCTAATCGCCGACTGCCGGGCGCATCTGGCTGACCTTGATACGCTTTCGACCAACGTTACGTTGGTACAGATCTGGGGGCGAAAGCCAGAATGAGGACCGGCTCGCTTTATCAATCCAATGCCTGGATGACCTGCTCACACATCTTTTTGGCGTCACCGAACAGCATCATCGTGTTGTCGCGGAAGAACAGCTCGTTCTGTACACCGGCATAGCCCGTGGCCATTGAGCGTTTGATGAACAGCACTGTACCCGCGTTCTCGACATCGAGAATTGGCATGCCGTAGATGGCGCTTTGTGGGTCGGTCTTGGCGGCCGGGTTCGTGACGTCGTTGGCACCAATGACAAATGCGACATCGGTCTGTGAGAAATCGCGATTGATCTCCTCCAGTTCCAACACGTCGTCATACGGCACGTTGGCTTCGGCCAGAAGCACGTTCATGTGGCCCGGCATGCGGCCGGCCACGGGGTGGATGGCATAGCGCACGGTCACGCCCTGTTTTTTCAACATGTCGACCATCTCACGCAGTGCGTGTTGGGCCTGGGCCACCGCCATGCCGTAGCCCGGCACTATGATGACGGAGGCGGCGTTCTGCATGATGAAGGCTGCATCGTCAGCACTGCCGGCCTTGACCGGTTTTTCTTCGCCGCCGCCACCGACGGCTGGACCCGCAGTCTCACCCCCGAAGCCACCAAGGATGACGCTGAAGAACGAGCGGTTCATGCCTTTGCACATGATGTAGCTGAGAATTGCACCGGATGAACCGACGAGCGCGCCCACCACGATCAACAGGCTGTTCTGCAAGGTGAAGCCGATACCACAGGCAGCCCAACCGGAATACGAGTTCAACATCGAGATCACCACCGGCATATCGGCACCGCCAATTGGTAGGATGATCAGGAAGCCGAGCGCCAGGGACAGCGCGGCAATCAGCCAGAATGCGTCCTCACCCTGGCCGGTAACCAGCCAAACCACGAGCGCCACGAGCAACAATCCGAGCGCTGCGTTCAGCGGGTGTTGGCCTTTGAAGACCAGCGGCGCACCGGTGATGATTCCCTGCAGTTTACCAAACGCGATGATCGAGCCTGTAAAGGTGATGGCACCAATTGCGAGGCCTAGCGACATTTCGACCAGGCTCGCGGTCTTGATCGCACCCGGCAAGCCGATGCCATAAGGTTCTGGATTGTAGAAGGCGGCGGCCGCGACAAATACTGCGGCGAGACCGACCAGGCTGTGGAAAGCTGCGACCAACTGCGGCAGAGCGGTCATCTCGATCTTGCGAGCGATGATGGTGCCGATGGTGCCGCCGATTACCACGCCGGCCAGGATCAATTCGAAACTGATCATGCCCGGCATGGCGAGCGTCGTACCGGCGGCGATAACCATTCCGGCGATACCGAACATATTGCCCTGGCGGGCCGATGTCGGTGAGCTCAATCCCTTCAGCGCCATGATGAAGCAGACACTGGCAACGAGGTAGAGAATGGCGGAGATATTGGCGTCCATGATGTCTTCCCCCCGCCCTAACGCGTTTTCTTTTTGAACATGCCGAGCATGCGCTCAGTGACGATAAAACCGCCAAAGATATTGACCGACGCCAGCACCACGGCAATGAAACCGAAGATTTTCGGGAGTTCGAACCCGGCCTGATTTCCGGCCGCGACGAGGGCGCCGACGATGATTACAGACGAGATCGCATTGGTTACGGCCATCAGCGGTGAATGCAGCGCCGGTGTGACCTGCCAGACGACGTAATAGCCGACGAAACAGGCGAGCACGAAGACGGTAAATAGGAAGACGAACTGGCCATCGTCCGCGCCGGCTGCCGGTTGCGGCAGCGCGGTCGTCGCGACAGTGGCGGCGTCGCTGGCCAGTCCCCCGAGGTCGGCGGCGAGTGACTGGGCCTTTTGGGCCAGTTCGCCAGCTTTTTGGGAAAGTTGCTTCGGATCCATGGGTCTTGCCCTTTTCTAACTTATTCGCTGGCGGCGTCGGGTTTGGCCGACTTCGTCTTGGCAGACTTTGCGGCTGCTTTGGTTTTTGGTTTCGCTTTGGCTTTTGTTTTCGGCTTAGCGGCGGACGCTTTGCCATCTGTCTTTACAGCGAGAACCGCCTCATGCACGACCTTGCCGCCTTGGGTGATGAGCGAGCCTTTGATGATTTCATCTTCGGGGTCGATTGTGAGTTTGCCGCTCTCTTGGTCGACCAGAGGGGTGATGAAATTGTACAGGTTCTTGGCATAGAGCACCGAGCTATCCTCGGCAATCCGACTAGGTACGTTGGCGTGGCCGACGATGGTGACGCCATGCTTTTTGACCACCTTGCCGAACTCTGAGAGTGGGCAATTGCCGCCTTGTTCAACCGCCAGGTCGATGATGACCGATCCAGGTTTCATGGTCTTCACCATGTCCTCGCTGACCAGCACCGGCGCCGGCCGGCCGGGGATCAACGCAGTGCAGATCACGATGTCCTGCTTCTTGATGGTCTCGGCGATGAGGTCGGCTTGCTTCTTTTTGTATTCGTCACTCATCTCTTTGGCATAACCGCCGGAGGTCTCGGCTTGCTTGAATTCGTCGTCCTCAACCGCGACGAAGGTGCCGCCGAGGCTCTCCACCTGTTCCTTCGCGGCCGGGCGAACATCGGTCGCCGAAACCACAGCGCCGAGGCGCTTGGCGGTCGCGATTGCCTGCAACCCGGCGACGCCGGCGCCCATGACCAGGCATTTGGCTGGGGCGATCGTACCGGCGGCCGTCATCATCATTGGAAAAGCGCGGCCATATTCGGCGGTCGCATCAAGCACTGCTTTGTAGCCGGCGAGGTTGGCTTGGCTGGATAGCACGTCCATCGATTGTGCACGGGTGATGCGCGGCACCATCTCCATGGCAAAACACGTAATGTCCTTCGCGGCGATGGCGTCGATTAGGGCCCGGTCCTTGTAGGCCTCCATCAGCGCGATCACGACCGCGCCCTTTTTGATCAGTGCGATCTCGTTGGCCTCGCCTGCGACCTCGCTACCGGGACCGATGGGTTTGCGCACCTTGAAGACGATATCGGCGGCACCGAGCGCATCCTTCGCGGTCTTTACGATCTTGGCTCCGGCGGCCTCGTAGGCGCTGTCAGGGATCGATGCCCCATCGCCGGCACCGGTTTCGACCAACACCTCCAACCCGAGACCGGACAGGCGCTTCACCGAATCCGGCGATGCTGCGACCCGCGCCTCGTGAGGGCGACGTTCCTTGACTATGGCAATCTTCATCGGACTTGCTCCGCTCCATCATGCGCGACCGAGCCCGAAGCCCAGCCGAATATTGCAATGGAACATGCCTTGGCCCGGATAGGTTAGCAAGCCCGCGCGAAGACAATTGGATGCTGATTTGGTGATAAAGGTTGGCTCCTCGACGTTTCAAGTGGAATCTCAACAGTTAATACTGAGTTGAATTATCGTCTCCGCGGTGAGCAATTTTGCGGGGGCGAGTTCGATGGAGACGACGGAATTACTAGCGCTTGGGCTTGGTGTGACGCCGCCTTG
>JABIRP010000431.1 GCA_018699735.1 Rhodospirillaceae bacterium | reverse complement strand
CGAATAGTGCAGGAATACCGCCTGTGTGCAGCAGGCAGCTGGGCTCGTCCCGGGGCAGCGTGCCCTTGGTGGCGAGGTCGAGCATGGCAGCGGCCGGTTTGCTGGTGTATGTGTTCTCCAGGATCACGCCCTCCAGACGCGCAAAAGTTCGGATCGCCGCCAGGGAGCCCGGCGTCGTCTGATTGTACCCGGCACCCAGATACGCCTCATGAAACTCAGTCCATTGGCGGTAGTCGCTGGTCGGGCGCAGTCCCAGGTGGTCTTCGACATCGCGGTAAATCGCGTCCACGCGCTCCTTCAATTCGGTAACCGAATATTCAACGGAAACCAGGTGAACCGTAAACGGCCCGCCGAGCATGGCGCAGCCGAACAGGAAACCGGCCTCGGTCGTGCCCATGGACCCGGGCAGGAAGATATGGCGAAGCCCGGCACGCTTTTCATCCGCCTGTTGGTGCAGTTCCAGCGCTCCTACGATGTACCCAAGCGCGCCCGTGACACTGTCCCCGATGATGTAGGGCCGGCGCCCTTGGCGGCGTAGCGCCTCGGCGGCTTCTTGAACTTTTTGGCCGCGCGTATCCTCGTCGATATCACCCAGAAACTGGAAGGAGGCGCCATACAGATGGCTCAGCAGATGATTGCCCTCGATGCGCGCGGGCTCGTCGTCGTTGTGCAGGATCAAACAGTCCAGGCCGAGTTTGGTCGCGGCGGCGGCAGCAGCACGGCAGGCGTTCGAGACGGTCTTTCCGGCGACCAGAATGATATCGCAGGATTGCGCCATCGCCTCGCCCATCCAGAACTCGAGACTGCGCAATTTGTTGCCACCTTGTCCCAGCGGGATCGTGTCATCGCGTTTGATCCAGAGGCTGTCATGACCGGTAAGCGCCTCAAGGCGCGGGAGCCGCTGCAAAGCTGTGGGGTGTTCGATCAGGCGAACGCGAGGAAACTTATCAAGGATCATGGCCCGGCTTTCTTACGGCTCTGATGGGTTTGGTTTGTAATCAGAGTGTGGCATTAGATAGGCCTGTATCCAACCTGTCTGGCCGCCGTTTGCGCGGGAGGGATTGAATGGCGAGTACGGCGGAAATTGCGAAAGCGAACACCAAGCGGGCGAAACAGGAAGCCTTCGCCCGGCGGGGGGCGGCAGCCTGCGCCAAGCTTTTGGGCGGCGAAGTGGTTCGGGTCGGCTTTCCCGGCGGTCGCTCGCGGGATTCGCTCCGCATTCATTTTGCTGATCGCTCGGTTATTGCCACGCGCCGCGATCATAATGCGCGAGCTACCCTTGAGGTCGCGGTGCTGCGCGAACTTGGCAATGCCGGCGCGCCGGTGCCGAAGATCCTGGCAACCGGCCACGGCTGGGTCATTCAGGAAGACCTCGGTGATCAACGGCTCTCCCAGGTGCTCGACGCGGCAACGCCCAAAGATGTTGAGGTCTGGCTCGACCGCGGGCTTGAGAGCCTGATGCAGGTGCAAAAAGCGGGACGGGAGGCTGGGTTGGCGGAGCATGTCGTCGTGCTCGGCAGCAAGCCCGAATGGCGCCGCCGGTTGGTTGAGACCCCGGGCCGCATCGGCGAACAATTGGAACTGCCGGTGCCCGAGCTGCGGGTCGATGATCTAGCCCAGGCCCTGCATGTTGAGCACCCCGCCTTCATCAAATGGGACGCGCGCCCGGGCAACGCGGCGGCGATGGCTGATGGCCGAGTTGGCTGGTTCGATTGGGAGCATTGCGGTTGCCGCCATCCGCTCGACGATGTCGCCTGGTTCCTATGTGACGAGTTTATCGGTGACGCGCCCGAGGCTGAAGCTCGGCTCTTGGAGCGCTGGCTACCGCATTTTGCCGATGACAAGACCCTCGCCGACGCGCATCGCTACCTGATGACGTTCGGGGTCTTCCATATGTCGGTTCGCCTAGCCTTGATCCTCTCACACAAGGGCGAGGATGACTGGTGGGATCATGCGAAATGTCTGGAAGGCGACAAGATCGGCGTCACCGCAGCGGCGGCTCAGACCATATGTCGAAGGGCGGCACGCTGGGCCGCAAAGGTGCCGGACACACAGCCCTTGGCGGGTTGGTTCGAAGACACCGGAGAACTGATCGCCGGGATGTGACCAGGCTCAAGCCCGCTTGGAATGCCTCAGATACTCAAGTCCTGCAGATTGTAATCCTTCATCGTCGCCTTGGCGGCGTCATCCCAGCTATAGCGCTCGCCGGCTTGCGCATGCGGCGCATAGACGTATCCGGTTTCCTTCGGGAAGCGCTGGCGTCGGGCGTCGATCGCATAACCGATGAGCCGTGCGCGCTGCTTGATGCGATCGGCGTCATAGATTGCCGGCGCGTTGTGGACGCCGCCGCCCTGCACGTCAAGCACCGAGGATCGGCGGTGGAAGCCGAAGTTCACCGTGACCCGCCAATCCTGGCTGGTATTGGCGAAGGAGCCATGGACGGCTTGGCGGTTGGTGATTGCCACGTCGCCGGGTTTGCAGATGATCGGCACCGCACCGGGTAGACGCTCGGAGCTGGCCTCGTCGACCATCGCCTTGATGTCCACCGATTGCAGTTTGTGCGATCCCGGAACCACCCAGACGCCGTTGGCCGGCGTACAGCCATACAGTTGGCCCATGAAATTGAAGCCGTGGATGCCCTCGTCCCAGTCGGGGTTGTCGTAATGGGTGACCCCGTCGCGATGCCAGGCGACCGAGGCACCGAGCCCCGGCTCCTTGATGAACAGAGCCTCGTTGAAAGGGACGAAATCCTCGCCATTGATCGCGGCGGCTACCGCCAAAAGATCCGGGTGTCCGTAGGCTCTAAGGTGCGCCTCGGAGAACTGCATCGGACCGAGGATCAAATAGACGATCTCGTCCGGTGCATCGGCCGCTGGTGCCGGCTCATTCATCTTTACAGGATGCCGGCCATAGGCAAGCTCGGTGCCGCCCATTGGGTCGGCCAGTGGTTTAGACCAGAACAACGTCGGCGCCTCGCAATCGACGGTTAGCGCCGGGCGGCCCTTGGCATCGACGGGTGAGCCTTGCTTACTCGGTAAGCGGTCCAAGATGTTTTTCAGGTCGGCCTCAATATCGGCCAGTTCGTCGGCGCCAAGGACATCCTCGAAGACGTAGAACCCGCAGCGCCAGTATGCTTCCAGAATATCAGGGTGAATGGCGCCACTGGCATCACGGCGCACCGGCCCGCGATTGCCAATTTCATAGGCCTTCTTCTCTCCAGCCTGGAGGTAGTCGCGCATGGCGGAGTCGTCGGTCATGGATCACCTGTCTGCGAGGAATTGGCCAGATGGAGGGCGCTATTGTTCCTCAACTCTCAGCCGACGACAATGGGCAAGAGCGCGCACCTTAGTTTTGAGATTATCCACTCCTCGTCATCCTGAGGCGCTTCCCTCAATTCCCCCGGCGGTGCGCCTGAATGCGGCTATACACGCCCTCGATATTGAGCGGTCGCCAGTCTTTGTACATGCCCCAGGATTTGTATTTAACCATGGTGACGGAGGCTTTCAGTTCGTCCAGGGTCTTGCCGGCCTGGATGCCGCTCAGAACAGCGGCGTAAAGCTCCTCGAGGTATTGGCGCTGGGACGTGATCTCCGATTTCTTGGCCATCGGGCCGTGGCCCGGCGCCAGGATGTCAAAGTCGATGGCCTCGACCTTCTTCAAAGCATCGATCCAGCCTGGGAAGTAACTGTCCGACAAATTCTTGTAGGGCACCCGGCCTGGGCTGACGAGATCGACCAGGAACAAGACCCGCTCCTCAGGAAAGTTCATGACGATCATGTTGTTCGAATGGCTCGGGCCGACATAGGTGAGTTCAACCCGTTTGCCGCCAAGCTCAACCGTCATCCGGTCCGAGAAAGTTACGGTTGGAACCGCCGTCGGCCGCTTCTCTCCGACGATCGCGGCTTTGGCGTTCTGGTGCGCCACGACGGTTGCCGTTTCAGCGAAGACTTCGCCGCCAGCGATGTGGTCGCGGTGGTCGTGGCTGTAGATGACGTAGCGAATTTCCTTGCCAAAACGCTTGGCTATTTCAGCCTTCAGCCAGGCCGCCGCATCCTTGTTAATCGGGTCGGTGGCAATAACGCCTTCGGGCGTCACCAGGAATACCGAGAAGTGGAACTTGTTCTTGAAACGATAAAGGTCGCCCGTGATCTTCGTGATCTCACGGTCCGCCGCCTGGGCAGTATTTGGAAGCGCAAACGGAAAGGCTAGTGCGATAAGCACGAGTGCCGCGAGCACGGGGGTGGCGATAAAGGGGCGTTGAGTCATAGCAACCTCCTGGATGAGCAGGTGGCATGATACCGGAATTATAAAAACCCGATGGTCACACTCACTTGAGGTGGGCAATAAAACCTGATCAGGCGCGCTGCCAGTTCAGAAGGAGCTTCTCCTCACCTGGTCGGAGAGGCTCATATTCGCCACAAAGCTCACAGCCGATCAGTAGCATGTTGACGGTTTGGCCGTCCTCGGACAGCGGTAGATAGAGGTGCTCAACCTTTGTCCATCCCATTTGTCGAAACAGCGTCTCGCCATAGACCGCTATAGGCGCTCGGTCCTCGACGCATTTTCGGTGTAGCGCGAACAGATAGTCGAACTTGTCACCGTAGTAATCCTCAAGCAGCCATTGCCCGGTGAGGTCCCGCTGAGTGAGTTCCGTGATATAGGTTCCGATCACTCTGTGGCGAAATCTTAGCGGTGCCCGCACGACATCGAGAAGGATCAACTTTGAGAGCAGGTGCGGGATATCAACCGGATCGAATTGCGCGCGGGACGGCATGGCCGAACCCTGCTTCAGGGTGACCCAGTAATCGCGTAATTCTCGGAGTGCCGCGCTGTTTAGCGGGGCGTCGATTTGTCGAAACAAGGCAGTCTCTCCGCCGGGAAGGTGCAAGAGATAAGCAGGTTTCATTTGGCTTTTCTAGTTCGCATATACCGTAATACCGCCGTCCTCACGGAACTCTCACATCTCTTTGACTTGGCGCTTTGGCCTTGGGGGCCTATCTATACAGCTATGGCTGGACGGAATTTCATTGGCAAGCTAATGCAGCAAGACAAACGTGGGCGCCAAGGTCGCCGTGGGCGAAGGCTCGCGATGGTGGCCGTGCTCGTTCTGTTGCTGCTGCCGATGGCGGTCAGTTTTTCATCCCGAATAGCGGAGGGGCAAGTGCATTGGAGCCAGGCGCGACGTGACACGACACATCAGGCACCTGATCCTGCTGTGACCCCAGAGGCGGTTGTGCAGGTCTATGCTGCCCGCGCGTACAGTTGGCGTGGCGCCTTTGGCGTGCACACTTGGTTTGCCACCAAGCGGGCAGGTGCTCCGGGCTACATCCGCTACGAGGTCATGGGCTGGAGCGTGCGCCACGGCGGCGAGGCGGTGCGGATCTCAAACGGCGTGCCGGATGGGTATTGGTTCGGCTCCATGCCGGAAATCCTTGTCGAACTGCGCGGTGAGAAAGCCGCAGCCGCGATAGACGATATCCATCAGGCAGCACTGGCATACCCCTACAACGACCGCTACACGCTCTGGCCGGGGCCGAATAGCAATACATTCACCGCTTTCGTCGCCCGCCAGGTTCCGCAATTGAAGCTCGATTTGCCGCCAACCGCGATCGGCAAGGACTATCTCACGGATGGACTGGTTGCCAAGTCGCCGAGCGGTACGGGCGTGCAAGTATCGATCCTTGGCCTTGCAGGTCTTTTGTTCGGATTGGAGGAAGGGTTTGAGGTCAATCTGCTCGGTCTGACCTTCGGCATCGATTTCAATCGCCCGGCGTTGAAGTTGCCTGGTATAGGCCGTATTGGGGCTTGATCGGT
>JABIRP010000430.1 GCA_018699735.1 Rhodospirillaceae bacterium | reverse complement strand
CCAAGCGCTAGTAATTCCGTCGTCTCCATCGAACTCGCCCCCGCAAAATTGCTCACCGCGGAGACGATAATTCAACTCAGTATTAACTGTTGAGATTCCACTTGAAACGTCGAGGAGCCACAATTATGTTTTTGACGCCAAAATTTCCGAAACGGGATGATCGGAACTTTGGGTTCTCTGTTCCCCGTCGCGCGAGGTTCGGATACGATCACGGCTGGGAAAGCACGTATCCTGGGGGAGGGTATCGGGCGAAATTGGGTTTAGGTGACATTCAGGGGAGGGACCGCCATGTGCGCTAAACGGGCAACCAATCTCGATACATTCATGAACGGGGTTATTGAGCGCAACGCTGGTGAAACGGAATTTCATCAGGCCGTACGGGAAGTCGCAGCCGATGTGATCCCCTGGATTCAGGATAAGCCTGAGTATATCGAGGCTCAGGTTTTGGAGCGCATGGCGGAGCCGGACCGTATTGTTTCTTTCCGGGTGTGCTGGGAGGACGACAACCATAATATTCGCGTAAATCGCGGCTATCGCATCCAGAACAACAACGCGATTGGACCCTATAAGGGTGGGTTGCGGTTCCACCCGTCGGTGACCCAGTCTATTTTGAAGTTCTTGGCGTTTGAGCAGACTTTCAAGAATTCGCTTACCGGCCTGCCAATGGGCGGCGGCAAGGGCGGCGCTGACTTCAATCCGAAAGGAAAATCGAATTCCGAAGTGATGCGGTTTTGCCAGTCTTTCATGACCGAGCTTTACCGGCACGTCGGCGCTGATACCGATGTGCCGGCTGGCGACATCGGCGTGGGTGGGCGCGAGATTGGCTATATGTTCGGACAATACAAGCGCATCACAAACCAATTCACAGGCGTTCTGACCGGCAAGGGCCTGGAATACGGTGGCAGTGAAATGCGCCCGGAGGCCACCGGGTACGGCGCCTCTTATTTTCTTGAGGACATGCTGCATACCCGAGGTGACGCGATTGAAGGTAAAAAGGTCGTAATCTCAGGATCAGGGAACGTCGCGACCTTCGCCGCCGAGAAGATCAATCATCGTGGTGGCACCGTCATAACGCTCTCGGATTCCTCGGGCTTCGTTCATGACCCGGACGGGATCGATATCGAAAAAGTTGCTTGGATCAAGGAGTTGAAGACAGCCCGGCGCGGCCGGATCAAGGAATATGCGGACCATTTTCCTGGCGCCGAGTTCCATGAAGGCAAGCGTCCGTGGCATGTCCCTTGCGATATTGCCATGCCGTGTGCGACCCAAAACGAGATCTCCGAGGATGACGCCCGGTCTCTGCTGTCCAATGGATGCACAGCGGTTTCAGAGGGTGCGAATATGCCAACTGACATCGCCGGGATTAACCTCTTTTTGGACGCGAAGATCCTGTTCGGCCCGGCGAAGGCCGCCAACGCCGGTGGTGTTGCGATGTCAGGTTTGGAAATGAGCCAGAACTCCGAACGCCGGTCGTGGGGGCAGGAGCAACTTCGCGAATTGTTACGCTCGACCATGGACGGGATCCATAAACGCGCATATGAGGCGGGTGTAGAGGCTGACGGGTACTGCAATTATGTCCGAGGCGCCAATATCGCCGGATTCAAAAAAGTAGCCGACGCCATGCTTGCCTTTGGCGTTGTTTAACCGCTTGAATAGGCGAGGGTACACGCCTCGACACGGGTTTGGACGGGATACGAAATGACGTTAGAGGTTTACATTGAGCGATGGGTGAAGTCTGGGCATGCCAGTCACCCTTGGTCAGTTTGGGAGCACGGGGCACAGGTCCATGCGTCGCACGGTGTCGGGACCTATGACGATCCCGATGAAGCCGAGCGTGATGCTGTTGTATTCTGCCGAACCATGCTCAAGCGTGAACCGGATGAAATCAGCCGTCTCTAACTTGCGGAAACCGTCTGACCACTGAAGGTAAATCCCTCGTAGCCTCGTTCGGCAACGTCATCGCAAATTTTGCGGTAGCTTGCCATGCCCCCCGCATAAGGCATGAATACGCGCGGTTTGCCCGGTACATTGGCGCCGAGATACCAAGAATGCCCCGCCTGTGGCAGAAGCGTGGCTTCGGCTGCCGCGTTGACGTCTAGGACCCACTGGTCAGCGGCTTCTACCTTGGCTTCGACTTTGTCCAATCCTTGCGCGTGCATATGGGCAATACAATCGGTGATCCATTCGACGTGTTGTTCGATCGCGACCGGCATGTTGCACAGCACCGACGGGCTTCCGGGGCCGGTGATGGTGAACAGGTTCGGAAATCCTGCGACCTGAAGTCCCAGATAGGTGCGCGGTCCGGCACTCCACGCCTCTTTCAGCGGCAGACCGTCGCGTCCGTGAATATCAAGTTTCAACAAGGTTCCGGTCATGGCATCGAAGCCGGTGGCAAATACGATGATGTCCAGGTCGTACTCGCCGTCTTCGGTCACGATTCCGGTTGGCGTGATGTGCTGGATCGGCGCCGCGCGCACATCGACCAACGTGACGTTGTCGCGGTTGTAGGCTTCGAAGTAATGGTCGTCGACGGGCGGTCGTTTTGTGGCAAACGGGTGATCGATGTTCGAAAGCAAGGCGGCCGTGTCCGGGTTTTTCACGATGCTGCGGATCTTGCTCCGGATAAAATCTGCGGCCGTATCGTTGGCGGCCTTATTCACCAGAAGGTCCTCGAAGACACTGCGAAACTCCAGACCGCCCTTGGCCCAGGCTTTCTCGTAGAGCACGGCACGCTCTTCCTCGGAAGAATCCAATGCCAGTCGCTCCTGGATTCTGAAGGGATGGCCATTGGGCGAGGTATGCATGACCTCGCGAATGTCGGCGTGGTGCTCTTTGCAATATCGCTTGAACTCGTCGGTCAACATCGTGTTGTGAGCCGGGATGCTGTAGTTGGCGGTCCGTTGGAAAACGGTCAGATGTTTGGCCGTCTTGGCGATCTCAGGCGTCGATTGAATGCCGGTGGAGCCGGTGCCGACCAATCCGACACGTTTCTCTGAAAAGTCGACACCCTCGTGCGGAAAAAGACCGGTGTGATACCAGTTGCCGGCAAAGCTATCGAGCCCGGGAATATCAGGCACATTCGCCGACGAGAGACAGCCGACCCCGGTGATGAGGAACTGCGCCGTATACCGGTCGCCCGCATCGGTCTCGACGGTCCATTGGTTCGCCGCCTCGTCGTAATGCGCTGAGGTTACCCGAATTCCGAAACGGACATTGCGCTTCAGGTCCAGTCTGTCGGCCACGAAATTCATGTATTCGACGATTTCCGGCTGCTGTGGAAAGCGTTCTGACCACGCCCAATTCTCCAACAGATCTTTGGAGAAATAGTACTGATACGACTGACTTTCGGAATCGCATCGGGCACCGGGATAGCGGTTCCAATACCAGGTTCCGCCAACACCTTCGGCCATCTCCAATACCTGAACTGAGAGCCCCAAGCGGTCGCGCAAGCAATGCAGTTGGTAGAGACCGGAGAAACCGGCTCCAATGATGATCGCGTCGAGGGGTTGGGGCTGGTCTACCGAAGGGGAGGGGCTGGTGTCGGGCATGGTTGCTCAGAATTCCGTATGGGGCTGGGGGAAGACGACAAATCTGTGCGTATCTGGATTTCCACCTCAAATCGACCGTTTTGTCAATTCGTCGGAAACCGCCCAGAAGAGCACTCTCAATGCCGTTTCCCGGCCGAGCGACGCGAGAGCCGGGATCTCGCGATGGCGAGTTCTCCGGCCCGAGATCCCGGTTTTAGCTGCGCCAAACCGGGAAGCGGTAAAACTGAACCTAGGAAAGTAAGGGCCCAGATTGGCCCGTCAGCGATTGGCCGCATTCATGAGCGGCTCCACGGTCTCGGCCTCTTCCAGCGCCAATGCAAGCGCTGCAATCTGATCGGCGCACTCGGCCCCGAACAATGGATCGACCAGAGAATGCAGCTTTGCGATCAGCAATTTCTCCTGCGCGTCGGTGTCGCTTGCCGGCACGCCCACGTCAATATGTCGCACCAAATCCGTCCCATCCACGAGCTTGATGGCGATCTCTGCTGATGACCGACTGTCGCCGGCGCCTTCCCAACCCGCGACCTGGGCTTTGGCCCGAAGTGCTACCAAGTCGTCACGGTTGGCGTTCACATCGCTATAGGTATCGAAGGCACCAGTATCCTCGCCCAGGAACGCGAGGGCCGCCGTATGGCGCAGGCTAAACTTGATCCCGAGACCAGTGTCAGGCTCTTGGATGTTGCAGACCCTGAGGGATGCCGGATGCACCCGGATATCGATGGCTTCCACGTCCTGGGTCGTCAGATTGTTATCTTGCGCCAGGCCTCGTGTTGCTTCGATCGGCGAGTGGGTCAGGTAGCATGCGGCGTGATACTTGAAGAGGTTGTTCTCGACCTCGAACGGCTGCGAGGTGTCGGGGCGGATGGCGATGGGTGTGAACTCTGGCGAAAGTGTCGGCCCAAACCCTTGCTCGCACTCGACGCCATCCGATTTGGCCGTGAACCCGCGCGATGCGAGCCGAGCTGCGAGCCAGCCGCTTTCGGCTGCCTTGCCAGCATGCATCGGTTTGCACATGGTGCCGAACATGCTCTTCAACCCGGCGGCTTGCGTGGCGGCGATGCCCAGTGCCATGCCGGTTTGTTCGGCGTCCAGGCCCCGCAGTTTCGAGATCGCCGCCGCGGCGCCCAGCGTGCCGACGGTGGCGGTCGAGTGAAAGCCTTGATCGTAATGCCCGTCGCCCATCATAAGGCCGAGCATGCACTCAACCTCATAGCCGGCAATAAAGGCGAGAAGCATGTCTTGTCCGGACGCGCCGGCGAGCCGTGCCTCGGTTAGGAGTGCAGGCACCAAGGGCACGGTCGGATGACCATGCATGTCGCTGTTCACATCGTCGAAGTCGAGGGCATGCCCGGTCGAGCCGTTGATGAGGACCGACCAGCGCGGCGCCACTTTCTCGGGGCGCCCGACCAGCGGGACCGAGCCTGAACCTTCCTGATCGAGGGCCTCGGCGACAAGCATGTCTACCAATGGCTCGTGCGCACCACCGATTGTTACGGCGAACCAATCGAGGAAACAGTGCGTCGCCCAACGATAGGCACGCGGCGTGACGTTCTCGGGCTTCAGGTCCGCAACCCAGTTCGCCAACTCGCTGGTCACGTCACGATGTTCTGCTCCGGTATCGAGCGCCTCGACAGCCATATTCGCCTCCATCCATCTCGTGTTTTGCGGAGTGTAGCTCGGAATTCGCAGTGGAGGTACCGTGAACCACCACACGACATTGCGCCAACGTGTCCCAATCCCGGTATCAACTTCGGTGATGGAATTCCT
>JABIRP010000058.1 GCA_018699735.1 Rhodospirillaceae bacterium | reverse complement strand
TGATTCCAAGATCGTCCTATCGATAAGACGCAAAGACACCGAACCCTTTGACGTCACCATTCTACGTGCGGTCATTAAGATCCGGTCGGTACGATCGCGCATGATGGAAAATGCCGCCTATATCCGCATCACGACCTTCAATGAGCAAACCACCACCGGGCTCCATTCCGCAATCGACAAAGCCAAGGCCGAACTCGGCGACAAGTTGATCGGTTACGTGATCGACCTGCGCAACAACCCGGGCGGCCTGTTGCAGGAGGCAATATCGGTCTCTGACACCTTTCTCGACAAGGGAGAGATCGTATCAACTCGCGGCCGCGATCCGAACGATACCTCCCGGGTCAATGCGACCGGTGGCGACCGCACAGATGGGCGGCCGGTCGTCGTCCTGATCAATAGCGGGTCTGCATCCGCTTCCGAGATCGTTGCCGGCGCCCTGCAGGATCATCGTCGCGCGGTGTTGCTTGGCACCCGTTCTTTCGGCAAAGGTTCGGTTCAGACTATCATTCCTCTGCCCGGCCATGGTGCCATGCGCCTGACGACGGCACGCTATTACACACCGTCCGGACGATCGATCCAGGCAACCGGGATCGAACCGGATATCGCAGCACCGGTCGCTCGGATCGAAAAGGTCGATACCAGCCGGCAACGCCGCGAGGCTGACTTGCGCGGCGCGCTTGCCAACCCGAACGGCGGCAAGAAGGCCACGGGCGGGGATAGCAAGTCGGGTGAGAAAAACGGCGAAGATCAGACCCCACAGACTGCGGCCAAAAAACCCGAAACTGAAGATTACCAACTCTCTCGGGCGGTGGACCTGTTGAAAGGCATCTCCCTCTACAGCACGCGCACCATCAATTGAAACTGCCGTTCTCAATATCGCTTCCAAAAATCTCGCTGCCGTTCCTGAAGCGTAAAGCCAAGGACAGTGAGGCCGGCGGGGATGCGCTTGCCGATGATTTCGAGGACATCGGAGAAGAAGGCGACGACTTAGATAACAGCGCCGACGCCGGCGAAGGGACCGAAAGCGACGCGTCAGATGATGACGCAGAAGCTGCGGGCGCGTTCGTCGAAGCCAAGCCTAAGAAGCAACGAAACTGGAAACGACTGGCCGGGATCATCGGCACAGTGGTCCTGGGCTTGGTCGTACTGGGTGGCGCTGGCGCGATCATCGGTTGGCTTGTCGTTAGTGCCGAGCACACCATTGCCGATCGTCAAGCCCGTCAACCGACGCTCACGCTCGCAATTCTAGCGGAAGGGGAAGAGGCTAAATCCAATTCCTCGCTTGCCAGCATGCCGGCGGCCCATGGTGACGATGGGAAGGCGGATGACGGCCATGGCAGCAGCACGAGTGACAGCGGCGACCAGGGCGATGGACACGGGGCCAAAAAGGCGGAAGGAAAAGCCGAGAGCACGTTCCAATTGATCTCTCCGGACTTGGTGGAGGACACTCCAAAGGGCCAATTGCCGATACGCGCTGCTGACGGCCGCCAATCCTGGACGACATATGCTGGGAAGTTTGACAAATCCGACCGCCGGCCGCGCATTTCCATTGTTGTGGTCAATCTGGGCCTGTCTCGCCCGATGACCGAAGCGGTGATCGAAAACCTGCCGCCGGAAGTGTCCCTGTCATTCTCGCCGATCGCACCGGCAAATAACATAAAATCTCTCAGCCGTCTGGCGCGCGAAAAGGGTCATGAAATTTATCTCGACCTACCGCTTGAGCCCACCGGGTATCCAAGAGATGACCCAGGACCGAAAACACTCTTAAGCTCACTGAGCGCGGTTGAGAACCTGAATCGACTGGAGTGGGTGTTGACCCGCGGCGGCGGCTATGTCGGCGTTGTGATCGAAATGGGCGATAAGTTCACCGTCGTCAAGGAAGCGATGATGCCAGTGCTCCAGTACTTGAAAGAACGAGGCCTCTTTCTGATCGATAGCCGGGCCAGCTCGCGCAGCCTGGCCCCGGAATTGGCGGCTTCAATCCAGCTTCCCCGGGCCTTCAATGACCAGTTCATCGACCGAATTCCAGCAGTGGAACATATTGACCGTCATCTGATCGAACTTGAGCGCGTCGCGAGAGACAACAAATTCGCCCTTGGTGTGGCCCAACCCTATCCGGTTACGCTGGATCGGTTGGCGCTCTGGATCCGGACGTTGAAAGGCAAAAATATCGCGCTGGCCCCGGCGACTGCGCTGGCCGACAAACAAAGCCTGCGATAAGGGCGTCTGCATCAATGGCCTCCAACAGCGTAAACCAGAGCGAAACCTACAGGCCCTGTGTCGGCGTGATGCTGCTGAATGCCCGCGGCGAGGTCTTCGTTGCCGAACGGTTCGATACGCCAGGCGCCTGGCAAATGCCCCAGGGCGGGATCGATCCAGGAGAGCAGGCCGTTGATGCCGCCCGGCGCGAGATGCTCGAGGAAACCGGTACAGATAAGGCGGAGATCCTAGCAGAAGCGGCGGATTGGCTGTCTTATGATCTGCCCGAAGACATCAGAAAACAAGCGTGGGGCGGACAATATAGAGGCCAAACCCAGAAATGGTTCGCCATGCGGTTCACCGGTTCGGACCAGGACATCGACCTTACCCGAGAACAACCACCGGAGTTCAAGCGTTGGCAATGGGTGCCAATTGATACCGTTCCCGAGCGCATTGTGGCTTTCAAACGCGTGGTTTATGAACGCGTGGTCGCAGAATTTCGCCACTTGGCAGATCGCGGATTATGATCTGCACTTAGGTGCCGCTTGCCACAACTCCGGGAAAGCGTCACTTTAACGCCTGAAACCTAATCAGCCATCCGCATGAAGGTCTTTTGAGTATGTTGAGCGGATGACCTGCAAGCGCCGCTGGGAGTTCTGATACATGGCGCGTGTGAATGTGCCACAGACATTCGAAAGACGAGGGACGACGGTGCCATTGATGGTTCCCGACTTCGCACATACGCGTGTGCGTGAATACATCAATGGCGACGACAGAGTCCTCGAAGCTGTGATCCCGAATTATTCGGGCGCCCGCCGTGGCGAAATGACGGTCGTGAACTGGAACCAGCTCGACGAACTTGCCACATTCGGTGATCGTGACCTTCGGATCATCGAGGAGGTCGGAAAAACCTCCACGGCGAAACAAATTGACCCAATCGAAATTCGCACCATTTGCATGCGAGCCGATGCAGACCTTCACCCCGACCAATACCGTCGCAATCAGGCGCGCCTTGCCCGAACCCAGGACAACGAAGATCAGGAGACTGTTCGGCTCTCCTGCATCGCGCAGCTGACCCGGGAGTGTGGAATTGACCGAGGCGACGTCTTCATGGCCAATGCCAACACAAAAACTCTTGTCGACCTGATCACCAACAAAAAGAGTGAGTTCGACATCGAGTTATTGGTCGAGAGGATCATGGTCTTTGCCGCCGAACGCAGTGGCCGTAGCCTTGACGAGATTCGGGATTGGTTGGAACCCCTGGTCAGCATGATAGCGCCGCTCGGAACAGTAGCGGCGGCCGGAGAGCAGCGCGGCAACGGCCATCTTTTCGCAGCGCATATTCGACTGATTGAATTTCGCAAGGCTTTGAGCCGATTTAAGGTTTACGCCCGGGATGAGGTCGGCCAATCGATCGGATTGGTCCTGCAGGTAACCGATCAATCCATCGAGTTCATCAATGAACGACTGGAGCAACTCGACCGCATGCTCGGCAAATTCGCGGATATGTTTGAGGGCTACGACGACTCTATTCTCAAGCTCGAAAAATTGCGGCGCGACATTGCATTCGCGTTAGACGGTTGGGAGGAGTTGATCGTCGCCTGGGAAGAGGCCGAAGAGGGCATGGATATGGCCGGCGGCGAACAGGCCGTCGAGCGCGCGATTTACCACATAATGAATTTCCTCCCGGTCATTCCTGACAAGGAACTCTATCCCGACGACACCATTGGTGGCACTGGCGTTGATGTCGAACGCGCGCGACAGAGCTTGGTTCACGAAATGCATTCCTGGTCGACCAATGCGGTCGACCACGAGCTACAGGCTCGAATCAAGGAAGCCAAAGAACGTGATGGCGCCTAGGCTCGACTTAAAATTTTATTGAAGTGTGGTGTCTCTCGAGAGGTCGCTCATCAGACCTTATCGGAGGGCCGCCAGAAGAACACTCTGCACGTCGATGCGGGCTTCAATTCTGCCGCGCTCAAACTCATCGGTCGTGTCTTTCAAATCGTCCTGAAGGTCGGCAATTGATTTTTCAACATCAGCAACCGTGACATCCGACAATGCCGTGGCTTCCTCGGCCAAAACCGTACACCGAGTTTCAGTAACCTCGGCAAACCCGCTGGCGACAAAGATCCGATCAGTGACTTTGCCATCCTCGTGAATATCAATGACGCCAGGTCGTAGAGTAGCAATCATCGGTGTATGCCTCGGCAGCACACCGAAGTTACCCTCGCTGCCCGGCACCACGACCATGCCAACCTCCTTGGAGATCAGCAATTTCTCGGGCGAGACCATCTCAAAGATTGTCGTGTCCGCCATTTCTCGAACCCTTTACTAGCGATCAGTACGCTTTAGATCAGGCAGCTTCCGCCGCCATCACCTTGGCCTTCTCGACCACTTCCTCGATTGTTCCGACCATGTAGAAGGCCGCCTCGGGAAGATCGTCGTATTCACCTTCAAGGATGCCCTTGAAGCCTTTGATCGTGTCTTCCAGCGCTACCAGCTTACCCGGCGATCCGGTAAACACCTCGGCCACGAAGAAGGGCTGCGAGAGGAAACGCTGGATCTTACGCGCACGGGCAACGGTCAGTTTGTCCTCTTCCGACAGCTCGTCCATGCCCAGGATGGCAATGATGTCCTGCAGAGACTTGTAGGTCTGCAGTACTTCCTGGATGCGGCGCGCGATATTGTAATGCTCGTCACCGATGATCCGCGGGTCAAGCATACGCGAGGTTGAATCGAGCGGATCAACAGCCGGATAAATGCCGAGCTCGGCGATCTGGCGGCTCAGAACCGTTGTCGCGTCAAGATGCGAGAACGAGGTTGCAGGCGCCGGATCGGTCAAATCATCAGCCGGAACGTAAATCGCCTGCACCGATGTGATCGAGCCGGTCTTGGTCGTGGTGATGCGTTCCTGCAGCGTGCCCATGTCGGTCGCCAGGGTCGGCTGATAGCCCACCGCCGACGGGATACGACCGAGCAACGCCGAAACCTCAGAGCCGGCCTGGGTAAACCGGAAAATGTTATCGACGAAGAACAGAACGTCCTGGCCTTCTTCGTCACGGAAGTACTCGGCCAGCGTCAGACCAGAGAGCCCGACACGCGCACGCGCACCCGGAGGCTCATTCATCTGACCGTAGACCAGCGCTGCCTTGGAGCCCTCGCCATCGGGCACAATAACGCCGGACTCGACCATTTCGTGATAGAGGTCGTTGCCCTCACGGGTCCGCTCACCAACACCGGCAAACACCGAGTAACCACCGTGCGCCTTGGCGACGTTGTTGATCAACTCCATGATCAAAACCGTCTTGCCAACGCCGGCACCACCGAACAGACCGATCTTGCCGCCTTTGGCATACGGTGCGAGCAGATCGACGACCTTGATGCCGGTGATCAAAATCTCGGCGTCGGTTGACTGATCGACAAATTCCGGTGCCGAGCGATGGATCGGCAAACGGGTCTTTGTTTTCAAGGGCGGGCGATCGTCCACCGGCTCACCGATGACGTTCAGAATTCGGCCCAATGTCTCAGGTCCGACCGGCATGGTGATCGGGCTGCCCGTATCGGCGACTTCCTGGCTGCGAACCAGCCCCTCGGTCGAATCCATGGCGATGGTGCGCACCGTCATCTCACCCAGATGCTGCGCCACTTCGAGCACCAACCGGTTTCCACCGTTGTCGGTTTCCAGTGCGTTCAAGATCGGCGGCAGTTCACCGTCGAACTGCACGTCAACCACAGCACCAATAACCTGTGTGACCTTGCCAGTCGCATTCTTTGCCATTGTTCGCTCCAATGTAGCCACCCGGACCGATGTCCAGGCGGTAATCTTACTTTTGTTCGTCCTCTCGAAACCTCTAGCGCAGCGCTAGACGGCCTCGGCACCGGAGATGATTTCAATCAGCTCCTTGGTGATGACCGCCTGACGCGACCGGTTGTAGGTCAAGGTCAGTTGGTCAATCATATCGCCCGCGTTGCGGGTTGCGTTATCCATAGCCGTCATCCGCGCGCCGTGTTCGGAAGCGCTATTTTCCAGCAATCCGCTGAAGATTTGGGTCGCGACATTTCTCGGCAACAGGGCTGCCAAAATGCCTTCCTCGTCCGGCTCATAATCATACAGCGCGTTCGAGTCAGACGCCTCGTCGTCCTCGGCAACTTCCGGCACGCTGGCCGGGATCAAACGTTGCTCGGTGACGATCTGCGTCATGGCAGACTGAAACCGGTTGAAGATCAATGTGCAGACATCGAACTCGCCGTCGTTGAACATCTTTATGACCCGGTCGGTCAGCTCATCGGCGGTCGTGAAACTGACGCGCGGCTTGGCGATGCCCTCAACTGTGTCGATGATCAAGTCGCGATAATCGCGTCGCAACTGGTCGCGGCCCTTACGCCCGACACAGAGCACTTTTACGGTCTTGCCTGCGGCCTGCAGCGCAATGATACGATTGCGGGCTGCACGGGCGATCGAGGAATTGAAGCCGCCGCAAAGACCGCGATCGGCCGTAGCGACGATCAGCAAATGGCTGTCGTCAGAGCCAGTCCCGACCAGCAGTTTCGGACCACCAGCCTGGTTCGCCGCACCCGCCAATGAGCCAATCATACGCTGCATACGATCGGAATACGGCCGAGATGCCTCAGCCTGCTCCTGTGCACGCCGCAACTTGGCCGCGGCCACCATTTTCATGGCTGCCGTGATCTTTTGCGTCGACTTAACGCTGCCAATTCGGACTTTCAGGTCCTTGAGAGAGGGCATGTCGCCTCCTGGATTCGTTCGCTAGCCGGTTTGCCCCGCCTCAGGCGAAACTCTTGGCGTAAGTGTCTACGAATTCCTTCAACTTACCCTCGGTCTCATCTGAGATCGCCTGCTCGCTGCGAATTACGCCGAGGAGATCAGCACCCTTGGAGCGCATCTCAGACAAAAGACCGTGCTCGAACCGTCCAATATCGCTCACCGCGATACCATCGAGATATCCGCGCACACCGGCATAGATCGAGATGACCTGCTCTTCGATCGGCATCGGGCTGTATTGCGCCTGCTTCAAAAGCTCGGTCAAACGCTCGCCACGAGCCAGAAGCCGCTGGGTGACCGCATCAAGATCGGAAGCAAACTGCGCAAACGCCGCCATCTCGCGATATTGCGCAAGTTCGAGCTTAATCGAGCCGGCAACCTGCTTCATCGCCTTCACTTGAGCGGCCGAGCCAACACGACTAACCGACAGACCGACGTTCACCGCCGGACGAATGCCCTTATAGAACAACTCGGTCTCAAGGAAGATCTGACCGTCGGTGATCGAAATCACGTTGGTCGGAATATAAGCCGACACGTCACCAGCCTGGGTCTCGATGACCGGCAGCGCCGTCAACGAACCAGAGCCTTCGGAGTCGTTCATCTTGGCGGCCCGCTCCAGCAGGCGTGAGTGGAGGTAGAACACATCACCCGGATAGGCCTCACGTCCCGGAGGACGACGCAGCAACAGCGACATCTGGCGATAAGCAACCGCTTGCTTGGAGAGATCGTCATAGACGATCACCGCGTGCATGCCGTTATCGCGGAAGAACTCACCCATAGTGCAGCCGGTATAAGGTGCCAGGAACTGCAACGGGGCCGGCTCGGATGCTGTCGAGGCCACGACGATGGAATATTCCATCGCGCCATAATCCTCGAGCGTCTTAACGATCTGAGCAACTGTTGAGCGCTTTTGGCCAATCGCAACGTAGATGCAGAACAGTTTCTTGGTTTCATCATCGCCGGCCGCTTCGTTGACCGACTTCTGATTGATGAACGCGTCAACCGCAATGGCGGTTTTGCCGGTCTGGCGATCGCCGATGATCAACTCACGCTGGCCTCGGCCAACCGGGATCAGGCTGTCGATCGACTTCAGACCAGTCTGCATCGGCTCATGCACCGACTTACGCGGCATGATGCCCGGTGCCTTGACCTCAACACGGCTGCGCTTGACGTCCTCGATCGGCCCCTTGCCGTCAATTGGATTGCCAAGCGCATCAACGACACGGCCTAAGAGGCCCTTGCCGACAGGCACGTCAACGATGGCGCCAGTCCGCTTGACCGTATCGCCTTCCTTGATCGTGCGGTCGTCGCCGAAGATGACGATGCCGACATTGTCGCTTTCCAGGTTCAGGGCCATGCCCTGGATCCCGCCCGGGAACTCGACCATTTCACCGGCCTGAACCTGATCAAGACCATAGACGCGAGCAATACCATCACCCACGGAGAGAACTTGTCCGACCTCGGCCACTTCGGCCTCGGTTCCGAAATTGGCAATTTGATCCTTGAGGATCGAAGAAATTTCGGCGGCCCGGATATCCATCAGCCAACACCCTTCATGGCAAGTCTGAGACGCTGCAGTTTTGTTCGAATGGAGCTATCAATCATTCGCGAACCGACGCGAACGATCATGCCGCCGATTACAGCAGGATCGACGGAGAGATTTACGGCAACCTTCTGGCCCATGACCTTTCGCAGCGATTCGGTCACGGCCTCGACTTCCTTGTCGGTGAGCTTCACGGCGGTCGTTACCTCCGCGCTTGCCTCACCACGCCGACGCGCAAGCTCGGCAAGGAATGCATCAATCATATCTTTCAGCGCGAACAATCGTCGGTTCATCGCCACAGTGCCAATGAACTTGGCAGTCAGCGCATGCGCCTTCGCCTTGTCCATAACCGCCGCGATACCCTTGGCTTGCTCGTCACGGCCGAGGACTGGCGAGCGAACCAAACGGTCCAGATCAGCGCTTTCGGCCAGAAGCTGGCGCAGCGCCGTCAGGTCGCCCGCGACATCGTCCAGAGCCGATTGCTGGTCCGCCAACGCATACAGCGCGGAAGCGTACCGTCCAGCGAGACCTGTCGTTTGGGAAGCCACGTGGGATTGCCTCTATTTCAGATCGTCATCCGCCAAGCCACCCCCCCGATATAACACGTAAATCGGGTTGATTAAGCCGGTTGATGACCGACAAAAAAAAGTCCGGCTCGATTAGGGTCCCCCGTCGAGCGCGGCGCCTCTGTAGCATAGGGGAAAGGGGGGGCGCAAGCGGACTCCAGGCGACGAAATACCCGTGCGACCAATCACCCGCCTCAAACCCGCGCGCGAATCTGGGCAATCCCCTCGCATACCGGGGTGTAAGTCAAAGAAATCCATATGGATCAATATCAACCGCGACCCGAACCGAGGACGGAATCTTTATTCCCGCAAGCCAATCGCGGACGACTTTTTGGACGTTCACCTCACGCCCGGTCTTGAGCAGCAATCTTCGGCGGTGACGGCCGCGCAGCAGAGCCAACGGGGCCGGGGCCGGGCCGAGCACAAGGACATCCGAATAGTGCGGTGCCGAGCGGCCAAGTGAAATCGCGATCTGGTCGGCCAGATCTGCATCAGGCGCGCTGACAATGATTGCCACGAGGCGTCCAAACGGCGGCATGCCTGCCTCGCGCCGGGCCCGCATTTCCTCGGCCAGAAAACTGTCTCGATCCCCGACAACAAGGGCCTGCAGAACCGGCGCGTCCGGGTGGTGGGTCTGCAACAAAACCGTGCCCGGATGTTCGTGTCGTCCGGCCCGCCCCGAAACTTGTTCAAGCAATTGGTATGTCCGCTCTGCCGCGCGCAGATCACCGCCGGCTAGCCCCAGATCCGCATCGACCACGCCAACGACGGTCAAATGCGGAAAATCGTAACCCTTGGCAACAATCTGGGTGCCAAGCACGATATCGACCTCGCGTTCTCGCACGGAGCGCACGAATTCCGCCGCCGCCGCTGGGCCATGCAGGGTATCGCTGGAGACGAGTTGAAAGCGGGCGGCAGGAAACCGGATCATGACCTCTTCGGCCAATCGCTCAATCCCGGGACCACTGGCAACGAAGCTGTCTTCTGTGCCACAATCTGGGCAGGCTTTCGGCAACCGGCTTGCCAGACCGCAATGGTGGCATTGCAAGCGGCCGACCAGGCGATGCTCGACCAGCCAGGCGGTGCAATTTGGGCATTGCATGCGAAAACCGCAACGCTGGCACAGGGTCAACGGCGCATAGCCGCGCCGGTTCAGGAACAACAACGACTGCTCGCCCCGATCGAGTGCCCCGGCGATCGCGGTGACAAGCGGCGGCGACAACCATTGGCCACGCTCGGGGCTGTCGCGCTTCAGGTCGACCGCAATGATATCCGGCATCTCGGCTGCCCCATGTCGGTCTCTCAGTCGCAGATGCCGGTACCGGCCGCGTTCAACATTGGCCAATGACTCAAGCGATGGTGTCGCCGAGGCGAGCACGATCGGAACTTTGGCCAGACTGGCGCGAACCACCGCCATGTCACGGGCCTGGTAGCGGACGCCGTCCTCCTGCTTGAATGCCTGCTCGTGCTCTTCGTCGACAATGATCAGCCCGAGATCCCGAAACGGCAGGAACAGCGACGAGCGGGCGCCAACGACCACCTTCACCGTTCCCTCGGCGACCGCCCGCCAAGTCTCGCGCCGGCGTTTTTGGGTCAGATCCGAGTGCCATTCCGCTGGAACAGTCCCAAAGCGCGCCCGAAATCGATCGAGCCACTGTGCCGAAAGTGCAATTTCGGGCAGCAGAACCAAGACTTGCCGGCCGGCTCGCAGCGCTTCGGCGACAGCCTCGAAATAGACCTCCGTCTTACCGGATCCAGTAACCCCGTCGAGCAGCGACACCGAAAACGCGCCAGCCCCCAGGTCAGCCCCCAGGTCTGACAGCAAAGCTGCCACGGCAGTCTGTTGTTCTGTATTAAGCGCGGGGCCTGGGTGGTCAGGTTCCGGCGGCGAGACCGGCGGAGCCGCTGGCAGTTCGACCCGCGCGATTGCGCCGGTTTGGACCAAGCCCTTAATAACGCCGCTGCCAACTGCGGCCTCGCGTGCCAGATCGGGCCCGGTCATCGCCGGCCCATCGGCCAGAACCCGCAGCACCCGTTCCCGCGCGGGCGTCATACGGATCTGGGGGCGGAGTTCAGGTGGCTCTATGTCTTGGTTCAATCGCGCATAGGCGATGGTCGGGGCCGGGGGATCGAAAGCGGCCGGCACACTGATCGCCATCCGCAATACCGAGCCCGGCGGCGCCAAGGTATAAGACGCAACCCAATCGATCAGACCGGTGAGCTCTTCGCTCATGCGAGGAACATCATGCCGCCGTGCCACAGGTTTCAGTTTCGCCGTGGGAAGCTCGTCCGATCCGGGGCCCCAAACAACGCCGTCCGCTTCCCGATGGCCGAACGGCACCCGTACGATATCACCGCGCGCAAGGCCGAGTTCTGGCGCCGCCAGATAGTCATAGGGCGTGGCTAACGGTAACGGCAGCAGCACGGCAACGCGATGGCCGTCGCAGTCGTCGTCACGGCCGTCGTCACGGCCGTCGAACAACCCTCCTGCCAAATCCTCCGCTGTTCCGTCGTTCATATCGCCCTCTTGTCCGGCCGGCGAGTGTGCGCCGCCATCGCCCCTTGCCGCAACCGGCGGCGCGCAAATCGCCAAATCCGGCCAAATTGACCCATCCGGCTGCTGGCCAGCGTCGACACCATGGGTTAGACTCGACGCTGATTTGGGCAAATACGCTTAACCAAGCCGTTCGGGACCGCAATACCATGAAGTTTTTTGTCGATACCGCCGACGTCGCTGAGATCAAGGATCTCGCCAGCACCGGACTGCTCGACGGGGTAACCACGAACCCTTCGTTGATGGCCAAGGCCGGCCGGCCGTATCTTGAAGTCCTGCGCGAAATCTGCGAGGCGGTCGATGGCCCGGTCAGTGCAGAGGTCACCGCGACAGACGTAAAGGCCATGCTTGCCGAAGGCCGTCATCTGGCCAAGATCTCCGACAATATTGCGGTCAAGGTGCCGCTCACCGTCGATGGATTGAAGGCCTGCAAGGCGCTGTCGGACGAAGGCACGATGGTCAATGTAACCCTCTGTTTCTCCGCCGCCCAAGCGCTTCTCGCCGCCAAGGCCGGAGCGACATTCATTTCACCGTTCGTCGGTCGGCTCGACGACATCGGCGTCGATGGCATGCATCTCATTGCCGAAATTGTTGAGATCTATACCAACTACGACTTTGCGACCGAAGTGCTGGTCGCTTCGATTCGTGGCCCGGCACATGTCGTTGAAGCGGCCAAGATGGGCGCCGATGTCGCGACCATTCCGCCGGCCGTATTGCGCCAGCTTTACGCCCATCCCCTGACTGACAAGGGTCTTGCCGCCTTTCTCGCAGACTGGGAGAAAACCGGGCAAACCATCCTCGGCGACAAAAGTGGTGCGGCATGACCGAGAAGGCCAAATCGAAATCAGCAAAACCGAAATCTGCTAAACTAAAATCTAGCGGCCTAGAGAACCAACGCGCGCAGACGCCCGAAAACTCAGAAACCGCAAATTCCGTTAAGGCGGCCGCAGTCGCTGATTATCTCAGGCGGAACCCGGATTTCCTGATTGAGAACCCGGATCTGATGGACGTGCTCTCACCGCCGTCCCGCTCCGCCGGAACGGTCGTCGACATGCAGCACTTCATGTTGCATCGATTGCGTGACGAGAACGCAAGGCTGCGCGAAGGCTATGACCAACTGATCCACGCCGCCCGCAGCAACCAGTCAACGCTCACCCGGGTGCACGGCGCCGCCCTGACGGTGCTGGGCGCCCGCAGTTTCGAGGGCCTGATCCAGGCCGTGACCACCGACCTGGCCGTTCTGCTTGACCTCGATGCGGTAACGCTCTGCGTCGAGGCTGGTGACGTACCGGTGCCAAAAGCATATTCAGCCGGTGTGCGATCCCTGCCGGCCGGCACGATCAACGCCACGCTTGGACCCGACCAGGATGTCTTGCTCGGCTCAGAGATGGAAAAAGGCGACCGACGCCTATTTGGCGCCGCCGCCGGTTTAATTCGCTCACAGGCTTTGGTGCGTTTGGATATCAGCACCCAGGCGCCGACCGGGCTGCTGGTGCTCGGCTCCCGTCGCGAGGACGAGTTCTCGCAAGGCCAGGGCACGGAGCTTTTAGGATTTCTCGCCCGAGCGCTCGAAATTACGATCCGACAATGGCTGAGCCTGCCCGGTTAGCGCCGACCCAGCTCACCGTTCACGGCGTCGAGGACCCGGCGCTGCTGGACGCGATCCAGCGCTGGCTTCTGTGGCTAGAGACCGAGAAGCGCGCGTCCACCCACACCATCTCCGCTTATCGCCGTGATTTGTTCGGGTTTCTGGGATTTCTGTCGGATCACTTGGGCGGGCCGGCTGATCTCAATGGACTGGCCGGACTGAAGCCTGGCGATTTCCGTGCCTTCCTCGCCCGGCGCGTCTCCGAGGGTGTCAAACGCGCCTCAAGTGCCCGCGCGCTTTCGGTGGTTCGCGGCTTCTACCGGTTTCTCGAGCGCCGAAACTTAGTCACCAATAGTGCGGTGCATGCCGTGCGCTCACCGCGCCTGCCGGCCTCAGTCCCAAAGGCTCTGAACACGGAAGATGCCGCCGACACCCTCGATCAGATCGGCGACATGGCGCTCGAACCGTGGATCGCCGCACGCGATGAAGCGATGGTGGCGTTGCTTTACGGTGCTGGTCTGCGGATCGGCGAGGCGATCGCCCTTGACCGCTCGATACTGCCGCTCGCCGATAGCCTGATCATCCTCGGCAAGGGTGGCAAACAGCGCATGGTCCCGATCCTGCCCGAGGTGGCGCAGCGGATCGAGCGCTACGCAACGATGTGCCCCTACCAGCCCGGTGCCGATGGCCCACTGTTCGTCGGCGCCCGCGGCAAGCGGTTGAACCCGGCAGTGTTCCAGGCAACTTTGCGAAAACTTAGGGGCGCCCTTGGCCTGCCTGAGAGCGCCACGCCGCACGCACTCCGCCACTCTTTCGCCACGCACCTGCTGGGCGCCGGTGGCGACCTACGCACGATCCAAGAACTCCTCGGCCACGCCTCGCTCTCAACCACCCAGCGTTACACTTCGGTCGATGCGGAACGCCTGATGGATGTGCACCGGCGGGCACATCCTAGGGACAGGGGCCGCTAAAACTACCTCTTGCGCCCCTCGTCGATGCGCACGCCCCAGACATGGGCGCGGTGGATCCAGCCGGAGAGGCCTTCGGCCTCGATCTCGCACCATTCCGGGCGGCAGCCCTCGAGCCAGGCGACGACACCCGCCTCGACGCGGGCGATGGCCGGGGCGGTATCGCTCGGGGATCGTCTGAGCGTCCTGAGAGAGCCCAGGACCAATACAGCGCGGCGGCCCGACAGCATCGACTGATGCACCCAACCCTCGGTGCCTTCCGGGTCGCGGACCTTGCGCCAGGTGTCGAACTCGGCAACGATCTCGACTGGCATGTGGCGGCGTTGCATCACCCAGTCGACGGGATAGCGCACGCCGGGCCCGGTGCGCAGGTTGACCTCGTTCGAGCGCAAGGTGACGTAGCGCGGGATCGGCAAACCGGTCTCGCTCCCAAGCGTGCGCCCGGCGGCCACAGCCGAATCACCGATGCCAAGCCAAAGAAATGCGGCCGTCAGGAGGACCATAAACATGCGGCGGCGGTCGAGGAGGTCCATTTGATAACGTCGCAAGTTGGTGAATGATCCACTATGGTAGCACCAAGTGTTGTGGCCGTTAAGGACTATAGCCACAATATCGGCTCATCGCGAACCGGTGATGGACAAGTTCCGGTTCGCCTGATATCCCGGCTGAACGCCCGGCTAAACCACAGCATTCGAGGACGCCGCTGATGCCGACCAAAAAGACCATCGTCGTGGTCACCAGGAAACTTCCCGATCCGGTAGAAACCCGGATGATGGAACTGTTCACGGTTCGCCTGAACACGACCGACGAGGCGTTCGACCACGCCGCCTTGATCGAAGCCGTACAAGAGGCCGAAGTCCTGGTCCCGACCGTGACCGACACCATCGATGCCGCGATTATCGAGCAGGCTGGCGAGCAGCTAAAACTGATCGCCTCATTCGGCACTGGCGTCGACCACATCGATCTGGCCGCCGCCAAGAAGCGCGGCATCGCGGTGACCAATACCCCCGGCGTTCTGACCGAAGACACCGCCGATATGACCATGGCGCTGATCCTGGCGGTCCCGCGGCGCCTGGTCGAAGGTGAGAAGCTGATGCGCTCGGGTCTTTGGACCGGCTGGGCGCCAACCTCGATGCTCGGCCACCGGATTCACGGCAAACGCCTTGGTATCGTCGGCATGGGGCAAATCGGTCAGGCGGTGGCGCGCCGGGCGCGCGGGTTTGGTCTTTCGATCCACTATCACAACCGCAATCCAGTCCACCCCGAGATCGAGGAAGAGCTCGAGGCGACCTATTGGGACAATCTCGACCAAATGCTGGGCCGCATGGACATCGTCTCGGTCAACTGCCCGCACACGCCGGCCACCTACCACCTGATCTCACCGAGGCGTCTGAAGCTGCTGCAGCCGCACGCCTATATCGTCAACACCTCGCGCGGTGAGGTGATTGACGAGGCGGCCCTGGTCAAAGCCCTGCAGACCCGCCAAATCGCCGGCGC
>JABIRP010000429.1 GCA_018699735.1 Rhodospirillaceae bacterium | reverse complement strand
TTGGCAAAAGAAGGTGTGACGATCTTCATGGGGGTGCCGGCAATGTATCAGCGGCTTCTCGAGCGGGCGGAATTGAAGGGCGAACCGCTGGCGGCTCCGAACCTCCGCTACACCTCGATTGGCGGCGCACCGGTCGATCTTGATCTAAAACGCCGAATCGAAACCGTAACCGGTATACCGTTGATAAACGGCTATGGCCTAACTGAAACATCGCCCACGGTCTGTGTCGCGCGAATGGATGATCCGAGGCCAGACGATACGGTGGGCGTAGTTGTGCCGGGTGTCGAAATCAAAGTGGTATCGGATTCCGGCGATGAGATGCTGGCCGGCGAAATCGGCGAATTGATGGTTCGGGGCCCGTTAGTCATGAAAGGCTACTACCGAGATCCGGGCCGTACGGCTGAAGTGATCGGCCCGGACGGCTGGCTGCGAACTGGCGACTTGGCCCGGGTTGATGCTGATGGCTACATCTATATCGTTGGCCGCCTAAAAGAGCTGATTATCCGGTCAGGTTTCAATGTCTACCCGCCCGAGGTCGAGGCCGTATTGTCCAGCCATCCCAATGTTGCGCTTGCGGCTGTCATCGGTCGCTTGGTCGGCGGGAACGAAGAGGTGGTGGCATTTGTGCAACCGCTCGAAAGCAAGCGTGTCACCGAAGACGATCTGCGCGATTTCATTGCCGACAAACTTGCGCCTTACAAACGGCCGTCGCTCTATCAATTTCGCGACGAGCTGCCCGCAGCGGCGAGTGGGAAAATCTTGAAGCATCGTCTCGGTCAAGAACTCGAGTAAGGCTGTTTTGCGCCTTTGTTCTTAGTCACCCAATGCCGAATGATGACTTCGCTATACCGGGAAATAACGGTCGTCTCAAAGTCCCGTTAGACCTGCTCCCGCAGTGTTTTTCGGTTACTCCCAGGATAGGCGCCGTATGTCATCGCGCACGCGTACGACCCAATTTGAACTTATGGATTGACCCCCACATCTTGCTCGGATCTAGGTCGTGTCGCCAGATGGATGACAATAGCGACAGTCGTCATGGCGGCGCCAATTCCAGCGCTCTCGATGTGGTTGATGCCAACGGCTTCACTTCCAGGGAAGGCAAACGCCAACCCACCGAAGAAAAGCAGGAACTTGGTCAAATATCCGATGGGCCCGTCATTCAATCTCCCAAGGCCCAGCAAATATCCCTGCGTCGCCGCCGCGATCAATAGGACGCCTGGTACCGAGGTCGCCAGGACGATCAGGATATCGCTCAACTCACCGCGCAATATCAGCGCCGCGTTAAGTACGAAGAAGAACGGTATGAAATAAATGATGCTCCCCAGCTTCATGGCGGCGAAACCGGCCGCCATAGGTTTTGAGCCGGAAAGCGTGGAGGCCGCGAACGCACCGAGCGCCACGGGCGGCGTGATGTAGGACAACATGCCCCAATAGAGGATGAAAAGGTGCACGCCCATGGGGTCCAGGCCGGCGCTAATTAGCGATGGTGCCAGGACGATGGCGAGGAAGATGTAGGCCGCCGTCACCGTCATGCCCATGCCCAGGATGAAGCTGGTTGCGGCCCCCATGAGCAGCAGGACATAGACGTTGCCGCCGGCCAGGATGATCAGGTCGGTGGCGATTGTGCCGGCGAGACCAGTGACCACCAGCGCGCCGATGATCAGGCCGATTGCGGCCAGGATAGCGACCAACTCGGCCAGGATTTTGCCGATGTCGTAGACGAAATCGATCACCTGCTTCCAGCCCCAACGCTGGCCGAAGATCTGGTTGCTCGCGATTAACATCGCGGTGGCGTAGAACGGTGCTTGGGCCTCGCGCTTCAGTTCGAGCAGCATGAAGACCAGCAGGCCGAAAGCGAAGATATAGTGCCAACCCTGCTTGATCACGGTCCCCAGTTTCGGCATTTCGTCGCGCGGCAACCCCTTCAAACCGCTGCGTGCCGCGTAAGCGTCAATTTGCAGAAACAATCCGAGATAGAAGAGTAACGAAGGGATGACGGCGGCGATCGCCACTTCGATGTATTGGACCTCAAGGAATGAGGCCATGACAAACGCGGTGGCGCCCATCACAGGCGGCATCAACACACCGCCGGTCGAAGCGCAGGCCTCGACACCGGCGGCATAGCGCGGTGAAAACCCGGTGCGCTTCATCGCCGGGATCGTCAGCGCACCGGTGGTCAGCACGTTGGTGATCACCGACCCGCTCATCGAGCCGAGCAACCCGGAGGAAAAAATCGAGACCTTGGCGGCTCCGCCACGCACATGGCCGAGCAGGGCGAATGCAAAGTCGATGAAAAAGCGCCCCGCACCCGTGTGCTGCAGTGCGATGCCGAAAATGATGAAGCCGAGGACCAGCAGGCCCAGCGCCTGCATGGGAATGCCCAGGATCGCTTCCTCGGAGAAGGCGTAGTATTGACCGAGATTCCACATCGGCACCGGAAAGCCCTGGATTGGGCCCGGGACTTGCTCGGCGAAGGGCGGGTAAAAGGCGAAAACCAAAACGATGACCGTCAACGCCATGCCACCGGCGCGCCGTACGGCTTCGATTAACAGTGCCCAAAGTACATAGGATGCGTAGCGCGCGTGATCCGGCGCATCGTACTCCCAGCCCTCCTCGATCGAGGTGTCGCCATGCCAGGCGAGATAGCAGCCGATTGCGAGGGACGCGGCGAAAAGGGCGATATCGTGGACCGGGAGTTTCTGTACCTCTGCCTGACGCATCGGGAAGATCAGAAAGACCAACGGCAACAGCGAGGCAGCAAGCAGATAGAGAAACTGATTGTCGAGGATCACATGATCAACCAGGAACCCCAAATTATAGATCTGGTTGATCGACAGAATAATGGAAACGGTGGTGAACACGAGGACCACCACCGTCCAAAATTCCGAAAGTGGGCGGTGGCGAAGTGTTTCCGCCACCGCCGTATTGTCGTCGGCATTAGACATTTAGGTCGTTCGTCCGATCTTTGATCAGATTAATTGAAGATCGGATCCATGCCGGCAGCCATGAGGGCCTTCTTGCGGGCTCTCATCCAGCCTTTCACGTATGCATCCTTGTCGCTTTTGTCGGCGGCCTTGGAATACGCGTCCCAGGCGACCAGCATCACGTTCTGACGATTGATCAGCCCGTCATTATGCTTCTGCATCGCGTCGGTCCATTTGCCGATTTCCTTGAAGTAGGCGACGGCGCCATCGTGGTACGGAACCGCCCATTCAAGGGTCTGGTTCGACATCGCCCAGCCTTTGGCTCCCGGTGCACCGTCCTTGAAGCTGTCATAGCTCTCGGAGATGCCCTTGGCGAGGCTATAGGCAAAGTCGTTGCTCTCCTTGGCGTAGACCGTGAGGATCGGATAGGGGTAGGCCATGCCTTCGATCGGGTTCTTCTTGTCGACATTGGTGCCGACGCTCACTATGTTTTTGGTCATATACGGCGCCATCGCGAGCATGCGATCCCAGCCGGCTTTGTCGTTATGTGGCGTTGCCGGCCAGGCAAGACCACGCGGCGTGGCGGCGACAGCCTTGGGGGCGCCCGACACGGTGATGGTGAATGCGGCGTCGGCCTGATCGTTCTGTATGGCTTTCCACGAGGCGCTAAAACCACCGACTTCGACCTTCTTGACGTCGTCCCAGCTCAAGCCTGCGAAGGCGAGGAAAGCGCCGACGTTGTGGTTCAAGGCCGGGGCGCTCTTCACCCAGGCGACCCGCTTGCCCTTAAGGTCGGCGAGCGTCTTGATCCCGACGTCGTCCGCGACACCAACCATCAGGCCGGCTTTGCCTTTGGAAGACAGGATGATGCGAAGCGGCTGTGGTCCCCATTTGGGGGCGCCGAAAACCATCACGCCTTCCTGAGCGAAATAAGTGCCGACGCCATTCGCCGTCACTTGAACCTGGCCGTTTTTAAGCGGGGTCAGCCGCGCAATATCGTTCTTGCCGGGTACCACCCGCAGGCTGATGCCGTAGTTTTCCTTCAGCGCCTTGCCGATTGCGACAGAATGGGCATAGCCCGAGGATTTCAGGCCGTAGGCCGACCAAGCCATTGTTTTCGGTAGCTTAACTTCACCAGCGATGGCACCGCTCGCGAAAGCAACGGCGACCGTCGCCGCCGCAAATCCAGTCAAATATCGCATTTTCTCGGCTCCTCGACGTTTCAAGTGGAATCTCAACAGTTAATACTGAGTTGAATTATCGTCTCCGCGGTGAGCAATTTTGCGGGGGCGAGTTCGATGGAGACGACGGAATTACTAGCGCTTGGGCTTGGTGTGACGCCGCCTT
>JABIRP010000428.1 GCA_018699735.1 Rhodospirillaceae bacterium | reverse complement strand
GCCTCCGGAACCGGCTCGAACTATCAAGGCCAGGGCTTAAAACTCGGCAAGCATTTCCGCCCGTGGAGGCCGACAGGCTGAGGCTTGGATTAACGGCTCAATCTCGCCCGTTAGTCCCGCCAGCGCCGATGCAGCCAAAACCACTGACCCGGACGCTCGCGGACCCAATCTTCGACGATCTGATTAACCTGCGTCATCAAGACGCGGGTATCGGCTTCTCTGTCACCACTGTCAGGAAGTTCCATCGGTGGATAGATCGTTGCCCGAAATCGCGCGCCGCCGAGCCGCTCAACTCGGGTCGGCACCACCGGGCAGCGGTATTTCAACGCGAAACTGGCCAGTGCCGGGGCGGTCATTGCGGGGCGGCCGAAGAATGGTAACTCAATGCCCTCATTCAATTTCTGGTCGACCATCAATGCGATATGGCCGTCTGCTTTCATGGCTCGATTGAGCGCCATGGCACCCACTCGGCCCTTGGGAACGAGATCGCCCGCGACCGGCGAGACCCCCCGTCGGAGTAATTTTTCGGCCAGCGGCGAGTTCATCTCCCGATAGATTCTGGTCAGCGGCAATCCATGGGCCGTGGCTCCAAGCGAGAGGATTTCCCAGTTGGCGAGATGGGCTGAAAAGAAAATACCCGGCTTCCCATCATCACGCACCGCCTCCAAATGTTCGAGGCCAACCAGTTCGACCCTCGGATCGTTGCCGGAAACGTCGAACTCGTCGAGATGGGCGTATTCACCTGCAACCCGGCCGAGATTGTCCCAGACCTCGGCGAGAATCTCGGTTATTTCCGCCTCATCTTTCTCAGGAAAACAGCGCCGAAGATTATCCGCAGCCCGGCGGCCAACCGAAAGCCAGGGACCGATCGTATGGGCTACAGCACCCCCGAGCCAGGATGCCGGATCCAACGGCAACAAGCGCAAGAACCAATAGAGCGGCCAAACCGCGGCCCCGGTGATCGGTCGCAAGACCCATCGTTTGAACGTGCGGCCGGTGGCTGATTTTTGCCGGCTCATCGCTGGCTAGCTCCCTCAACCCGCTGAAGCAGCGCGGCAATTGCGTTGGCGTCCTGCCAAACGAAATCAATCTCGGCGCGCAAGACCCGCTCCTGCCACACCGGGCCAAGACGGACATGGTCCTTGGCGGTCGTAACCAGCTCCGCTCCAAGTTGCTCGGCTCTGGTTGCGAGGGCGGCAAGCTCGACCTCGGTGTAGCGGTGATGATCGGGAAACGCGGCGGTCTCGGCGAGATCCGCGCCCAGGGTGGCCAAAGTTTCGAACAGTTTTTCAGGCCGGGCCAAACCGGCAAAAGCAAGCAGACGGCGCCCGCTGAGCGCCTGGGTCTCAGTCGAAGGCTGCACAGTGCCGCGTAGCAGCGGCAGATGTTCGCCAAATCCTCTCGAGAGGTCAAAAATATCTTCGCCAACAATCACCACGGCATCGGCGCGCGCCAATCCGGCGGCGAGAGGCTCCCTGAGAGGGCCGGCGGGCATAACTCTGCAATTGCCAAACCCGACGGCGCCATCGACCACCAACAATGAGATCGACTTGGCGAGGCTCATGTTCTGGTAGCCGTCATCCATGACGATCGCCTCGACGCCGGCTCCGACCAGGGCGCGGGCGCCAGCTCGACGATCGGACGAAACCCAAGTCGGTGCTGTTTCCGCGAGCAAGAGAGGCTCGTCGCCGACGACGCTAGCGGTGTGGACTGTCGGATCGACTTTCAAGGGGCCCGGATGTTTGCCGCCGTATCCGCGCGACAAAAAACCTACATCCAAGCCACGCGCTTGCAACATCTGGCCAATTGAAATTGCAACAGGTGTCTTACCGGCACCGCCGACCACCAGATTGCCGACACAAATAACCGGAACGCCCGGATCATAGGGTCTGGCATGGGTTCGCCGGTATCGACCAGGCACATCCCAAATCAACCCGAGTGGGGCGAGAAGCCGCGCGGCCAATCCATCGTGCGACCAGAATTGCGGCGCTCTCACATCCGCCCCCGCTCTGCGACTGCTCGGGCTTCCAGCAATGTAGTCAGCCGGCGCGCTACGGTATCCGTGACGCCTAAGTGGTCGCTCAACAGACCGCGCGCCGCCTCGGCCAGACGCTTTACCTCGGCCTCATCGGACAACAACCGGGCCACGGTTTGACCCAAGGTCGTGGCATCCGAGACTTCGAGAGCGGCGCCGCGCGATTTCATCTCATCGGCAATCTCGATGTTCTTGCTCATCAGCGGACCGAACAAGATGGCGCAATCGTAATGCGCTGGCTCAATCGGGTTGTGGCCACCGACCGGAACGAAAGATCCGGCAACGAACACCACCGGCGCCAGATCGAAGAACCTGCCGAGCTCGCCCAGGGTGTCTACCAAGTAAATATCGACATCTGACGTGATCGCCTCACCGGACGAGCGACGTTGGAGGACCCATCCACGGACCTGAGCCGTTTCTGCAACCCCGTCGGCGCGAGCCGGGTGACGTGGCGCAATGATCGTCAACAGATTGGGATGCTGAGCATTGGCAATTTCATGGGCGTCGAGTGCTGCTGTTTCCTCACCCTCATGCGTGCTGGCAGCAAGCCAGATGGGTCGGCCCTCGCCGGCTTCGATCTCCACGGGCGGGACACCGTCGATCGGTGGCGGCGGTGCCGCGAGCTTGATATTTCCGAGCGCTTCAACCTCGGGTGAACCGAGCGAGCGGAACCGCTCGGCCTGAGCTTCGTTCGCTGTCAGCACCAGTTCAAAGGCTTGAAACAACGGGCGTGCCAGAACCCCAGACCAGCGCCACCGATTGAAGGACGAGGCAGACATCCGGCCATTGACCACACAAATCGGAATGTGGCGGCGATGAGTTTCAAGGATCAGGTTTGGCCAAAAATCCGATTCCATCACGACAGATAGATCCGGTTTCCAATAATCGAGAAACTTCGTCACCCAGGCCGGCCGGTCGACCGGCACGAACTGATGTATCGCACGTTCCGGCAAGCGCTTCGCCAGCAGCTCGGCTGAACTGAGAGTGCCCGTCGTCACCAGCAAGTGGCTGTCCGGCATGCGCTTCAACAGGCATTCCATAAGGCCGAGCGCGCCGATGCTCTCACCGACACTGGCGGCATGCAACCAAATGATCTGGCCTTCGGGCCGTGTGACCGCGGCCACGCCACGGCGCTCGCCAATACGGACGGGATCCTCTCGACCGCGCGCCAGGCGATTGGCCAGCACGCGCTCGATTAGCGGCTCACCCAACGTCATGATCGATCGGTAGAGCGACAGGATCATCCGCGATCTCCTGTGGCTTTTTGCGCGGGCTTTACAGGTGCCGGTTCAATCGGTTCGTGTCCGAAATAGCGATCGGCCTCGTCGGTGACCTCGGTCAGTTTGTCCTCGACCAGCTTACGCCAGGTCTCGGCCTCGGCCTCGCTCATATCCTTGGGCACGTGGATCGGCTCACCCCAGACGAAGACGCCTCGGGTAAAGGGCCGCGCGAGCATAAACCGTTCCCAGGTTTTCAACGCCTTACGCCGCTCGACCGCCCAGGCCCCCGGCAGGATCGGTCGCCCCGACATACGAGCCGTCGCGATAACTCCGGGATTGAGCCGCATCCGCGGTCCACGCGGCCCATCCGGTGTGATGCCAACACTGACACCGCCGCGCAAGGTCTTGATCATATTGCGCAATCCGGCGGCACCGCCCTTGCCTTTGGTCGAAGAACCCCAGACCGTCTGAAAGCCCATGGACTGAATGGCGCGGGCGATCACCTGGCCGTCCGGGTGTGGCGACTGCAACAAGGCGCAGGGAATTTCCTTCGGCCACATATGGGTCATCAACATGATGCGGTTGTGCCAGAAAACGCCGACAACCGGAGCAAGATCGCCTGTCACCAATCGGTCCCGAACCTCCGGGCGAATGGTTTCCCAGCGAATGGAACCGCCCACAAACTTGATCACCCGGGCGATCAACCAACTCAGGATCGCCTGTCCGACAGCGCTGCGCAGGAGCTTCTTGAGCATTGCCCGATCTCAATCCCCGACTTGCGTCACGGCTGTTCGGTCCAGTGTATCGTCGCCGGAGAATTGCAGCGCGTGCAGGGTGGCGTAGATCCCGCCCTTGGCCAGTAACTCCGCGTGATGACCCGATTCGACCACCCGCCCCCGATCGACGACATGGATGCGATCGGCCGAGGTCACGGTCGAAAGGCGATGAGCAATGACGATGGTGGTGCGGCCGCGCATCAGGCGGGAGAGAGCATCTTGCACCAGACGTTCCGATTCCGTATCCAGGGCCGAGGTCGCCTCGTCGAGCAGCAGGATCGGTGCATCTTTCAGCATTGCCCGCGCAATCGCGATGCGTTGACGCTGCCCGCCGGAAAGCCGGACACCGTGTTCACCAACGCGGGTCTCGTAACCCTCCGACAAATCGCGAATGAATCCGTCAGCCGCCGCTGCGCGCGCCGCCTCGAAGACCTCTTCCTCGCTCGCATCCTGCCGGCCATAGGCGATGTTGGAATAGATCGTGTCGTCAAACAGCGTGACCTCTTGGCTAACCAAGGCGATTTGCCGCCGCAAGGAGGCAATCGTCACCTCGCGGATATCGACCCCGTCGAGCGTCACGCGACCGCCCTCGGGATCAAAGAATCGGGGGATCAGATTGAGGATTGTCGACTTGCCGCCGCCGGAATGCCCGACCAATGCGACAGTCTCTCCCTTGGGGACGGTGAGCGATACGCCGTCCAGGGCCGGCTTATCGGTAGCGTAGGCGAACCGCACGTTCTCGAAGTGGATCTCGCCGCGTGCCCGGTCGATTTCCAATGCACCTGGCGCGTCGACAATCGCTGGTGCCCGGTCGATCAATGAGAACACGCGATCCGCAGCCGCGAGCCCTTCCTGCAAATTGGCGTTCAGATTGACCAGTTTCTTCATCGGCTCGTAGGCAAGCAGCAGTGCAGTGACAAACGAGAAGAAGGTTCCTGTCGACCGGGTGCCTTCGATCACCTGCCAACCGCCGTAAAAGATGACGATCACGATGGCAACGCCGCCGAGCGTTTCCATGATCGGTGAGGAGGCCGCCTTGGTTCGCGCGGCCTTGTAAACCAGCTCGAACAAGCGATCAATCACCCGGCCAGCACGGGCGCGCTCATAGCTCTCCATACCATAGGCCTTAACGTGGCGCGCACCCTGGAAAACCTCTGACAGAAGCGTGGTGAACTGCGCCACTTCAACCTGAGTATTGGCCGACACCTTGCGCATGCGCCGACCGATTCGAACCAGTGGATAGATCGCCGTCGGAAATGCGAAGAACGCAGCCGCTGCCAGCATCCAATCCTGATAGAACATCAAAGCGACCAGGAAGATTACCGTCAGACTGTCTTTGCCGATCGCGGTCAGGCCATTGGTGACCGCCCCTCGCATCTTCTCTACGTCATTGATGAAGCGCGCGATCAGACCACCGCTCGAATTGTTCTGAAAGAACGCGAGATCAGCCGAAAGCAGGTGTCGGAACATGCGGTTTTGGAGGTCCGCCAACACCCGTTGGCCAACATAGCTCATCAGCACGTTCTGGCCGTACGTAGCGAGCCCTTTGGTGACGAAGACGGCGAAGACGGTGAGGGCGACGGCAACCAGGCTCGAGCGATCGCGCTCCGTGAACACGCTGTCGAGGATGGTTTCCATCAAAAACGCGAGGCCGGCGGTTGCAGCCGCAACGACCGCCATCATCGCCATGGCAACGGCAATACGCGGCCAATACGGCCGCACATGGTCCCGTAGCAAACGCATGACCAGCGCGCGGCTTTGGGTGTGCCCCGTATTATGCCCCGGGGTGTGCCCGGTAGTAGCGTCCAGCGATGCGCTCTCGTTCGACAAGTCGGTGTTCAATCCGTTCGCGGCAAATTATGCGCCGGACAATAACACGCCGGGGGAATCGCGACCATCGATAGCCGCCACGCCGGATCACAGCAAGGCTTCGGCTGAAACTAACGCCCCAGTGGAATTTCAGCCCAGACCCGCCGCGCCGTCTCGATGTAGCCTTCTGGATTGACCTGCCAAAGCTCTTGGACTTTTCGATTTCGGCTCAGATAAAGTTTTCCGTCGATGATGTTGAAGACTTCTGGATTCACATCATAGGTCTTCTGTTTGGTGACACCATAAACGCTGAAGCCGCCAAATTCCGGCAAGTAAGCGTCTGGGTCGGCCTCGAAAAACGCCAGGTTATCTTCTGATTCGAACTGATAGGTGAAGTGGTTGTGCGTCGTCGTGTGCTCAGGTGAACCACGCCGCGCTTCGCCATCGATAAAGTAAGCCACCGGGTCGTAGCCGTGCATTGCGACCGTGTCTCGTGCGTTGACCGGCTGATAGTATGGAGCCTTAGCTGGCCCAGGAACGGTAATAAGAATTGCTACAGACACAAGGGTCGCAACGGCTGCGAGGATTGATAGCCGCCCGGATGTCACCGTGACCATCTCACTGCTCCTCAAAGGTTTTCGTTCGAGTAGAGATGAGACCACTTCACCCGGGATACCAGACACACCCGTTCACGATGGCGAGAGGGTTGGTGCTTGATGCCACCAAGACCGGGATTTGGCACGGCATCCACCGCGCTAGTGGTCCTGGAAGCGGCAATTTCGCTGGAATGAGGCCTTACCCGCCCCCGGCGATGGTCATGCCGTCAACGCGGATTGTCGGCGCATCGGTGCCGTACTTGAATTCCAAGTCGTCGGCCACCGTCAGATTGACGAACATGTCCTTCAGGTTTCCAGCCACCGTCAGTTCGCTAACCGGGTAGGCGATCTCGCCATTCTCGATCCAGAACCCGGCACCGCCACGGCTGTAGTCGCCAGTGACCGTGCTGACACTCATGCCCATCAACTCGGTGACATAAAATCCGTTGTCTATCTCCGCGATCAGCGCGTCCCGCCCGATTGATCCGGCCTCGCAATAGAGGTTGGTAGCACCCGGTCCAGGAGGGCCACCGGTCCCGCGAGACGCGTTGCCCGTGGTCTCAAGGCCCAGTTGGCGCGCAGTGGCGAGATCCAGGAACCATGAGTTAAGTACCCCGCTGCTCACCATCTCTCGCCGTTGGGTGGCAATCCCCTCACCATCGAACGGCTTGGAGCGGAACCCCCGCGCGCGCAGGGGATCATCGACGATGGTGATGCCGGGTGAGAGGATCTGCTCTCCCATGCGGTCTTTCAGGAAACTGGTGCCGCGCGCAACGGAGCTGCCACTGATCGCACCGGCGAAATGGCCAATCAAAGTGCGCGAGACCTTCGGGTCGTAGATCACGGGGGCCTGTTGACTACTGACCTTGCGAGGGTTCAGGCGCGCGATGGTGCGCTCGCCGGCTCGCCGCCCGATATCGGCCGGGTCCTCAAGGTCGGCGAAATACACCTTGGAAGAATAGTCGTAATCGCGCTCCATGCCGTCGCCCTCGCCGGCCAGAACGACCGCCGAAACACTGGAACTCGAACGCCGATAAGACCCTGAGAAGCCGGTCGAGGTGACAAGCGCGAACCGGTTTTCGCCCCAACCCGCCTCACCACCCTCGGAATTGTTGATGCCTTCGACCGCCAGAGCGGCCTCTTCAGCCACCGAAGCCATCTCCGCCAGCGTCTCCGGGCTCGGTTCGGTCTCGTCATAGGTGTCTAAAACCGACCAGTCACGGGCGAGCGCTGTTTCGTCTGCGAGCCCGCAGTAAGGATCTTCCGGTGCCACTTTCGCCATCGCAACCGCGCGCTCGGCCAACTCTCCCAACGCGCCCGACGATATATCGGTCGATGACACGATGGCCTGGCACTTGCCTATCATGACGCGCAAGCCGATATCACTCGATTCAGCCCGTTCAACCGCCTCACGCTGACGCATGCGCTGGGAGACCGACATCGACCGGCTTTCCACCCAAACCGCATCGGCGGTTTCGGCGCCGGCGGCCCGCGCCAACTTCAGTAGGTCGGATAGGCGATCAAACGTGTCGGCCTTGGTCATTGTCGGCTCCGCATCCAGTCCATAGTCTGCCCCTCGACATAGGACGGAAGCGAAGCCGGCGCAAGCGGCTGACTTCGAGACAGGAGGCGGCAATGGAACTTGAGAGACTTAAACACATCGAAAACGGTACGCCGGTAGACCATACCTTCAGTGCGGTGGAGATGGCTCGCCGGATTTTAGCCTTGCGACAGCACATGGCCTCATCCGGTATCGACGCTGCGGTTTTCACCTCATATCACAACATCAATTACTACGCTGACTTTCTGTATTGTTCGTTCGGGCGCGTATATGCGCTGGTCGTCACCTCCGATGAGGTGACCTCGATTACGGCCAATATCGACGGCGGCCAGCCATGGCGACGCACTGTCGGCCGGAATCTTGTCTATACGGACTGGCGGCGCGACAACTACGAGCATGCGGTTCGATCGGTCGTGCCGAACACTGCGCGACGGGTCGGCATCGAGCATGATCATGTCAGCCTGGCTCTCCGTGATCGCTTGGCATCAGCGCTTGAAGGGGTGGAGTTGGTCGATATCGCCGCCGCCTGTATGCGCCGGCGGATGCTGAAATCGGCGGAGGAAATCGCGCTTATCAAAGAGGGCGCGCGCATCGCCGATATCGGTGGCGCCGCCTGCGTTGAGGCGATTGGTGCCGGTGTACCGGAACATGAGGTGGCCCTCGCCTCAACCGGCGCCATGGTGCGCGAGATCGCCCGCAGCTTTCCGAATGCCGAACTTATGGATACTTGGACCTGGTTCCAGTCCGGCATCAACACCGATGGTGCGCATAATCCAGTAACCTCGCGTCAAATCGAGAGCGGCGATATTTTGTCCCTCAACTGCTTTCCGATGATTGCCGGATATTACACGGCCCTTGAGCGCACATTATTCTGCGAGACGGCGAGCGACCGGCACCTGGAGCTTTGGGAGATTAATTGCAAAGTGCACCGCCGTGGCCTGGAACTGATCCGCCCGGGTGCGGTTTGTGGCGAGATCGCGGTCGAGTTGAACGAGATCTACGCCGAGCATGGGTTGTTGGCCAATCGCACATTTGGCTATGGTCACTCCTTCGGTGTGCTCAGCCACTACTATGGTCGCGAAGCCGGGCTGGAACTGCGCGAGGACATCAAAACGGTTCTGGAGCCGAACATGGTGATCTCGATGGAACCGATGATCATGGTCCCTGAGGGCCAGCCCGGTGCCGGCGGGTACCGAGAGCATGATATACTCGTCATTACATCCGACGGAGCCGAGAACATCACCGGATTTCCATTTGGACCAGAACACAACATCGTTGGGAGCTAATACCCCGTGAAGGATAACGCAGCCGACGCGGCCTCGGTCGCATTGGTCGAACTCGCCCGCCCTGCTCTCGACAACCCGGCGATGGCCGGAGTTGTACTGCTGCTCTTGCTCGGCTTGGCCTTGGTGATGCTCAGAGGGCGCTGAGGTTCCGGCAAATCGCAGGCTGGGAATTTATGGCGCCTGCTCGCACCCCCCACCACCCCAGGTCACAAACTCTATTTGCCGGTGCAATCGTTACCATGATGTCTGCCCGGGGCTAGCTTTGTTCGGTCGTGGACCGTTCGGCGATTGATTTGGGCGGCCATACTCAGTTCAATCACAATAGCCCATAGCGGAGTGTAGGAGCATGTCTTCGCCGTATTCCATTCCCACGCCCAAGATCGACCCCTCGCGTCACCCCGGCTCCAACATGCGGCCGGACAATACACCGGATGACGATGATCGGGTCGAGATCGGCCCGACCCCAATCGCCTATGCCGAATGGCAGTCCGCCGGGCTCGAGAGCCCCGACCTTCCAGCCATGCGCCGGTACAGGTGGGAAAGACTGACCCGATCGATCGTCGAGCGCGATTTGGCCGGGGTGCTGATGTATGACCCACTCAGCATCCGCTACGCCACCGACACCACGCAGATGCAGGTTTGGGCCACGCACAACCCGTTTCGCGCCTGTCTGGTACTTGCCGATGGACATATGGTGCTCTGGGAATACGGCGGGCGGGCATTTCTTTCGGAATATAACCCTCTAGTCCGCGAGGTGCGGACCGGCGGATCTTTCTTCTATTTTGCAACCGCCCAACGAACGGAAGAAAAGGCAGCGCTGTTCGCGGCCCAAATCGATGAGTTGATGCGAGAGCACGCTGGCGCCAACAGGCGACTGGCAGTCGACAAGATCCAGATCGCGGGATTACGCGCGCTTGATCATCTCGGCATCGAGGTGCATGACGGCGAGGAACTGACTGAGCGCACACGCGCGATCAAGGGCCCGGACGAAATCAAGGCCATGCGCTGCGCCATGTGGGCCTGCGAGCAGTCGGTCGCGGCGATGCGCGAGGCGGCCCGCCCCGGCGTCACCGAGAACGATATCTGGGCCGAGTTACACAAGGAGAACATTCGTCGCGGCGGCGAGTGGATCGAAACCCGCATCCTCACCTCTGGACCTCGCACAAACCCCTGGTTCCAGGAATGCGGCCCACGTGTGCTCAAGAACAACGAAATCCTTGCCTTGGATACCGACATGATCGGTTGCTATGGAATCTGCGCTGACATATCACGGTCCTGGTTCATCGGCGATGGCAGGCCGTCAAACGAGCAGCGCCGCCTGCATGATGTCGCCCATGAGCACATCATGACCAACATGGACATGTTGAAACCGGGCGTCACCTTCTCGGAACTTACGCATGGTGGACACAAATTGCCCGAGGAGTATGTGGCGCAACGCTACGGTTCGAAATTTCACGGCGTTGGGCTGTGCGACGAATGGCCATCGATCAAATACCCTGAAGACTTCGAAGCCCATGGCTATGGCGGTGTCTTAGAGCCGGGCATGGTACTTTGTGCCGAGGCTTATATCGGCGAGGTTGGCGGCCGGGAGGGCGTTAAACTCGAAGATCAGATCTTGATCACCGAAGACGGATACGAAAACCTGACCCGATGCCCGTTCGACGAGCGGTTGATGGGGTAAGGTACAGGAGGCCATCATGGATGCCGAGAAAAGAGCGTTGATGGATCGATTTTCGCCGGCCTTCAATTCGAACGACGTCACAGGCGCCCAGACTTGCGCGACCGACGATTTTGTTTGGATTTTCTATGAAGGCTCCGACAGTCCCCACGCGCGCATCATCAAAGGTGTTGCAGCCGGCTGTCAGGCCGTTGTCGAGCGCGCCGAACGGTCATCCGTTCCGATTCGTTTCACCGAGCCCGAGGACTATCAGGTTGGCGACAAGGTGTTCGTGACCTATCGGGCATCGGGTGAATTCAAAGATAGCGGCCCCTTCGACGTGCGCGCGGTCGATATCTACACCTTCCGCGACGGATTGCTCGCGTCCAAAGATACATACTGGAAGAAGATCTTCGGGTAAGTGTTGTCTGATTTGTAGACATCCCGGACTTGATCCGGGATCTCCAACCGGACTTGTGCCGAACCAAGATCCCGGCTTGCTCTCCGCTTAGTCAGGATGACGTGCTATCTAAGGCGCATGCTATCTACGTCATTGTATTTTCCAGAGTACCCAGGAGTGCTTCCAAAATGGATCTAAACCTCACCAACAAGCGCGCGCTTGTGACCGGCTCAACCCGTGGCATCGGGCTCGCAACCGCGATCGAGCTTGCAAATATGGGGGCCGAGGTAATCGTCAGCGGCCGGGCCCAGAACAAAGTCGACGAAGCAATAGCCGGAATTGCAGAGAAAGTTCCGGGTGCGAAACTGCAAGGGATTGCTGCCGATCTCGGCACTGCGGAGGGTTGCAAGGCGGTGATTGGGGCGGTGCCGGATCTCGACATCCTGGTAAACAACATGGGCATCTATGGCCCAAAAGAGTTCGAGGAGACCACGGATGCGGACTGGGAGGAGATGTTCACCGTCAATGTGATGAGCGGCGTGCGCCTTTCTCGTCACTATCTGCCATTGTTGCTGAAGAAGGATTGGGGGCGGATCGTTTTCATATCTTCGGAATCCGCCATCTATATCCCGAAAGAGATGATCCACTACGGCTTCTCAAAGTCGGCCCAACTCGCCATCGCCCGCGGCATGGCGCAACTCACTTCGGGGACCAACATAACCGTCAATTCCGTGCTTCCTGGGCCGACCTGGGTCGAAGGGGCGCCCGCCCGATTGGAAGCGCGCGCCAAAGAACAGGGCACCACGGTTGAGGCCCTGATCCAACAAACCTTCGATGTGCGTCGACCGACCTCGATCCTGCGCCGCTACGCCACGACGAACGAAGTGGCGAACATGATCGCCTATGTCTGCTCACCGGCGTCGAGTGCCACCAATGGTGCGGCGTTGCGGGTTGAAGGTGGCATCGTGCCGACGCCATTTTGAGGCTACTGCTTACATGACTACCGGTTCGAGCAAAACCACTCGGGCGCTAATGTTCCAGGGAACCGGCTCCGATGTCGGCAAGTCGATGCTTGTGGCCGGTCTCTGTCGGGCGCTGCTGCGTCGCGGGCTCAGCGTGCGGCCGTTCAAACCGCAAAACATGTCAAACAATGCAGCCGTGACGGCAGATGTCGGCGAGATCGGCCGCGCCCAGGCGCTTCAGGCGCGCGCCTCGGGTGTCGAGCCGAGCGTGCACATGAATCCCGTGCTCCTTAAACCGGAGAGCGACACCGGTGCCCAAATCGTCGTCCAAGGTCACGTCAAAGGCCACGCCCGGGCAATTGAATACCGGGAATGGAAACCGCAGCTCCTATCAAGCGTCCTGGAAAGCTACGAGCGTCTCCGTCAGGAGGCGGATATCGTGCTGGTCGAAGGCGCCGGCAGCCCGGCGGAGATCAATCTGCGCGACGGCGATATCGCCAACATGGGGTTCGCAGAGGCAAGCAATTGCCCGGTGGTGCTGATCGGCGACATCGATCGGGGCGGCGTTATCGCCAGCCTGGTCGGCACCCACGCCATCCTGGCCGAGAGCGATCGGGCCCGGGTTGTGGGATATCTGATCAACAAGTTTCGCGGTGACGCGCGCTTGTTCGAAAGTGGCATTACCGAGATCTCAAACCGGACCGGCTGGACCGGATTCGGTCTCGTGCCCTGGTTCACCGACGCACACAAACTACCGGCAGAGGATGCGGTGACCCTTGATCGCGCCACGACGGCCGAACGTGCCGGCTTCAAGATCGCCGTGCCGCGTCTTTCCCGGATCGCGAACTTTGATGACCTTGATCCGCTGAACCTAGAGCCCGACGTAACTGTCGAGATCGTCCAACCAGGCTCGCCGATCCCGGCTGACAGTAACCTGATCCTGATCCCGGGCAGCAAGGCGACCTTGGCCGACCTTGCGTATATCCGACAGCAGGGCTGGGACATCGATATCCTCGCCCACCACCGGCGCGGTGGACGAGTGCTTGGGCTCTGTGGTGGATATCAGATGTTGGGTCGGATCGTGCGCGACCCGGATGGCACCGAAGGTGCTGCGGGCGAGGCACCAGGCCTCGGCTTATTGGATGTCGAAACAACGCTTGGTGGCGACAAGCAACTTGCCAATGTGCGCGCTCGACACGAGACGACGGGTACCATGTTGACCGGTTACGAGATCCACATCGGCACGACCAGTGGCCCGGACCGTGCCAACCCGTTTCTCTGTATCCAGGCACATGGCGGTGAACGCCACGAGGGCGCGGTCTCACGCGACGGACTGGTCGAGGGATGCTATCTGCACGGGCTGTTTTCATCCGACGCGTTTCGCCGGGCCTATCTGGATCAGTTCGGCGTTAAGTCCAGCACCGCCTATGACACCACCGTCGAAGCGACGCTCGACGCTTTGGCCGAACACCTGGAGGCGCACCTCGATATAGATGCGCTCCTGGCCGCCGCCGGATAGGCTCTCTTATGCTGCGGCATCCTCCAGGATCATCTCGGCCGCTTTTTCGGCAACCATAATCACCGGCGCGTTGATGTTGCCGGACGGCATGGTTGGCATCACCGACGCGTCGACCACGCGCAGACCGTCGAGACCACGCACTTTCAAACGCGGATCGACCACCGCCATCGGGTCGCCGTCGGCGCCCATCTTGCAGGTACCCATGACGTGATAGGTGGTGGCGCCGGTGTTGCGGGCGTATTCCAGCAACTCTTCGTCAGTCTGATAATTCGGCCCCGGGTTCATCTCGAAGTCGGTATAGCGCGCCAAAGCATCGGCTTCGCCAAGGTTCCGAGCGACCTTCATGCCAGCGACTAGCGTTTCCTGATCGAGGCTCACATCAAGGAAGTTCGGCCGGATTTTCGGCGCCGCTAAAGGGTCCGAAGAGCCGATATGGATCGATCCCTGGCTCTCCGGGCGACACTGATAGACACCGATGGTCATTCCCGGCTCCTTGTCGAGCCTACGGACGTTGGCATCGCCGAAGCTGCCATGGACGAAGAAAAACTGAACATCCGGCGTCTCCAGCTCTGGGCGCGTGCGCACAAAACCATGACCGACACCGGCGGTGTAGGTCAGCACCCCACGCCGGGACACGGCATATTTCAGCACCTCGCGCACAAGCCGGAGCCCACGGGTGTCCTCGTTCAAGGTGACGAACTGTTTCTTGATCCGCCAGTTCAACCGGGTTGCATAGTGATCGCGGTAGTTCTCACCAACACCAACGAGGGCATGCGCCGTCTCAATGCCATGGGCACCGAGAATTTCCGGATTACCTATGCCTGAGAGCTCCAGGATCTGCGGTGATTGCACGGCGCCGGCCGACACGACAACCTCGCCGCCGGCCCGGGCCTCTTGGTCCGGGCCGCCGCCCACGGCGTAGACCACGCCAGCCACACGCTTACCGTCCAGGATCAAACGCTTGGCGCGCGCGTTGGTAATGACTTGCAGATTGGAGCGCTGACGGACCGGGTCCAGATAAGCAGCGGCGGTACTCTCTCTCTGGCCGTTGCGCTGGGTCACTTGATAGTAGCCAAAACCATCTTGCTTGGCGCCGTTGTAGTCTGGGTTGCGCTCATAACCGCATTGAACCCCGGCTTCGACGAAGGAGTCGATAATCTCATGCTGCTCATACTGATCGGCAACATTGAGGGGGCCGTCACCACCTCGGATATCATCGCCCCCACGCTCAAAGGTCTCGGTTTTCTTAAAATAGGGCAGGATATCGGAATACGACCAGCCGCGATTGCCGAGTTGTGCCCAACCGTCGTAATCCATGGCCTGGCCGCGCACGTAGAGCATGCCATTGATCGAACTCGACCCACCGATCACTTTGCCGCGCGGAATCGGGATCGAGCGACCGCGCACGTTATCTTCCGGTTCGGTCTTGAAGTTCCAGTTCAGATGCGGATGGTTCAACAGCTTTTGAAATCCGACGGGAACGTGGATCCAAATGTTACGGTCCTTGCCGCCGGCTTCCAACAACAGCACCTTGTTCTTCGGGTCGGCGCTCAACCGGTTGGCCAGCACACACCCCGCCGAGCCGCCGCCAACGACAATGTAGTCATAGTCCATTCGTTCAAGTCCTTCGCCTATCGTGGAGACCCTTGTCGAGCCATGTTCGAAGGGATCGTATCCAGTTTCCGGCGCCTCGTCATCCCGAGGACTTACGAATGTAATCCTGTCCCACTCGATTGTCGTTTCCCGGTTTGGCGCAGCCAAGACCGGGATCTCGAGCCGGAGAATACTCCCCCGCGAGATCCCGGATCTCCGCTACGCTTCGTCCGGGAAGCGGAAAAATGTCGTGAAGCAGGCGGCGCGTACGAACTTCTCAATCCACGAAGCGGCCTTCCTGAAAGTCCTTGAAGGCTTGCATGATTTCCTCGCGCGTATTCATCACGAAGGGTCCATAGCGTGCGACCGGCTCGCCAATCGGCTTGGCGGCAAGCAGCAACATGCGACCGCCGGCCTCTCCGCCTTCCAGCCGAACTGCCTCGCCATCGCCAAGCAAGGCGAGCGTGTGCTCCGGCACGTTGGTGTCGTCGACCTTGGCCGAACCTCGAAATACATAGACAAAGCCGGTGTGGCCCGGTGTCACCGGTTGCTCCACAGCCTCGCCGGGTCTGAGCTCAAAATCGAGAAACATAGGCGCCGTGACCACACCCTCAACCGGACCGGTCTCGCCGTTTGAGGATCCGGCAACCACACGCAAACGACCACCGCCGGCCAGCTGCACTTCCGGGACGTCCGACGGCGGAATATCCTGGTAGCGTGGCGGTGACATTTTTTGCGCTGCCGGCAAGTTGACCCAGAGCTGGAACCCCTCCAGAACGCCGTCCTCCTGCTCCGGCATTTCGGAATGGACGATGCCGCGCCCGGCCGTCATCCATTGCACACTGCCAGACTCGAGCAATCCCTCGGCCCCGGTCGAGTCCCGATGGCGCATCCGGCCCTCGATCATATAGGTCACGGTCTCGAAGCCGCGATGCGGGTGGTCGGGAAAGCCGGCGATATAATCGGCGCCATCCTCCGAACCAATCGCGTCGAGCAACAGGAACGGATCGAGAGTATCCAGATCCGCCTTCCCGATCGACCGGCGCAAACGGACCCCGGCACCGTCAGAGGTCTCGACCGCCGGGACCAGGCGGGTGACGGCGCGGGCTGTGGTTGTTGTCTCGCTCATCGGGAGGCTCCCTTGGGGATCGGTGTGGCGAAGAGGTCAGGCTCTTATTTAGGGATTAAGTCCCGTCGTCGCCACAGACTTGATCAGATCGTTCAAACCTTTGCGTTCGCTCTGCCTGCCACAAAGGCTAATCCCAGGCAGGCAAGCGGTAAAACGTGACGTTTTCCTGTCCGCAGCTTCAGCTTGTGTTATAGGCGGCGTAAATCAGTTGCGGAGAGAGCCATGACATCGCCGGCGACAACAAAACACGCGGAGCAGCGGCCGACGGCAGGTCATGCCGGATCCCGCTATACCGTGCGAGTGCGAGACCTGATCATCGCCATGTCGATCGGCGTACATGAGCATGAGAAAGAAGCACCGCAGCGGGTCCGGGTCACGGTCGAGGTCGATCTGCGCTATCCAGCGGGTGGTTTCGACGAGCAACTGCCGAAAGTCTACAATTACGACCGCCTGATTAAACGTATTAAGAAGCTCGCACGCCAGGGCCATGTCCTATTGTGCGAAACCTTCGCCGAACGGATCGCCGATATGATGCTGGTCGACCGCCGCGCGATCTCGGTCCGAGTCACTGTCGATAAGCTCGACATCTTCGCCGACACGGAGTCAGTTGGCGCCACAATCGAGAAGCGGAAGTAGGGGCGAGTTGGTACTATCTGTGTCGCCTGAACTCGCGATAGACAGCATCATCATTGCGTTTTCCGATTAGCGCGATCTTGGCCGTGTCGTCTTCCAAGCGATAGATCACGCGATACTCGCCAACGTCGATGCGATGGTACGGATCGTGCCCTTTGAGCGGTCTGGCATCGGCTGGAAATGGCTCGCGCGTCAATCCGATCAGTACCAGACTGATTTGACGAAACTGTTTGGCGGGCAGGCCTTCGAGAAACTTAACGCTTTTTCGCGACAGATCGAGGTTGGGCATTGGCAGATATGTCCTCCAAATGCTTCCGCAACCAAGACTCGCTAGCCTCGGCGCCGAGATAGCCCTCGGCCTCCGCTTCTCGGGCCTGATCGGCCCAATAGGCGTCCTCGATAGACATCAGACGGTCGAACTCATCGGCCGAGATCAGGACAGCGGCTCTACGGCCGTTTTTTTCGATCTCCACCGGCCTCACACGCGCCTCATCAAGGTATTGCCCGAGTCGATTTTTCAACTCGGTTGCGGTTGTTAACATAGACGTCGCCTCCGCGACTTGGACACATGGCTAAAGTGCCCAGATTAGCTAATTTAGTCAATCCAATTCTTACCCTTCCCGCAAATATCGCGTCGGCGGTGCGCCCAACTGTCGGCGGAACATCGCGGTAAAAGCGCTTGTACCGGCATATCCCAAGTCCAACGCGATCGTGGTAACCGGCTCGCCCGCCGCCAGGCGCTCAAGGGCTGCGAGCAGGCGGCGACGCTGGCGCCATTGACCAAAGGTGAAGCCTGTTTCGGCCTGGAACAAGCGCGCCAGCGTGCGCCCCGAGGCGCCAGCGACCCGGCCCCAGTCATCAATTCCACGTTCATCCCCAGCGTCTTCGATCAGCGCTTCGGCAACGGCGAGAGCGCGCCGGTCACGGGGCAGCGGCAGATCTAATGGCGCAGGTTCGAGCCGCGCAAGCTCGTCGCGCAACACCGCAACCAAGCGCGTCTCGGGTCCATCATCGGGATACGCCTCCGGCAATTCGACCACACGTTCGACCAAGGCTCGTAGCAGCCCGCCCGCCTGCACGACTTGAACTTCGCTCGGATCCAGACCGGAGGTGCCGGTCGTCACGTAGAGAAACCGCGCATTGACCTCGGTCGCCGCCGTTGCGCGATGGGCAAGCCCGCCTGGAACCCAGATCGCGAAACCCGGCGGCACCACCCAGGCACCGGTCTCGGTGCGGAGTGTCAGCACGCCGCCGAGCGACAACATGAACTGGGCGCGCTCATGCGCATGCTCACCGGTATCGTGCCCGGCCTCATAGGCCACCGCATAGCCGACGATCGCACCCGGCCAAGTCTGACGGGCGCGGACTTCCGGGCTGATGCTGTCTCGATGTCCATTAATCGACATAGTTTGACTTTCTATCGCAAGACGGAAGGCGGTGTCCATGCGATTCTCCGGTCGTGGATGATGCAGTTTTCCTCACTGATCTCCGTCATCCTGAGGCGCCCGACCGAAGGAAGGGCCTCGAAGGACGCAGGTTGCTTACGATCTGCGTCCTTCGAGGCTCGCCGATGCGAGCACCTCAGGATGACGAGTATCACAGTGATGGTTGGGGATACTTGTATTCAGCCACTCAAATAGCCTTTGGAGCCGAGCCATGCCTTATTCGCGTTTTCTATTCCTCAACATCGGTCACGCGCTCGACCACTTGTTCATCCTGCTATTTCCGGCGGTTGCGGCTCTTGCGGCGAGCGAGCTCCAGGAGGACTACGCAACGCTTCTGGCGCTCACCACCGGCAGCTTCATCGCGTTCGGTGCCTGTTCCTTGCCAGCTGGATGGTTGGGCGATCGCTGGAGCCGAGAAAACATGATGACCGTGTTCTTCATCGGCATAGGTTCGGCGGCAATTTTGACCGGAATGGCGCAATCCTATTGGCAGATCGCGGTAGCACTAACCTCCATTGGTGTCTTCGCGGCAATTTATCACCCGGTTGGCCTGGCCATGGTGTCGAAAGGTGGCGGGGCAGTCGGACAGCGGCTCGGCGTAAACGGACTTTGGGGCAATTTGGGGGTCGCAGCATCCGCATTGTCGATTGGTGCGTTCGCGGATTATGCCGGTTGGCGGGCCGCGTTCTTTTTGCTCGGCACGATCTCGATTCTGATAGGTTTTGCCTGGATCCGCGTTGCTCGGTCAACAGCCATCGACGACGGTGCGGCCAAGAAAAAGACCAGTGTTGCGTTGGATATGGATTGGCGTCGAGCGCTCTTGGTTGTGGCGGCATCGACAATAATCGGCGGCTTCATTTTCAATTCCATGACTGTTTCCTTGCCGAAAGTGCTGGGTGATCGCCTAGATGGGTTTGCGCTCTCGGCAACCGAGGTGGGTGCGATCGCGACCGGGGTCTACACGCTCGCCGCCTTTTCCCAGCTCATCGTCGGCCGGGCCATCGATCGCTGGCGAGTAAAGCCGATCTTTTTAGGCCTGGTAGCCGGCCAGGCGGTGGCGCTCTACCTCGCCATCAACACTTCCGGGTGGGCGATGGTCGCGGTCTCAGTCCTCGTCATGGTGATGGTCTTTGGCCAGATTCCGATCAATGATTTCCTGATCGCGCGTTACACGCCGGAGCATCTGCGGGCTCGGGTCTTTTCGGTCAAATATGTGCTGAGCTTTACCGTATCGGCCGCCGCCGTTCCGTCTATCGCCTGGCTCTACAGCACGGGGGGCGGGTTCCCGACCATGTTCACCGCCACCGCGATCGGTGCCGTCATCATCACCGCCGCCGTCGCCCTGCTGCCCAGCCGCGAGCCGAATATGGCTACCGAGGCAGGAGACGACTAAGGAGTATCCTACCGCATATGCGCTTTTAGATGCCGGTTTGCCTGAACGCGCAGTGTGGTGTCGAATTCGGCGAGCAAAGATTTGGTCATCCGATACCAGACAACAGCGCGTTCATTCGGTGTCGCGTCCTCGCGAACGGTCTGTGATCGGGCAGCCTCGGCATCGACTGCCGCCAACTGGCGATTGTCGGCGTCGCGCACAATCAGGCTGGCGCGAATCCGACCTTCGTAGCGCTCGGATTGTTCTTTGTGGAACAACCCGGATACGCCTTTTTTGGTTTTGAGTTTTATCTCAATCACCGCCGCCTCGTGGATTACCATCACCGCACTGCCAACGGTCCCAACCGCCTGCAGCACGTCGCCAGCCCAGCGCTCCACCGCAGCACCGGGAGCGACCGGCATCTGGTGTTCGACATTTGGGTCCTTGAACGGCATGACGTATTCATTCGCCACATCGATCCGCGCGACATTCAAGCGAATCGGAGGCAGGTCTCTGAAGGAAATCTCGTCAAATTTCGGCGCCGGTTGCGGCGTGTCGCAAGCTGCCAATAGGGCCGAGACCAGGATCAACGCTAGTATTCGTGGAAGTCGGAGCATCGGCTCAGCCTAGTGGTGGGTGGGACCGCCGCCCATATTCGACCGGCTAGCTCAACGCCGCAAGCGCTGCGTCGTCATAGCGACGTTCTGTCTTACAGAACTCGCAGGTCACGGTGATAACCCCGTCAACTTTCATGTACGCGATATCGTCGGCAGAAAGAGCCGCCAACATACGTTCAACACGTTCCGGCGAGCAACTACAGGCGTCGACGATCTTCTGAGCCGGGCTGGCGCGCACTTCGGCTTCATGAAATAGGCGATAGAGCAGACGGTCAGGAGCGAGCTCGACGTCCAACAACTCGCTTTCCCGACAACTGCTCATCAACGCCATCGCCGTGACCCAGCCGTCATCATAGTCCTCCTGAGTGACCTCACGGCCAAGCCCGGTCCCACCCTCGAACGGCATGCGTTGGATCATCAACGCTGCAGCGCGCCATTGGCCATCCGCGCCTCGTCCGGCTGTGAGTTTAACCCCGGTCTCAAGTTGTTCTGACTGTCGGAAATAAGCGTGCGTGCATTCCGAAAGCGACGCCCCCTGCAACTCGACGATGCCTTGATAACGCTCGGTGTGCTCGCCCTGGTCAACGGTATACGCGATGTACCCCCCGCCCAGCAGGCGCATGGCGCTGTGAGGGTCACCCTCAGCACTCGCGGCATCGTCCTCCAAGTCTTCGGCGCGATACGCCGCGTAGCCACGAAGCGCACCATCGCTGGTGACATCCGCAACCAGTGTGCGCACAGCACCACTGCCTTTAGCCTGGACGGTGAACACGCCATCGAACTTCAGCGCGCCGGCAAGACACGCGGTGAGCGCCAATGTTTCACCGAGAAGACGCGCCACTGGGTCCGGGTAGTCATGCCGGGATAGAATAGCGTCGGCGGATGGGCCGAGCCGGACCAGTCTGCCGCGGACACCATGCGGCAGCAACTGGAACGGCAACCGAATATCATCCGGACCTGTTTCGCTTAGAATGAGTTCGCGTTCTCGCATGCTAGGCGCCCTGTCCGATGTCTCTCAGAAATCTCTTGCTCAAAATTCTCTTGCTCAAAATTCTCTTGCTCAGAATTCTCTGGCTCAGAATTCTCTGGCACCCATGCACCAGGCGAGGATGGCCTTTTGGGAATGCAGGCGATTTTCGGCCTCATCCCAGACGATCGATTGCGGGCCGTCGATCACCGCATCGGTCATCTCCTCGCCGCGATGCGCCGGCAGGCAATGCATGAAGACTGCATCTGACTTTGATTTCGCCATCAAGGTCTCGTCAACCCGGAAGGGAGCCAGCATGTTATGACGGTTTGTATCGTCGTCGCCCATCGAAACCCAGGTGTCGGTAACGACGCAGTCGGCATCCGTAACCGCCGCCTCGGCATCATGCAAAAGCGTGACCTTGCCGCCGGCCTTGCGAGCCCAGTCCAGGATCGCCGGGTCGGGCGCCAACTCGGCCGGGCAAGCGATACGCAGTTCAAAGCCAAATTTGACCGAAGCATGGATCCAGGAAGCCGCCATGTTGTTGCCGTCACCGCTCCAGGCCACGATCTTTCCCGCGATCGGGCCCCGGTGTTCCTCGTAGGCCATGACGTCCGCCAACAGCTGGCAAGGGTGCGTGCTATCGGTCAACCCGTTGATCACTGGGACCGTGGCGTATTGCGACATCTCCTGGATCTTCTCGACCTCGTAGGTGCGCATCATGATGCAGTCGACATAGCGTGAGAGCACCCGGGCGGTATCGGCGATGGTCTCGCCATGGCCGAATTGCAGATCGCCGCCGTTCAGCACGACGACATCACCGCCGAGTTGCTTCATCCCAACCTCGAAGGAAACGCGCGTTCGGGTCGAAGGCTTCTCGAAAATCATGGCCAATGTCTTGCCGACAAGCGGCTTGTCACCGCCGGTCGGGTCCAGCTTCATGGTCTTGCCGTCTTCGACCATCGCCCGCAATAGCGAGGGCTCGAAAGTGTCCAGATCCAAAAAGTGACGGATAGCGGAATCGCTCATAATCCGTGCTCCAAATTTATATGCGTTAAGGGTCGCCCGACTGAGTTGGGAACGACCGGCTTACGACCAGTCGGAAACGACCTTCTCGAAAATCGCCAGGGCCTCGTCGATCTCGTCCCGGGTGATGGTCAAGGGTGGCAGAAAACGCAACACGTTGTCCGCAGCACCAACAGCCAATATGCCAGCGTCGCGCAGTTTGGTCTGCAGGTCGGCGTTTGTAACCTCGCATTCCAAACCAATCATCAACGCCTTGCCGCGCACCCCCTTCAGGACTTTGGGGTTGGCCGCCGCGATCTTGGCCAATCGGCCCATGAAGTAGTCACCTTTGGCAGCAACCTCATCGAGGAAGCCATCTTCGAGCATGACGTCCAGGACCGCATTGGCGACCGAAACCGCCAGAGGATTGCCGCCGTAGGTCGAACCGTGGGTGCCCGGCACCATGCCAGATGCCGCTTTCTCGGTTGCCAGAACGGCGCCGACCGGAAAGCCGCCGCCGAGACCTTTGGCCAGCGCCATGACGTCCGGTTTGATATTGGCCGCTTCATGCGCCCAGAGCTTGCCTGTACGGCCCATGCCACACTGAACCTCATCGAACACCAACAACGCGCCGAACTCATCAGCGACCACGCGCAGCTCGTTTAGATAGTCGGTATCGGCGACATTGATCCCGCCTTCGCCCTGCACCGGCTCGACCAGAATGGCTGCGACGGTGTCGTCCATAGCGGCGCGCATTTCGTTCATATTGCCGAAAGCAACATGCTGAAACCCGCCTGGGCGCGGGCCAAAGCCAGTGCGATAGGCCTCATTATCACCGGCTGACAAGGTCGCCAGGGTGCGGCCATGGAAGGCCTTGGTGCAGGCGACCACGCCGTCGCGTTTCTCGTCGCCGGCGGCGTAATGATGCTTGCGCGCCAGCTTGATCGCACCCTCCAGCGCCTCGGCGCCGGAGTTGCAGAAGAACACCGTATCTGCGAAGGAGTTCGCGACCAGGCGATCGGCCAGGCGCTGTTGCTCAGGGATATTGTAAAGATTTGACACATGCCACAGTTTGGCGGCCTGATCCTGCAGCACCTTGACCAGATGCGGATGAGCGTGCCCCAGCGAGTTGGTCGCGATGCCGGCTGCCAGGTCGATATATCGGCGCCCGTCGGTGGCATAAAGATAAACGCCCTCACCGCGCTCAAACGCGATGTCGATCCGACCGTATGTCGGCATAACCGAAGTGACCACGACCCGTACTCCTCTTTGATCCCTGCTTATCCACAAGGGTTAGCGGGCACGCGGAGCGCGCGCCAGCGAAAAGGCAGGGATACTCGGTATGCGGCCCGTGATTGTCAACACTCGCATCAACATCCATAAAACCCGAGGGTCACAGTTATTGTGATGCCATCGCCGATAAGCTATAGTGTATTGTGAGGTGGACGACTGAGAAATTAACAATTCATTAAGGATTGTGCCGTCATACTTCGAGCCGTGTCATGAACGGAACCAGAAAGGGAAATCCATGGCAATTACCAACGCAGCGAGTCCAACGCTGGCGCATGTCGGACTGCAGATCGCAAAGCAGACCCAGTTAGCCGAAGCCCAGGTTGTTGAAAGCGCACTTCAAGCCAGCAAAGAAATCGCGGAGTCAGCCCCAAGTGGCGGCGGCGGTGGCGGGCATAGCGTAGACATCAAAGCCTAATCGATAAATCTCATCTCGCGGGCGTGACCGGATCTCCGGAGTGGCGGGAGTTTGTTTGCGCTCGCGGTGAGATTTTTCCGAATTTCCAAATAGGCGGCTCGTCATCGACTGGCCGAGCCCTTATTCCGTTCCGGTAGACCCAAAACCCCCGCTGCCCCTGGTACTGTCGGGCAAGTCTGCGACCTCGTGCCAGTTCGCCCGGGTGACCGGAGCGATCACCATCTGAGCGATCCGCATACCGCGTTCGATTGTGAACGGTTCGGCGCCGTGATTGATCAG
>JABIRP010000427.1 GCA_018699735.1 Rhodospirillaceae bacterium | reverse complement strand
GGGCCGGGCCGCGCATGATCGAGCCACGCCCGCAAAAACCCCGCATTCGCCACCTGCATGCCGGTTAATCGCGCCTGCTCTGTCGAGGTGCCCTCAGGGACATAAAGTATGGCCGGTCCAGCACTCACACCTAGCTCCTAAGTCTTTGATTTGAGGGAGCCTAGAGCATGTTCCAATCAAATAGAACCACCAGCACTCCGTCTCCGGGTCGTCAGCTAGGAAGGCCGCGCGCGTTTATGCCATTTACGCGAAACTGGCGCCGTGTACAAAACATGAACATCATGATATTATGAGACCAATGCGGGAGCCCGATTCCTAACTAGCCGGAACGCGGGGCGCCGATTATAGTGCCTGGCGATCCTTGGCACCGGACTGAGACAGAATAGCGAGCACGGCATGACCGAACAGTCGGAGCTGAAGACCATCCGCGTGCGCGGCGCACGTGAGCATAACCTCAAGAACGTTGACGTCGAATTGCCACGCCAGAAGCTGGTTGTGCTGACCGGGTTGAGTGGATCGGGCAAGTCCTCGCTCGCTTTTGATACGATCTATGCGGAAGGTCAGCGCCGCTACGTCGAGAGCCTGTCGGCCTATGCACGCCAGTTCCTGGAGTTGATGGAAAAGCCCGACGTCGATCTGATTGAGGGTTTGTCGCCAGCGATTTCGATCGAACAGAAAACGACCTCACGCAACCCGCGCTCAACCGTCGGCACCGTGACGGAAATATACGACTATCTTCGCCTGCTCTACGCCCGGGTCGGCATCCCCTACTCGCCCGCCACCGGCCTGCCGATCGAGAGCCAAACGGTCAGCCAGATGGTCGACCGGATCATGGAGTTGGAAGACGGCACCCGGCTCTATCTGCTGGCTCCAATCGTGCGCGGCCGCAAGGGCGAGTACCGCAAGGAGTTGGCCGAGCTGCGCAAGCGAGGCTTCCAGCGGGTCAAGATCGACGGCGCGTTGCTGGAGATCGAAGACGCGCCCGCTCTCGACAAAAAGCGCAAGCACGATATCGAGGTCGTGGTCGACCGGGTCGTCGTGCGAGAGGGCCTGGAGGTTCGACTGGCGGATTCGATCGAGACCGCATTGACACTGTCCGACGGATTGCTGTTCGCCGAAGAGGCCGATGGCGGCCCCCGTCACACATTCTCCGCCAAGTTTGCCTGCCCGGTCTCCGGCTTCACGATTGACGAAATCGAGCCGAGGTTGTTCTCCTTCAACAATCCCTTCGGCGCCTGCCCGTCCTGTGATGGGCTCGGCACGGAGATGTATTTCGACCCGGACATGATCGTCCCCGATGATCGCTTGACCTTACGTCGAGGGGCGATTGCGCCCTGGGCCAATTCATCCTCGAAATATTACATGCAGACTCTGGAGAGCCTGTCGCGGCACTACGGCTTCGGCCTGGACACGCCATTCCGCGAACTCGACGAGGATGCGCGCGGGGTTTTGTTGAACGGTTCCGGCGCGACCAAGGTCACGATGACCTATGACGACGGGTTGCGCTCCTATCAGACCAACAAGCCGTTTGAGGGTCTGATCCCGAATATGGACCGGCGTTACCGCGAAACCGACAGCTCGTGGGTTCGCGATGAGTTGTCGAAATATCAGGCGATTTCGCCCTGCAAGACCTGTGACGGCCAGCGGCTGAAACCCGAGGCGTTGGCGGTCAAGATCGACGGGATGACCGTCAGCCAGGTCACCGACATGTCGATCCTGGAGGCGGGCGACTGGTTTCTGGCTCTAGACGCCAAACTCGATGCCAAACGCCTGGAAATAGCCGAACGCATCCTGAAGGAAATCAACGAACGGCTCGGTTTCCTGAACAATGTCGGGCTCGAATATCTGACCCTCTCGCGAAACTCCGGCACGCTGTCCGGTGGTGAGAGCCAACGCATTCGACTTGCCTCGCAGATCGGCTCCGGCCTGACCGGTGTGCTCTACGTTCTGGACGAACCCTCGATCGGCCTGCACCAGCGTGACAATGACCGCCTGCTGGAGACGTTGCGTCGCCTACGCGATCTCGGCAATACGGTGATCGTGGTCGAGCATGACGAGGATGCGATCCGCAACGCCGACTATCTGGTCGACCTCGGCCCCGGTGCCGGCGTGCATGGTGGCCAGATCGTGGCGCAGGGCACGCCGGAAGAGGTCATGGCTTCCTCTGAAAGCTTGACCGGCCAGTATCTCACCGGCTTTCGCCAGGTTCCGATTCCGGCCACGCGGCGCAAACCAAAGCGTGGCAAGAAGCTTACAATCAAGGGCGCGCGCGCCAACAACCTGCAGAATGTCGATGTGTCGCTACCGCTTGGCACCTTCACCTGCATCACCGGGGTTTCCGGCGGCGGCAAATCCTCGCTGATTATCGAGACCCTCTGGAAAGCTCTGGCACGCCGCCTGCACGGCGCCCGCGAGCACGCAGCGGCGCATGACGACATCCTCGGCACCGAGCATATCGACAAGGTAGTCGATATCGACCAGTCACCAATCGGCCGCACGCCGCGCTCGAACCCGGCCACATATACCGGTGCCTTCACGCCGATCCGCGAATGGTTCGCCGGCCTGCCGGAAGCCAAGGCGCGCGGCTATGCCCCGGGCCGTTTCTCGTTCAACGTCAAAGGCGGGCGCTGCGAGGCCTGTCAGGGCGACGGCATGATCAAGATCGAGATGCATTTCCTGCCGGATGTTTATGTGCAATGCGATATTTGCAAGGGCAAGCGCTACAACCGCGAGACCCTGGATGTGTATTACCGCGGCAAGTCGATCGCCGACGTACTCGACATGACGGTCGAGGAAGCGGTCGAGTTCTTCAAGGCCGTGCCCTCGATCCGGGACAAGATGGAGACACTGCGCCGGGTCGGGCTCGGCTACATCAAGGTCGGTCAACCGGCGACCACGCTTTCCGGTGGCGAGGCGCAGCGGGTGAAGCTCTCAAAGGAACTATCCAGGCGGGCCACCGGCAAGACCGTCTACATTCTGGACGAGCCGACCACCGGCCTGCATTTCGAAGACGTGCGCAAGCTGCTGGAAGTACTGCAGGCGCTGGTCGAGACCGGTAACTCGGTAATCGTGATTGAGCACAACCTTGAAGTCATCAAGACGGCGGACTGGATCATCGACCTCGGCCCCGAGGGCGGTTCCGGCGGCGGCCTGGTAGTCGCCGAGGGCACGCCGGAGGATGTGGCCGAGGTGACGGAGAGCCACACCGGCCGATACCTGGCACCTTATCTCGGACGGGTGAAGGCGCGGGCTTCAGCTTAGGGCGAGTTCAGACCGAGCACCTGTCCACGGAACGTCAAAATGACCCTTCAATCGGAAATCCCAATCATCGATGTCGGCGCTATTCACTCAGGCGATCCGGTCGCGATGGCCAATCTGGCGGTTGAATTCGCCGCTGCCTACAGCACCAGTGGATTTAGCTATATTATAAATCACGGGGTGTCCCAGAGCCTTGTCGACCGGGTTTTCGACGCGTCGGCCCGATTTCATGCCCTGCCGCGCGCTGATAAAATGGCCATAGAGCTAAACCATCTTCATCGCGGGTTCATCCCAATCAACACATCGACGGACGTGAACTCCAAACTCGCCGACGTGACACGCCCAAACCAGTCGGAAAGCTTCATGATGATGCGCGAAGATGGGCCGAGCTCGCCGGACGTGCTAGCCGGCGGCTATCTGGCCGGCCCCAATCAATGGCCCGATCTGGAAGGATTTAGACGTGACGTGACGGCCTATCACGATGCTCTCGCCACTCTCGGCCGGAGCCTGGTCGGCGTCGTCGCAAAATCCATTGGCGCTGACCCGGAAGCGTTACTGCCGCATTTCGAGCGCCCGACAACCTGGCTTCGCCTGCTGTTCTATCCGCCGACCGACCCGGTTGAGGGGGATGACCTATTCGGCTCGGCGCCACATTGCGATTTCGGCTTTCTTACAATTCTGGCACAGGACCAGATCGGCGGGTTGCAGGTACAAACACCCGGAGGAACCTGGGCCGATGCGCCGCCTATCCCCGGTGCGTTCGTTGTGAATGTTGGCGACATGCTGCATCGCTGGTCCAACGGCTTTCTACTGTCCACCCCGCATAGGGTTATCAATCGGTCCGGCAAGGAACGTTACTCGTGTCCGTTTTTCTTTGACCCAAATGTCGCAACGGAAATAGCTCCGCTCGCCAGCTGCATTTCACCGGAAGGCCCGGCAAAGTTCGGCTCGTTGATGTTTGGAGATTTTCTGCGGGGCGAATTGGAAGCCGGATATGAGAAACATAAACGGCCCTAGCCCTGGGGGTTGCCAATCACACGTTAAAACTAATGACCCGCAATATGACGTTGACGTCAGTGCCGTCTGTTGAGAGAGGAAGATCCAACGCTTCGACGGCGACAAAATCTTTATCGACAAAGCTGGCCGAACCAGTCGTTCGACATGGTTTTCTGGTTTCAACTACATGATCCAGCGATACCGTGAGTAAATTGTATTGGCTTTCGGTATAGACCTCATCCAAGTATTGACCGGTAACGTCTCTGCCGGTTGTGCTGGTGATCAGCGTCCCTATCAATCGAAAAATATAGCGCTGCGGATCCTTTTCGACGTCCACAAGTATTATCCGATTAAGGAATGGCCTCATCTCGATTGGGTCGATTTCTGACCGTGACGGCATCCCGTTGTCGCCACATTTGGACTTCCAATACGCCAAAGCGTCGATCAGTTTCGGGTTTTGGAGTTCCGCGACCGAGGAAAGCTGTCTTTGTGAAATCTGAGCTTTGATCGTCCGGGGCATCCGCATTTTCAGAAATGTTTGAAAATCTGTCGATATCGATTGGTGTTGATCGTCCAACGTCGACCGAGAAAAACACTACCACAATGGGGCCGTAGACCGATGAGTTAATATTGTTAACGGGCAAATCGCCAGTATCAATTCAATACCGACGGACGAACGGCTCAAAAATTCATGATTTGCCCTTACTTTGGAATCGGTTATAACCGCTCCCAGCTGTGGCGAGGCTCGCCACGCGCATACGGAGGTTTACATGCACGGTTCGATTACACCGCTCATCTAACCCCTGGCCACGCAAGCGCTGACGCTTGGTCCGGCCCGGGGAGTGTTCCCCATTTTGCCTGGACAAAAGCCATGCTTGCCTTCTTTGAAAACCTCGTCGATCCATTTCCCGAAGCCACTCCGGAGAAGCCGCCGCGCACTCTGTTGGCGTTCCTGTGGCATTATTCGCGGCCGATCGCACCACATCTTCTATTCGCTTCATTCTCCGCTGCCCTCTTTGCGGTGCTGGAGGTGGCCCTGTTCGGCTTTCTCGGAAATTTGATCGATTTCTTCACCGCCTCGAACCGAGAGACATTCTGGACCGACCATCTCTGGTGGATGATCGGGGTTGGCGTTCTGATCATCGTGATCATGCCGCTGCTTGAAGTGGCGCACGGGCTGGTTACCAACCAGTGCATCATGAGCAATTTTCCCATGCGCATTCGCTGGCTGGCTCACCGGTACCTGCTGCGTCAATCCATGTCCTTCTTCCAGGACGATTTCGCCGGTCGGGTCGCAACCAAGGTCATGCAGTCGGCCTTGGCTGTCAGAGACGTGGCGGCGCGCACCACGGAGGTTTTCGTCTATGTGACGGTCTACTTCATGGGCGCGTTGGTTCTGTTTGCCCAAAGCGACTGGCGCATCATGGCACCGCTGGCCACGTGGTTCGTCGTCTATGCCGCAACCATGCGCTACTTCATTCCCAGAATGCGCGATATCTCCAAGCGACAGGCGGACGCGCGCTCCGACGTTACCGGGCGGGTTGTCGATTCCTATACCAACATTCAGACGGTCAAGCTCTTCGCCCACGCCGCCTATGAGGAAAGCTACGCCAGAGAGTCCATGACCCCTTTCCTGGAAACCGCGTACGAGCAGTTCCGGTTGGTCACCTGGCTCAACGTCGTATTGGAGTCGTTGAACGGCCTGCTGCTGTTTTCCATCGGATTGATCGGCATCTGGTTGTGGACAGAGCAGGCTGCGACCGCTGGTGCTGTGGCGCTCGCCGTCGGTCTGGTTCTGCGGTTGAAGGGCATGTCCCACTGGGTCATGTGGGAGATCGCGACACTTTTTGAGAATATCGGCACGGTTCAGGACGGGGTGGAAACCATCGCCCGCGAGCATGACTTGGTCGACCGGCCCGAGGCGCAACCTCTGAAGATCGACCAGGGCGGTATCTCTTTCGACCGGGTGCGGTTTCACTATGGCAAGGAAAGCGGTGTCTTGGATGACCTGTCGCTGACCGTAGCGCCGGGCGAAAAAATCGGCCTGGTCGGCCCCTCGGGTGCTGGCAAGTCGACCGTCGTCAATCTGCTGCTCCGGTTTTACGATACGGAATCCGGCCGAATTCTGATCGATGGCCAGGATGTCGCCGGGGTTTCCCAAGAGAGCCTGCGTGCCGCGATTGGCCTGGTATCGCAGGATACCTCCCTACTACACCGCTCGGTGCGCGACAATATCCGTTATGGCCGCCCGGACGCTGGCGAGGCGGCGATTATCTCGGCGCTGACAGCCGCCAAGGCAGACGCATTCATCACCGATCTGGCGGACCTGAAGGGCCGAACCGGTCTGGACGCCCATGTCGGCGAGCGCGGCGTCAAACTGTCGGGCGGTCAGCGCCAACGGATTGCCATCGCCCGCGTCATATTGAAAGACGCGCCGATCCTGGTGCTGGACGAGGCGACCTCAGCGTTGGATTCCGAAGTGGAGGCCGCGATCCAGGACTCACTGACCGAGCTTATGGCCGGCAAGACCGTCATCGCCATTGCCCACAGGCTGTCGACTATAGCCGCCATGGACCGACTGATCGTGATGGACCAAGGCCGTATCGCCGAGCAAGGCACCCACGACGAACTCCTGGCCGCAAATGGCCTCTACGCCAGGCTCTGGGCCCGGCAGTCGGGTGGATTCTTAAATCTCGAGGCCGGAGCCTCGGCGGCCTCAAACACCGCCGCGTGAGGCCTGCTTAAGTCGAAGCGCCTCGCGCTGCGACCGACCAGAGCGCCTCGACCTTGCCGGCGCGGATGCCGACGTACCAGTCGAAGAGGTTCACTGTCGGGTCGCAATGGCCTGGGATTAGTTTGATCTTGGAACCGAGCGGTAGCT
>JABIRP010000057.1 GCA_018699735.1 Rhodospirillaceae bacterium | reverse complement strand
TGGGCGGAGTTGGATGCCGAGGGCGCAACCCTGGTGATGACCGCCGACCACGGCATGAACGCCAAGCACAATGCAGCCGGCGAGCCTGACGTAATCTATCTGCAGACCGTCCTCGACGACATGCTCGGTGCCGGCCAGGCGCGGGTCATTCTACCCATCACGGACCCCTATGTGGTGCATCATGGCGCGCTCGGGTCGTTCGCTACGGCGTATCTTCCCGACGGTGCCGACCAGGCGCAAGTGACAGCATCACTCGCCGCCCTTCAAGGTGTCGAGGTGGTGCTCTCCAAACAGGAGGCTGCCGAGCGCTTCGGTCTTCCAACTGACCGGATCGGTGATCTGGTCGTTGTTTCGGCCGGTAGCAAGGTGATTGGCACCAGTGCTGACCGCCATGATCTGGCCCAGCTGAAAGAACCATTGCGCAGTCATGGCGGCATCAGCGAGCAGACCGTGCCGATGCTCTCCAACACCCGCTTCGAGGGTGTGGACGGTGACCGTCACTTGCGGAATTTTGATGCCTTCGATCTCGGACTCAATTACGCGGTTATCTAGCTAGATATGCTGGAAGCGAGAACATCAAAAGCGCCTCCGATGCCCGACCCACGGCCGCGCACCACAGGACGCCGGGATCGGGCTTGAAGTTTATATCGATTCACCTTAGCTTAGCTAAATAGATAATTGTAGCTAAGCTAAGGTGAATCCCATTTCCCAAATCAACATGCACCAAGCCAAATCCCAGCTCTCGAAACTGGTCGAGCGGGCGATCAAGGGCGAGGAAATTGTCATCGCTCGCGCTGGCAAACCTGCGGTGCGTCTGGTTCCGGTGAACGCGGTCGACCAAAAGGAGCCGCAGCGAAAACGGCCACTCGGTTTCTTGAAACTAAAAGACCCGCTTCCGGATTCATTTTTCTTCGACCCCTTGTCAGATGAAGAGCTCGATCTTTGGTACAAGTAAGCTATCTGCTCGATACGCACGTCTTCGTTTGGATGCTCGCCGAGCCGGGCCGTCTCTCGGATCGGGCTTTAGGCCTGGTCGAAAATGAAGACACGACGCTGGTTCTCAGCGTTGCGAGTATCTGGGAAATTGCAATCAAGGCTGGGTTGGGAAAATTCCCTCAAGCGGAACCCCTATTGGACAAGTTGGACGATTGCCTAGCCCGTATGGGTGCCGAGACGATCGACGTTCGTCGATCTCATGCGGTCGCGACACGAGAGCTCGACCCCCACCATCGCGACCCGTTCGACCGCATGCTGATCGCCCAGGCGAGAGTGGAGAATATGCAGATCATCACCGCCGACCCGGCCTTCCGCCGCTACGACGTAGATATTGTCTGGTAGGTCAACCGATGCCGTCGGTGCCGGCACCGCAGACGATGGCGGCGAGGCACTCGCCCTCGGTATAATCGATCCGCCCGGCCATCAGGGCGGCACAGGCGGCGGCTCCGCTCAACTCGGCGGCGATGCCGAACTCGAACCAGAGCCAGCGTGCGGCCTCTTCCATCTCTTCGTCCGAGACCAGTACGATGTCATCAACATTGGCCTGGATGAGATCGAAGTTGAGATCTTCAGTTCTTCTCGGCGCCAAGGTTCCGGCACGGGTCTTAATGTCTTTTAGCTCGACCACCTTGCCGGCTTTTCGGCTTTCCAGGTGGGTTGGTGCGCCCACCGGCTCGATGCCGATGATGCGGATCGATGGGTCGGCGAGCTTGGCGGCAGCGGCAATGCCGGCGATTAACCCGCCGCCGCCGATCGCAACCAGCATGGTTTTTACATCTGGTGCTTGTTCACGGATCTCAAGTCCGATCGTGCCTTGACCCTCAATGACGGTCTCTTGTGCAAAAGGGTGGATGTAGGTCTTGGCGGTTACATGCGCCTGGGCCAATGCCGCACGGTTGGCTTCATCCCAGACTTCGCCCTCCCACACGACCTCTGCGCCCCAGTCCCGCACTTTGTCGGCCTTGGCTTCCGGCGTGTTCTTCGGCAGATAGATTGTCGCCGGCACACCGGCTTGGGCGGCGGCGTACGCGACACCAAGTCCATGGTTGCCACCCGACGCGGTGATCAGGCCGCGCTCTTTTTCTTGTTTGCTCAATGAGAGCAGGGAATTCATCGCCCCTCGGACTTTGAAGCTGCCGGTCGGTTGCAGGTTTTCAAGCTTCAGCATCAGCTTGGCGCCAGGGGCGATATCCCGTTTTACCGGTGCGGTATTGAACAGCGGTGTGCGCCGGACAGAGTTGGCGATGCGCTGGCGGGCAGCGGTGAAATCCGTCAGTTCAAGAGTGTAGCCGAGCCTCATCCGAGGATGC
>JABIRP010000426.1 GCA_018699735.1 Rhodospirillaceae bacterium | reverse complement strand
GGAGCCACATCCGAGCAGCAAGATTTCTAGTGCATCGCCTGGATCCAAGGCCAACGAAAGGGCCTCGATGCTCAGGTCTTCGATTGCTGCAATCGGCCAGGACAAGGCGCGCTCGGGAAATACGATGACCGGGCCTTCGTGGACCGCACCGCTGATACGAAATTTTCCCTCACCGTATCCCTCAATGACCTGCCGGCCTTCAGGAATTAGCGGGGTGACGTCCATTGTCCCGGCCATCGTCCCGCCCCCCGCAGATTATCAGCCTTCCAGCTGGCGCTCGTTTTCCGGCACACCGACGCCGCTATCCTCATCACCGCGCTGCACGCCGATGTAAAGCAGAAGCGGGACCGCGATAAAGATCGAGGAATAGGTTCCGATGCAGACACCCCAGATCATGGCCAGCGCGAAATCCGCCATCACCTCGCCGCCGAACAGGAAGATCGCAAGCAGTGCCAGCAAAGTCGTGACAGAGGTCATCAAGGTCCGGGACAGGGTCTCGTTGATCGACTTGTTGAATACGTCGACCAGATCCATCTTCTTGAACTTGCGGAGATTTTCGCGCACGCGGTCATATACCACGACCGTATCATTGATCGAGTAACCGGCGATTGTCAGAACCGCGGCAACGGTCGCCAGATTGAACTCATGCTGGATCAACGCGAACAACCCGATCGTGGTCGCGATGTCGTGGCTCAGCGCGACGACGGCGCCCAAACCAAACTGCCACTCGAAGCGAACCCAGATGTAGAACATGATCGACAACAAGGCCAAACCGACCGCCAGCATCCCAGCCTCAATCAATTCGGCACCAACAGTTGGGCCAACGAACTCGGTGCGTCGGTACTCGACACCGGCGCCCAAGGCCTGCTTAACCACCTCGATCGCGGTCATCTGCTCCTTCTCGGCACCTTCCTGGCGTTGAATGCGGATCAACACATCGGTCTCGGAGCCGAACGACTGTAACGAGACTTCGCCGAGGCCGAGCTTACCGAGGTTGTCGCGCAGTCCCGGGATATCGGCCGCGGTCGGAGTGCGCACCTCCATCAAGATGCCGCCCTTGAAATCGATGCCAAAGTTCAGGCCAAGCGACGCGAAACTGCCAATCGACCCCAAAACCAGCAAGATCGACAACATGAACGCCACCCGGCGCCACGGCACGAAGGGGATGTTGATGTTTCTTGAAACGAAGCGAATGGGACGCATCGTAAATTCCCCCTCAGATCGGCAATGCGTCCGGCTTACGCCGGCGCAGCCAAATCACGATTAACATTCGGGTCAGCATGATCGCGGTGAACATCGACGTGACGATGCCTATGGCCAAGGTCACAGCAAAACCTTTGATAGGCCCGGAGCCGAAGGAATAGAGGAACATCGCCGCGAACAAAGTGGTCAAATTCGAATCGATGATCGTCGTCAACGCGCGCTTATAGCCCGCCTCGATCGCCGCCATCGGTGTTCGCCCGAGGTCCATTTCCTCACGAATGCGCTCAAAGATCAGAACGTTGGCATCAACCGCCATGCCGATCGTCAACACGATACCGGCGATCCCCGGCAATGTAAGCGTCGCCTGCAGGGCCGAAAGAGCGCCAATGATGAGCCCGATGTTAATCAACACGGCCAGATCCGCCATCAAACCGAACAGGCCATAAGCCACGGTCATGAACACCAAAACCAGGATCAGTCCGATGATGCTGGCGAGCTTGCCGGCATCAATCGAGTCCGACCCCAACCCGGGACCAACCGTGCGTTCTTCGAGCACTGTCAATGGCGCCGGCAAAGCACCCGCACGCAGCAATAGCGCCAAATCCCTGGCCGATGCGACCGTGAAGTTGCCGCTAATCTGTCCCGACCCCCCAAGGATCGGCTCACGAATGACCGGGGCGCTGATGACCTTGTTGTCGAGGACAATCGCGAACGGCCGGTTGACATTCTCGGAGGTCACTTTGCCGAACCGCTTACCGCCAACCGCATCGAAACGGAAGCTCACGATCGCCTCGCCGCTCCGCTGATCGAACCCCGGTTGGGCATCGACAAGCCGGTCGCCGCTGACCATCACCCGGCGCTTCACCACATAGCTGGCTTGCTCTCCCGGCCCAGGATTGTCGGCCGGCATCAAAACAGAGCCCGGCGGCACCCGACCGGCAGCAGCGTCGGCTGCGGAGGAGGTGATATCGACCAGGCGAAACGTCATTTTCGCCGTCTTACCGAGCAAAGCCTTAATGCGTTCGGGATCATCAATACCTGGGAGTTGGACCAGGATGCGGTCCTCGCCCTGGCGCTGGATCGTCGGCTCTCGAACGCCAGTCTCATCAATGCGTCGGCGCACAATTTCAATCGACTGCTGCAATGCACTGGTCTTGAGGTCAGCCAGCGCTTGTTCGGTCAACACTGCCCGCGCACGGCCACTATCGTCGATCTCCGCTTCCGTGCTTTGGTCTGCGGATCTCACGATTTCCAAGGCCTTCTCTCTGTCCTCCGGCTTGCGCAACACGAACCCGGCGGCTCCCCCCTTCACGCCGAGTTCACGATAACCAATACGGGCCTTGCGCAGCTCTCGGCGAAGCACTTCGACGATCGCGTCTAGCCGCTCGCGCACCACCACATCGACATCAACCTTCAACAAAAGATGCGAGCCGCCTTGAAGATCAAGGCCGAGGCTCACCTTCTTGCCCGGCAACCAGCCTGGCCCGTCGACATTCCACTCGTCCTGGCCAAGATTCGGTGCCGCAAAGGAAATGCCGAGCAGGCACAGCACGAGCACCAGAGTGATCTTCCACGCGGGGAACTGGAGCATCTAAGAGGTATCCTCGATTTCTGGGTCGCTGACTTATGCGGATCAGTTCTTGTTCGCCGGCGTGTCCTGGTCGCTCACTTCGCCCTGATCGCCATCACTGGTATCGTCACGGGCTTCGTCACGGGCGTCATCATGGGCGTCGTCACGGGCGCCATCATGAGCATCGCCCTGATCGTCATCCTTCGGGTCCTCGTTCTCGGCCTCGTCCTTCTTTTTCTTAGGCTTGGACTTGGACTTGGCTTTCTCGGACTTTGGCGGGGGCGGGATCGTACCGGTCTTGGAGACCACATCCGCCAGCATCGAGCGGCGAATATTGACCTTCACGCCCTCGGCAATTTCGACAACCAAAAGATCGTCATCCTCAACCACCTTGCTGACGATGCCCATCAGGCCGCCGGTCGTGACAATGCGGTCATTGCGGCGCACTTTGGCCAGCATCTCACGATGCTCCTTGGCGCGCTTTTGCTGCGGGCGGATCAACAGGAAATAGAAGATCACGAAAATCGCAACGAACATCAGGATCTGAGGGCCAAAGATGCCCCCGTCCATGCCGCCAAAACCCTGGGCGTATGCGGTCGAAATCAGCATGCAAAACTCCAACGCGGCCCAAGGCCGCAAAATATGGCGACGAATGGCCCGCGAACGGGCCCTCTCGGGCGCGGACTATACCTGTCCGGGCCGCAATTGCAATCTCCCCCCGGCATTCGATAGGCCGAGCTGGAAGCGGCGAAACGATTGACGTAAATGCGTTCTATGTTAGGTTCCGCGCCCCACCTGAAAAATGCGCTGACAGCGCAGACGAAATGAAGACAAAGCCATGACCGATGATGCTCAAACGCAGCTACTTTCCCGGATCGCCGACGCTCTGGAACGCCTAGCGCCTCCGCCGGCCAAATCAGGAGAGTTGAACGGAGCGATTGGGTTTGTCTGGAATGCAGAGACCAATCACCCCGATCCCGTCGCCAAGGTAAACCGGGTCGACATCAAACTGCTTCAGGGCATCCAACGCCAACGGGATATCTTGTATGAGAACACCGAGCGGTTCGCCAAGGGCCTGCCGTCAAATAACGCGCTGCTTTGGGGCGCGCGCGGCATGGGCAAGAGCTCTCTGGTCAAAGCAATCCACGCCGAGATCAACGAGAAGGTCAACGATAAGCTGGTGTTGATCGAAATCCACCGCGAGGACCTTGAGACCTTGCCAAAACTGCTCAACCTGCTGCGGGAGAGCGACCGCCTGGCCATACTCTTTTGCGACGACCTATCGTTCGATCATGCCGACAGTTCATACAAATCCCTGAAAGCGGTTCTGGAAGGCGGCATCGAGGGCCGGCCGACCAACGTTATGTTCTACGCGACGTCAAACCGTCGCCATCTGATGGCCCGCGACATGATCGAGAACGAACGATCGACGGCGATCAACCCCAGTGAAGCGGTGGAAGAAAAAGTATCGCTATCGGATCGTTTCGGGCTCTGGCTCGGGTTTCATTCCTGTGACCAGGAAACCTATTTTTCGATGATCGAAGGTTATGCTTCGTTCTACGAGATCGATATCGCACACGACCAGCTTCTGGCCGAGGCCAAGGAGTGGTCAGTTACTCGCGGCTCGCGCTCTGGACGGGTCGCATGGCAGTACATCCAAGATCTCGCCGGGCGTAGCGGCGTCAGACTTGATTGATCTGACCATTTGGTCCGCGCCGTCTCACCGATCGGTCACGCCAGATAGCCAACCCCGATTGGATAGCCTCGACCATTGCGGTGGTAACTCGCATGCATGACGGTACGGTTATCAATGATCGCGACCTCGCCAATCCCATCCGGCGCATCCCAACGCAGTTCCAACAACACCTTGCCGATCGCCTTATTGATGTTTCTCTCAAATAATGTCTGAGACGGCTTACAGGTATTTCCCTGTCCTTCGTGACGGGATTGTAAATTCATTACGGAATTCGGGCCGATTGCCGTCGACGAACGACGCGGTCGCTTATGATCAGGGTTCTTCGGGTCTCGCATAAATATCGAATACAGTTCTTCCTGTGGTGGCATGCGATCCATGTGAAACCGCAAATCTGGGAAGATATTATGTTGTCGCGGACGCTGGGTTGTTGGAAATGTCACATCGACGAACCGCACGGCGCCAAATGTTTTTACTAACTCGCGAATGCCTGAATCTAACGTCAACCCATCCGGCGATAGTGGCAACTCCTGGCAACGCTCAAGCGTGATCCTTAGGCCTAAATGACGATATGGAATTGCTGGAGAAAGTCCCGAGCGGGCCACTTTATAAAATTTAGCGGCCTGATCGGATATATTCGGAATTTCGACCGAAGCTCGCGCCGAAACGCCACAAACCGAAACTCCGATCGAGCCCTTCGGTGAATTTTCCAATACCAAAAACTTATTGGGATCCAGGATCGAGCCATCCATTGAGGCATACATGTGCGAGATCCTTGAAACGATCCGTTCTCGTTCGGTCGTTCAGGCTACGAATTCGGAACTAAACTGAACAGGCCGATATGGCCCGAGGCCCGCGAGAGATGAAGATAGTCTTGGTCCGAGGGCAAACTTTACGCTAATTGGCGGGAGTCGGTATGAGGCGGTCAGCGCAAAGACGCTTTGAACTGGCCCGCATGACGGCGAAACAAGTCGTTCACATGGGTGGAGATTAGCGCACTATCTTTTCGCAATCTTCGCAGGGTGTCCCCATCCCCTTCCTGAATACAAGGCTGGATCGAAAACATCGGATCAAGTCCAGTCTCGCCGGTATAAACTGCTGCAATTTGCCACTGCGCCGAGAGCTTTCTTACCAGGAACAGGTCTTGAATGCTTGCGGTCAAAACGCGAATTGCCACAATCGAATCACAATAGAACCAGACCTTGGGGGTCTTCCATAACTCCCCCATTGGGTCCAAATGCCCTTCACAAGACCAACACGGATCGAGTGGCGACAGGCGCGCGAGTTCGAAAACCATCGGCGCGATCGCTTCCTCAATCCCCTCCTTTGGGTCCGTCGACATCGAGTCTCTGAAGTCGGGACAGGACATTGAGCAGACCGACGCCGCAGAATTACCGCAACGCTCCCCACATACTTTATAGCTGGATGGCGTCGGGTTCATGAAGGACAGCAATTCTGCCTTCAGTCGCTCGTCTCTACCTTTGTCCAAAGCCCTCGGCTCAATCCGCATTCCGAAGTCTCCTACCATCATTGGAGCGCTCAAAATCCAGTACACTTTATTATGCCAAATTCCGAAACTTCGGAAAATCGGTAAAGACCACGCTCGTTTACGGGTTTTCCGCAGATCGAAAACCCATGCAAATCGCCATTTAATCCGAAATAGTGGCAAAAATTTAGGAAAATCTATCGGCTGCTTTTCTAGGCGAGATCTAGAGAACAGGCGCCGCATCATCGATGATTAGCTGCGACCCCTTGGCGCCTCGCCAGTCGTCAGGCCGAACTTTGCCTGCAATGTGAAATCGTCTTCCAACACCAGAGCAAAGCGCAATTCCAAGCTCGTTTTCCATCGCCCGGAACGCAATCGATTTTAAACGGCCACCGTCCCGGCCTGAGAGAATACAGCGAACATGCCGCTCACCGACCACGTCTGCCTTGACCACGGTTGCCTCTGCGACAGCAAAGCGCGGCTCTGAGTTGGCCGTCCCAAAGGGCTCTAGGCGAGCCAAAGTCTCGACCAGTTCCCGATTGGCGCCGCCAACCGCCAAAGCACCGTCGAGCCCGAGTGTTGGTGCAGGCGGCTCCTTGCCGATTTCATCCGCCGCCCGATCGCTCAGAAAACCACGCAATTCATCCAACCTATCGGCGGCAACCGAAAACCCAGCCGCCATCGCGTGCCCTCCGCCGCCAAGCAGAATGCCGGATTGATGCGCCGCGATCACGGCCGGACCTAACGATACACCCGGCACCGAACGACCGGACCCCTTACCCAGACCGTCTTGCAGTGCCACGACGCAAGCGGGGCGATTGTACCGCTCGCGAAGACGGCCAGCGACGATGCCTATAACGCCTTGATGCCAGCCTTCCCTCGCAACCACCAGAACCGGGTCGTCTCTCGCTTCCCGCTCAACCTGATCGATCGCCTCTGCGAGAACGGATTGTTCGATTTCTCGGCGCTCGGTGTTGTAGGCGTCCAGGCGCGCGGCAATCTCTCGAGCCTCGCCCGCATCTTCGGTAGCAAGCAGCCGGGCACCGAGCGGCGCCTCACCCACCCGCCCGCCGGCGTTCACTCTGGGCCCGAGAATAAAGCCCAGTTGATAGGTGTCCGGTTTCGCCTCGGTGCGTGCCACATCGGCCAATGCCGCCATGCCGGGATTTCCGCGCGTCGCCATCACCCGCAGCCCTTGGGTTACCAGAACTCGGTTTAGGCCAATCAATGGCACGACATCGCATACAGTCCCAAGCGCCACCAGGTCGAGCCATGTCAGTAAGTTCGGCTCCACCTTGCCTTCATACCAGCCAGATGATCTGAGAGCCCGATTGACCGCGACAACAACCAGATAACACACCCCAACCGCCGCCAAGTACCCATGGCCCGCCGTCTCATCCAGACGGTTCGGATTGACCACAGCCACGGCCTCGGGCAACCGAGGCTCAGCCATGTGGTGGTCGATGATGATGGTCTCGATCCCGTCATTTGCTGCCGCCGCCAGCACCTCATGAGCCAGGATGCCGCAATCAACCGTGACGACGATACGAGCCCCCCGATCTTTAAGAGACGTCATAGCCGGCAGGTTCGGGCCATACCCCTCGGCAGCTCGGTCCGGCACATGGATGAGCGTCCGCCCCCCTACGGCATCAAGGAAGCGCGCCAGAAGGGCAGCTGAGGTTGCACCATCAACGTCGTAGTCACCGAAAATTCCAATCGTCTCACCGTCACGCACGGCTTTCGCCAGTCGTTCAGCGGCCAGATCCATATCTTGGAATAGTGAGGGGTCAGGTAAGCTTCCCCGCAAGCTGGGTGTCAGGAAGGCATCCGCCTCATCGAGACCAACCCCACGCGCCGCCATCACCCGGCCGACGACTTCTGGCAGATCGTGGCGTTGCGCCAATGTAAGGCCAAGCCTTTCGGTCTCCGGCCCGCCGCCGCGCGTAACCCAGCGCTTTCCGGTCAGCGAGTTCTCGACACCGAGAAAGGTTGCTCGCATTCCGCTACTCAGAAACCGCCGTCTTCCATCAGCGGCTTGCGGGTGAAGTCGTGAGTCGCTTCGATCGTCCGCACGGTCCCTGTGTTTGAGCGCATGACGATTGAGTGGGTCTCAGCCCCGCCCTGGAAACGGCGGACACCGCGCAACATCGCGCCGGACGTAACCCCCGTGGCGGCAAACATCACGTCACCGCCGGCGAGGTCCATCAAACCGTACTTGCGATCGAGTTCGGTCACGCCGAGCCGGTGTGCCCGGCCCCGCTCATCATCGTTTCGGAAGATCAACCGGCCTTGCATCTGGCCACCGATGCAGCGCAATGCGGCCGCCGCCAACACACCTTCGGGCGCACCACCGGAGCCCATGTAAATGTCGACTCCACTGGTCGGCTCTGAAGTGGCTATGACGCCAGACACATCACCATCGGAAATCAGCATGATACGGGCCCCTGCCTCACGGACCTTGGCGATTTTCTCCTGGTGCCGGGGTCGGTCAAGGATGCAGGCAACAATGTCGGGGATTTTCACACCCTTGGCCTTGGCCACGTTGCGCAGGTTTTCCTCCACGCTGGCATCGAGATCCACCACATCCTCTGGCAGACCACCGCCAACCGCGATCTTGTCCATATAGGTATCGGGCGCGTTCAGGAACCCACCCTCATTTGCCATTGCGATCACAGCGAGGGCATTTGGGCCACCCTTGGCGGTCAGGGTCGTGCCCTCCAACGGATCGAGAGCGATATCGGTTTTCGGCCCGCCGCGTCCGACCTTTTCACCGATATACAGCATCGGCGCTTCGTCGCGCTCACCCTCGCCGATACGCACGGTGCCATCGATTTCGAGATTGTTCAGCGCCCGGCGCATCGCATCGACCGCAGCCTGGTCGGCCGCTTTCTCGTCACCGCGTCCCATGAGCCGTGATGCAGCGAGCGCCGCCGCCTCGGTCACACGCACCAATTCAAGGGCCAGATTTCGATCCATCGTCAACGCTTCATCATGGCGATTGTCGGCCATCTATCGTCCTCGTTCTCAGTAAGATTTCAGTATTATGGGTTTAGCTTGTTTAACCAGTTGGCGCGACGGATTTCGTGCCCTCAAAGCGACTCAATGCGGATCATACGCGGTTCCTCGATAACCGCCTCGATACGTTGGATTTCGGCCAGCGATTGGCGCATCGCCGCTTCCGAGGTGTCATGCGTCGTGAGCACGACCGGAACCGCTTCATCCGGATCCCGGGCGCGCTGCAGAATGGCCTCGACGGAGACATTATGGTCACGGAAAATGGCCGTTACGTCAGCCAGAACGCCAGGTCGGTCGATAACCATCAGGCGGATGTAGTACATGCCCTCGAGCTTATCGATCGATGCGGTTTCAGCCTTGGCGAGGCGGGACGCGGGCAATCCGAATACCGGTGCCGTTCGGCCTGCCGCCAAATCGATCAGGTCAGCTATGACCGCCGATGCAGTTGGGCCAGCCCCCGCACCACGGCCGTAGGACAGCGTCGGCCCAACCGAATCGCCCTCCGCGACCACCGCATTGAATACCCCCTCGACCTGGGCGATCGGTGTCGCGACCGGAACCATGCAAGGGTGTACGCGTTGCTGGATGCCGACGTCGCTGATCTCGGCAATCCCCAGCAATTTGATCCGATAGCCAAGTTGCTCCGCATATTCGAGATCGATCGGCGAAATATGGCGGATCCCCTCGACATGGACCGCATCGAAATCAACCTCTCGCCCGAAAGCGATGGCCGCCAGTATCGCCAGCTTATGGGCCGCGTCGACGCCGTCGATATCAAACGACGGATCCGCTTCGGCATATCCGAGTTCCTGGGCATCACGCAGAACATCGTCGAACGCCCGGCCGGTCTCCCGCATGACGGTGAGGATATAATTGCAGGTGCCGTTCAAAATCCCATACACCCGCTGCAAGCGGTTCGCCGCCAACCCCTCTCGGATCGACTTGATGATTGGGATGCCGCCGGCAACAGCGGACTCGTATCCAAGGGCAACACCAGCGGTTTCAGCCGCCTTCGCAAGCTCACTGCCGTGATGCGCGACCAGCGCTTTGTTCGCCGTGACAACCGATTTCCCGTTTGCCAGAGCCCGACTGACAAGTTCGCGCGCAATCCCGTCCGAGCCGCCAATCAACTCCACAACCACATCGACATCCCCGCGTTCGGCAAGGGTCTTGGCATCGACCGTCCAGTCGATACCGGACATATCGATGCCTCGATCAAGCGCCGGGTCACGCGCGGATACGGCCGTTACGACAATCGGTCGCCCGGCGCGCTCAGCGATGAGATCCGCATGGCTCTGCAAAACCCGAACCGTCTCCGCACCTACAGTTCCGAGACCAGCGACCGCTATTGAAAGTGGCTTGACCATGCTCACCCCTTAAATTGATGTTATGCTTTAACAGATGACTGCAAGCATTTGATTTTCCATATAAACATGACCGGCCGGTCCGATGAACCGATCCCGGCCAATCTCAACCAATTTGCGGCGAGGCTCAGTAATCGATGAAGATTTCCGTGCGTCTGTTTTCGGCTTCGAACCTTGGCATCACTTCGGCGACCATTGGCTGGGTATCGCCAACCGCATCGACGAAAAGGCTCTCGGGCGAAACCCCAAGCTTGGTCAAGACCGCCGCCACCTGGTTGGCGCGAACCACCGACATGTTGAAGTTGACGATCTGGTGCTGAACCGGATCCATATCTCGGGTTCGACTAGAGGCGTGCCCGATCACGCGCACACGCCCGCCGCTTTCTCGCGCCACCTGCACCACTCGGGACAGCGCACGACGATCCTTCGCCGACAGCCGGGCAGAGCCATGCGCGAACCGGACGGCCGCAACCTGATACGAGCTTCCCGGCACTGGCACAAATCCAGCTGCCCCCGGTACCGCACCACCCTGGCCATCGCCCATTTGTGCGCCGGCTGACGAGGTTCCAAAAAGGCTGCTGTTGTCGTTCAAAACCGAAAGATTGGAAACGACCGACTGATCGGACGGCGTCATACCGGCGGGCGGAGTCAGGACAATTCGTCCAGTGTCGGCGGCCATTTGCGGAACCGTTACGCCCGTGGCTGCAGCCACGGGCGTCGGTGCCATGGACGGAGCCGCAACGGCAATGGGCGTAGGTGCTGCGGCAGGTGGCGTTGCAATAGGTGCGGGCGGAGCTGTGGGCGGGACTGCGGCCACACTAGACTCGCTACTGGCACCGGCGATCACTGAGGTAACTGGCGCCGGCGCCACGCTGTTGGTGTTCCCTGTCGCGGCAGCCTGCAACCGCGATCCGCCAACATCGGCAGACGTCTTCGCTTGGTCGCCTCCAGAATTCGGCGCCGGGACGTTTGGCCACAGGCTCGACTTGCTCTTGTCCAAGCGCTGCGAGGGAAGTTTGGAGCGATCCGCATAGCGCGCATTGGCGCGATCAGCGATCAGCCCTTTACGAATACTGGCGCGATCCTGGTCGGAATTGACCGTGGCAGGCTTGTCCGGTACGCGCGACAAGGACGGGAACAAGCTCCAGCCGCTGCCCTCGTCCGAGGATTTGGCCTTACTTTCAGGCGCAGCAGGGGCCGTAGCGGCCGCATCATCGTCAGAAAACCAGCCGCCGACCGAGTCGGATGCACCACGATACCATTCGACCGGGTTGACCGCATCCGGCAAGGACGAACACGCGGTCAGCGTAAACAGCGAGGCTACGGCAACCATCCGCAATGCAGAGGAATATTGGCGCGAATTTGTAACGCACGGAGGCATGTGTCGATCCCTGTCAGTCTTACCCACCTTGCCCACAACCGGGAAGGTTCGGATTCAGGCGCAAGATTTAGCACAATCCCTTGGTAAATCACAGATACCTCGTCGTCATCGGATCCCTGGTCGTGCTTTCATCGCCGACAACGGTTTGCTACAAAGCGAAAAGCCGCCACGGCCTTGTGGGGGCAATACGGTTCACGATTGCGGGAACGGAGCCAATGTCAAACGAATCACCGGATATCAAACTGCCGGATCCGGCGGAATTCGCTGAAACCATGGCCCGGATCGCCGAGCGGAGCCAGAACCTGATCACCGAGTTTGCCAGCAAACAAGACCCCTCCAAGGGCTTTGGCATGGCAGACCCATTGAACGTCACCGACGCGTTCGTCGCCTTGACCAAACAAATGATGGCCGACCCGGCTCGCTTTGCAGAGGCACAGGCAGGGCTGTGGAACGACTACATGAAGCTCTGGCAATCGACGACGGCCAAGATGTTTGGTGGTGTCGGTGTCAGTGGTGCCGGTGATGATAGCGGCAATGGTGATAGTGCAGGCGCCCCCGTGGCCGTGCCGGACAAGGGTGACCGACGCTTTAAGGACGATGCCTGGCGCGACAATGCGTTATTCGACTATCTGAAACAGAGCTACCTGCTAACCGCGCGTTGGATGCAGAACACGGTTGCCGATGTCGAAGGGCTTGATGAGAAGACCGCTCGGAAAGTCGACTTCTACACCCAGCAATTCGTCGACGCCATGTCACCGACTAATTTCGCCGCGACCAATCCCGAAGTTCTGCGCGAGACTATGGCGAGCGGTGGCGAAAATCTGGTCCGCGGGTTGGAAAATCTACTCGGTGATTTGGAACGCGGCAAAGGCAAGCTCGCGATCAGTATGACCGATGAGAGCGCCTTCGAGGTTGGGGTCAATGTTGCCACAGCGCCGGGCAAGGTGGTCTATCAGAACGAGTTGATGCAGTTGCTGCAGTTCGACCCGTCGACTGAAACCGTGCACAAACGGCCGTTGCTGATCGTGCCCCCCTGGATCAACAAGTTCTACATCCTGGATCTGCGTGAGAAGAACTCCTTCATCCGCTGGGCGGTGGCCCAAGGCTTCACAGTGTTCGTCGTATCCTGGGTCAACCCGGGCCCGGAGTTGGCGGACAAGACTTTCGAGGACTATATGCTCGAAGGCCCGATGGCCGCGCTGGACGCAATCGAACAAGCGACCGGAGAGCCCGAGGCCAACGTCATCGGGTATTGCATCGGCGGCACATTGATGGCCGCGACCCTCGCGACCATGGCGGCCAAGGACGACAACCGGGTCCGCTCGGCCACCTTCTTCACCACCATGGTCGATTTCACTGAACCGGGCGACCTCGGCGTGTTCATCGACGAAGAGCAAATTCAGGCGTTGGAAGAACGCATGGATCAGGAAGGCGGCGTGCTCGACGGCTCCGCCATGGCAACGACCTTCAACATGATGCGGTCCAACGATCTGATCTGGTCCTTCGTGGTCAACAACTACCTGATGGGCAAGGATCCATTTCCGTTCGATCTGTTGTACTGGAACTCAGATTCGACCCGCATGCCAAAAGCCATGCACAGCTTTTATCTCCGACACATGTACGAGCGGAACGAGCTGGTCCAACCGGGCGTGTTGGCGTTTGACGGTGTCCCGATCGACCTCGGTCAGATCAAAGTTCCGGTCTTCATCCTGTCAACCAAGGATGACCACATCGCGCCGTGGAAATCGACCTATGCCGCGACCGGCCTGTATGGTGGCCCAGTTAAATTCTGCCTGTCGGGATCAGGGCATATCGCAGGCGTCGTGAATCCACCGCAGGACCCGCCGAAATATGGCTATTGGACCAACGCCAAAAAGCCACCGAAAGACCCGGAGACCTGGCTCTCTACCGCCAAGCAGCACACTGGCTCCTGGTGGCCCGAATGGTCGAAATGGCTGTCTCGCCACGGCGGCGGCAAGGTCCCGGCGAGGATGCCCGGCGATGGCGGTCTACCCGCAATCGAGGACGCCCCCGGGAGCTACGTGAAGGTCCGAGCGCGGGACTAGGGGCGAGGTCTCTATTTCGTCATCCCCGTGTAGGCGGGGATCCAGTCCTTCATTCCGGTAATGCCTGGATTCCTGCCTACGCGGGAATGACGAACAGTATGGCCTGCCCCGTATTCACCCCCAATAGTTACGTCGCGTAGTTGGTGAACGCAGCCGTTGTCGCCCGCGCCTGCCAATCGGTCACGACATTGACCAGAGCCGGTTTCCCGTCGGCCATAGCCGCCGCGGCGCGTTCGAGCGCTGGGCGGATGTCGTCCGGGTTTTCGACCAACTCGCCATGACCACCAAGCGCCTCTGCGATCTTGTCATACCGCGTGTAGCCGAGGTTGCGACCGGTCTTGACCTGGGTCGGGTCCGCAGTCCAACCGCCGTTCAGACTGATCACCACCAATATCGGCAAGTTGTGGCGCACGGCCGTATCAAACTCCATGGCGTTCAGCCCAAACGACCCGTCGCCATGAAGCACAACGACTTGCGACTCGGGTTGCGCCGCCTTGGCGCCGACGCCGAACGGCATGCCGACACCCATGGTTCCGAACACACCTGAATTCATGCGATGGCCAGGCGTGAAACACGGAATCGACTGGCGGCCGTAGTTCAGGATCTCCTGCCCGTCGACGACCAGGATGCCGTCCCGGTCCATGAAGTCCCGTACCTCTTTGCAGAGCCGGAGCGGATGGATCGGCGTCGCATCATTGGCGAGCGTCTGTTCCGCCTGGGCCGTTTTCGAGGAATTGTGGCCGCGCAACCGGTCACGCCAGGAGGCAAAACTGTCGCCGCTGACCCGCCCATCAATCGCCTTGCAGAGTTGCTCCAGAACTGTGCGTGCGTCGCCGATAACACCAAGATTCAACCTCGGACTGGTACCGATCTCTTCGGGGTCCACATCGATACGCACAATGCGGGCATCGGCGTTGAAGCGCGGCGGTGCCGCATGCCCGATGATGTAGTTCATTCGCGTGCCGACGATCATGATCAGATCCGCCTCGCGAAAGGCCGTCGAGCGCGCCGTCGGGTAGCTGCATTCATGATCTTCTGGAACCACGCCACGGCCCTGAGGCGTGGTGTAGAACGGGATGCCGGCCTTATCGACGAAGGCCTGAAGCTGCTCTTCAGCCTCGGACCAGAGGATGCCCGAACCGGTCAGCAGCACTGGATTTTCCGCCGCCTCAAGCAGCTCGACGATCTCCTCGACCTTGTCGGGCATAGCGGCTGCACGCGGACGTTTGGCCGGGTCCCAGGGTTCCGGCCAATTAATGGTTTCCTCGTCGATATCCTGATAGAGAATGTCGCCCGGCAGATCGAGATAGACCGGACCCGGCTTGCCGGACATGGCAATGCGGAATGCCTTATCGATCAGCTCAGGAATACGGGCTGGATGATGCACCCGCTCGCACCATTTGGTGCACGGCCGCATGATCGAGAGCTGATCCATTTCCTGGAACACGCCGCGTCCCTGGCTCACCGTGGGTGCCGCACCGCCAATCGCCAGGATCGGCACACCATCGGCAAACGCATGCGCCACACCGGTCACCAGGTTGGTCATCGCCGGGCCGGACGCCGACATGCAAACGCCAGGGCGGCGGCGCAATCGGGCATAGGCATGCGCTGCCATGGCGCCGGCCTGTTCGTGGCGTACATCGATGGCCCGCAAACCGGCCGCGACACAGGCGTCCTCGGTCGCCATCATCGGCCCGCCCATGATGAAGAAGAACATGTCGACGCCTTGGCGTTTCAAGGCTTCGGCGATGATTTGCGAGCCGTTCATGGTCATGTGACTAATCTCCGTAAAATAGAGTTTTTAGATAACGCCCTCGGTCTTAAGCGCCGTCAACTCGGCCTCGTCCAAATCGAGCAATGCGCCGTAAACGCTTGCATTGTCGGCTCCAAGCAAAGGCGAGGCTGTGATCGGCACATCGGAACCCGTCATGCGAACCGGCCAACCGGGCATGTCAAAGGCACCACGGTCCGGATGATCAACGGTAACGAACATGTCGCGCTCGCGCATGCTCTTGTCCTCGGACAATTCCATGGTGTCGAACACTGCCCCAGCCGGCACGCCGGCCTTGCCGAGGATCTCCATGGCTTCGGTCTTGGTATACTGCGCGACCCAAGGGGCAACGATGTCGTCAATATCTTTCACGTGGTCGGCCCGACCTTGGGGTGTCGAGAAACGCGGATCTTCCAGCAGTTCCTCGCGTCCCATGAGTTTCAGAAACCGGTCCCAATGGGCGTTGTTGGCGCGGGTGCTGTAGATGTAGCAATAGTCGTTCGGCCCACCGCCCTTGCACTTGTAGACCTCGCTCGGCGCCGTGGTTCCGAGCACAACCTGGTTGCCATTGCGGGCACAAGCCTCGCCGGTCAACGCCTGCTTGGCATAGGCGATGCGGCAGAAATTCACCATTGCATCCTGCATCGCGACCTGGATTTTCTGGCCGCGCCCGGTTGCGTGACGTTGGTTCAGAGCGGCCAGGATACCGATGGCGCAATGCAGACCGGTGCCGGTATCGCCGAGTGTCGGGCCCGGCTTTATCGGCCGACCATCGGCCTCACCGGTGACACTCATAACGCCGCCAGCGGCCTGACCAATCATGTCGAAGGCGAGGTAATCGGCGTAAGGGCTCTCAGGCGCGAAGCCTTTGATCTGAGCATAGATCATCGCCGGATTGAGCTTTTCGACCTCTTCGTATGAAAACCCGAGCCGCTCGATCACGCCGGGCGCGAAATTCTCGATGATCACGTCAGCCTTGGGGATCATGTCGCGCAGCACTTGTTTGCCGCGCTCACTTTTCAGGTTGAGCGTGACCGAGCGCTTATTGGCGTTCAGCAGCATGAAATAATACGAATCCATGCCCGGAACATCGGTCGAGGCACCCCGCCCCTGCTCGCCACCTTTCGGGTTCTCTACCTTGATCACCTCGGCGCCGAGCCATGCCAGCACCTCGGTGCAGGACGGCCCCGCCTCGAACTGCGACAAGTCCAACACCTTAACCCCCGCCAAGGCCGTTTGACCCGGCATCGAGTTCATACTTTCCGTCATACTCTAAAATCCCAACCAGACGATGTTTTAGGCAACCTCGAACAGACCCGCGACACCCTGGCCGCCACCGACGCACATGGTGATGACAACGTTCTTCGCACCGCGACGCTTGCCTTCGATCAGCGCGTGACCGGTCATACGGGCACCGCTCATACCATAGGGGTGGCCGATGGCGATCGAACCACCGTCGACGTTCAAACGCTCGTCCGGGATGCCGAGCTTGTCGCGGCAGTAGAGCACCTGCACTGCGAAGGCCTCGTTCAACTCCCAGAGATCGATATCATCCACCGTCAGACCGTTACGCTCCAGCAGGCGCGGGATGGCGAATATCGGCCCAATGCCCATCTCATCCGGCTCGCACCCGGCGGCAACGAGGCCACGGAAGATACCGAGCGGCTCCAATCCCTTCTTTTCGGCGAGTTTTGAATCCATCACCACACAGGCCGAAGCGCCATCGGAAAGTTGACTGGCGTTACCAGCTGTGATGAATGCATCCGGCCCCATCACGGGCTGTAGCCCTGCCAATCCGTCCAAGGTCGTCGTCGGACGATTGCACTCATCCTTGGAGACAGTGACTTCGTGCTGGGTGATTTCACCGGTCTCGCGATCCTGCTTGGCCATGGTCGTGGTCATCGGCGCAATTTCGGCATCGTAGCGGCCGGCCTCTTGCGCGGCGGCCGTGCGCTGTTGGCTCTGCAGACCATACTCGTCTTGCGCCTCGCGGCTGATGCCATAGCGCTTGGCAACATTTTCGGCGGTGTCGATCATGGACATCCACACCTCAGGCTTATGCGCCGCGACCCAAGGCTCTTCCTGGTGCAGCATGTTCAGATCGTTCTGGACCTGCGAGATCGACTCGACACCGCCGGCGACCATGATCGGCACCTTGTCGACAATCACCCGCTGTGCCGCCATGGCAATCGTCTGTAAACCGGACGAGCAATAGCGATTGACCGTGGTGGCCGCCGATGTCACCGGCAGCCCCGCACGCAAGGCCGAGATACGAGCGACGTTGAAGCCGGTCGAGCCCTCCGGCAGGCCGCAACCGAGAATGCAATCCTCAACCTCGCCCGGCTCGATACCGGCGCGCTCGACCGCATTGGCGATGGCGTGACCGCCCAAGGTCGCACCGTGGGTGATGTTGAAGCTGCCTCGGAACGCCTTGCCGATCGGCGTGCGGGCTGTCGATACGATTACCGCTTCGGTCATTGGTTTGCCTCCAGATCCTTGAAACTCTTGCCCTCGGCCACCAGCCGCTCAAGCAGCGGTGCGGGCTCCCATCCTTGCCCGTCCTGGGCCTGAAACGCTTTGATATCCGCCAATACATTGGCCAAGCCGACCTGATCGGCATGGAACATCGGTCCACCGCGATAAGGCGGGAAGCCGTAGCCGTTCACATAGATCACGTCGATGTCGCTCGACCGGATCGCCATACCTTCTTCGAGGATCTTGGCGCCCTCATTGACCATGGCATAGAGGATGCGTTTCAAAATCTCTTCGTCGCCGATCTCGCGGCGCTCGATGCTCTTGGAGGCAGAAACCTCCAGGATCAGCTTCTCAATCTCGGGATCCGGGATCGGAACCCGCGAGCCGGCCTCATAGCGATACCAGCCTGCACTCGTCTTCTGGCCATACCGCCCCATCTCGTAGATCCGGTCAGCGATATCGCCTGAATAACGCTGATTACCCGGCTTGCCACGCGCCTGACGGACCCGCCAGCCGACATCGATGCCGGCCAAGTCACCCATCTGGAAGATGCCCATCGGCATGCCGAAGCCGGTCATGACCCGATCGATATCGGCCGGCATGGCGCCGTCCTCGATCATGTAATTGGCCTGTCGTCCGTAGTTCGCGAGGATGCGGTTACCGACAAACCCGTCGCAGACCCGGACCAAAACCGCGACCTTGCCAATCGGTCGCCCCACTTTCATGGCGGTCTGGATCACGTCGGGCGCCGTCTTGGCGCCCCGGACCACTTCCAACAAGCGCATAACATTGGCCGGGCTGAAAAAATGCATGCCAATCACGTCTTCCGGACGCTTGGTGACGGATGCGATCTCATCGATATCCAGCGTCGACGTGTTGGTCGCCAGCACGGCACCTGGCTTGGCGATCTCGTCGAGCTTGGCGAAGACCTGCTTCTTGACGTCCATGTCTTCGAACACGGCCTCAATGATCAGGTCGGCGTCGCTTGCTGCACTCAGATCGAGCGCACCGGTTATCAAGCCGAGCCGCTCATCAACCTGTTCCTGGGTCAGCCGGCCCTTGGAGGCTGTCGCTTCATAGTTCTTTTTGATGATCCCAAGCCCACGGTCGAGCGCCTCCTCGGCGGTCTCGATAATGGTGACCGGGATGCCGGCATTGGCAAAGCACATGGTGATCCCGCCGCCCATGGTGCCGGCACCAATCACCGCAGCCGTCTTGACCTGGCGCGCCTTTACGTCACGGGACAGGCCCGGAATCTTCGCGACTTCGCGCTCGGTAAAGAACGCGTGGATCATACCGCGCGACTGATCCGAAGTGACGAGCTCAGTAAACAATTCACGTTCACGTACCAAGCCCTCGTCGAAGGGCAGATCGAGCGCCGCCTTGACCGAAGCTAAGCACGTGATCGGCGACATCTGACCGCGAGAGCGCCGCTCGAGTTCCTTCTTCTTGGTCTCGAACAAGTCCGGAGTTTTCGGCTG
>JABIRP010000425.1 GCA_018699735.1 Rhodospirillaceae bacterium | reverse complement strand
TGATCTCTTGTCGGTCACTTTAGAATGGCGCTTCCCGGCCGAGCGACGCGAGAGCCAGGATCTCTATCCGGCATGGGCACCCCAATTCCCGCGAGGCCCCGGATAGCCGCTTCGCGGCTCCCGGGGAGCGGGACTAATGTGATGTCAATTTACCTTGTACCGCTCCAGCACATCGCGCTTGATCTCGACCCCTAGCCCCGGGCCTTCTGGCACGTACGCAACCCCGTTCTCGACCTGGATCGGGTCGACCAGCAGCCCCTGGCGGAAAGGGTGCGGGGTTTGGTCGTATTCCAGCATCGGCACATGCGCCGCAACGCCCGGCACGGTCAGCGGCAGGACCGCGAGCAGCTGCATCGCGGTGGCAAGCCCGATGCCGGTGCCCCAGACATGCGGGTTGTAGCGGGCGCCGTGGGCTACGGCCATGTCGGCGATCTTCTTGCACTCGGTAAGCCCGCCGGCGGATGCGGTGTCCGGTTGGATAATATCCATCGCCCGCGGGCTTTCCAGGATGGCGCGGAAATCAAATCGCGTGAACGAACACTCGCCGCCCGCGATCGGGATCGTGGTTATGCGTCTGAGCTCGCGATAGCTTTCCAGGTCTTCTGGCGCCACAGGTTCCTCGAACCAGCCGATGTCGTAGGCTTCAGCCGCCAGCGCAAGCTTCTTGGCCTGCACAAGGTCGTAGCCGTGATTGGCGTCCATGAACAGATCGACATCGAAGCCGATGATCCCGCGCAGGATCTCAATCAAGGTCATGTCGTAGTCGAAGCCGAACCCGACCTTCAGCTTCATGGCGCCGAAACCCTGATTGATATACCCGCCAGCCTCTTCGCTGAGTATGGCGATGTTCTCGTCCTGATCCATCGAACGCCGGTACAGCCCGGTTGCATAGGCCTTGACCTCGCTCCGCAGCGGCCCCCCCATCAGCACATGCACCGGAGCGCCGAAATGCTTGCCGCGAATATCCCAGAGCGCGATGTCGACGCCGGAGAGCGCCTGGATCGCCACGCCGCGCTGACCATGGTCTCGCAGGGAATTGTGCAGCCGCTCCCAGATCGCGTCGCCGGCTAAAGGGTTCTCGCCGATCAGCATCGGGGCATAGGCCTTCTCGATTACCGCGGCGACGATCCAGGGCGGGCCGTAAACGTCGCCCCAACCAGTGATCCCGGCGTCGGTTTCGATCTCGATAACGGTCCCGACACGCTTGTCGACCCAGGCTTGCGAGAAGGCGAAATGCTCCTCGATCGGAGCTTCCATGACATGGGCATGGACGGCGGTGATTTTCATGCGATCAGGTCCTCGTCGCGCGGTCCAACATCGCGTGCAGCAGCACATCGCAACCGGCGGAGAGATCCTCCTTTGAGGCACGCTCCAACTCGTTGTGGCTGATGCCGTTTTCGCACGGCACGAAGATCATGCCGGTCGGGCAAAGACCGGCCATATAGACCGCGTCGTGGCCGGCACCGCTGATGATGTCCATGGACCCATGCCCGTGCAGTTCGGCCCCTTTGCGAACGGCGTCGACGCAATCCGCATCGAAGGGGGTTGGCGGGAAGTACCAGAAATCCTTGATGTCGAGTTCAAGTCCAATTTCTTCGGCAATCTCGGCCGCACCTTGTTTGAACTCATGGTCCATTTTGGCAAGGATAGCGTCGTTTGGGTGACGAAAATCGATGGTAAAAAACACCCTGCCTGGAATAACGTTGCGGGAGTTGGGAAAGGACTCGATGACGCCGCAGGTGGCGCACGCGTTCGGCAGGTTGTTCATGCCAACCTGATTGACCAGATGGATCATCCGAGAGGCGCCCACCAGTGCATCCTTGCGAATTTCCATTGGGGTGGGACCGGCATGGGATTCGACCCCGGTTACCGTCACTTCCAGCCAGCGTTGGCCCTGAGCATCGGTGACGATACCAACCGGCAAACCGGCGGCTTCCAGTTTCGGGCCCTGTTCAATATGGGCCTCGAAATAGCTGTCGAATTCGCGGTTGCCGACCGCTGCCTCGCCATCGTAACCAATGGCGCTCAAGGCCTCGCCAAAGCTGGTGCCATCGCTGTCCTGCTTGGTCATCACCTCATCCAAACCGAAAACACCGGCAAAGGCGCCAGAACCCATCATCGCCGGTGAAAATCGGGACCCTTCCTCGTTGGTCCAAACCGCGACCTCAATCGGCGCTTCGGTCTCCACCCCGGCATCGTTCAGGGTGCGCACCACTTCCAAGGCGCCTAGCACGCCATAAGCGCCGTCGAACTTGCCGCCGGTCGGCTGAGTGTCGAGATGGCTGCCGGAGACGACCGGCTTGCGGTTCGGGTCGCGTCCCGGCCGGCGGGCGAACATATTGCCGACCCCGTCGACCGTTACGGTGCAACCGGCTTCCTCGCACCAGCGTTTGAATAGATCGCGGGACTGCCGGTCGAGATCGGTCAACGTCAACCGGTTGACGCCACCCTTATCAGTTTCGCCGAGCGAGCCCATTTCCATCAGGCTGTCCCATAAGCGGTTCATATCGGTCTTGATGTTGCGCATGGTTTTATCTTTCGGTTCGGGTGGCGTGTTGCAGGATTAGAGCAAGTTCCCGCAGCCATGGACAGAGGGCAATTTCGCCCTAATATTCGGGCTTCCGATACGTGAGGGGAACCCCATGCCTGATGCCGACCTGACTGCCAAAATTCTGGAAGCCGTCGATGCGAATTTCGACGCGCAGATCAAGTTCACCCAGGAGCTGGTCCGCCGACCTTCAATCCGCGGCCAGGAGGCGACAGCCCAAGATCTTATGGCAGAAGCTTTTGCTGAGCATGGCTACGAGGTCGACCGCTTCAAGGTCGATCCCGAGGTCATCAAGAACCATCCGGGTGGGTCCCCCGTGGCGATCTCGTACGACAACGCATGGAGTGTCGTTGGGTCGTGGCGTCCGAACAATCCGACCGGTCGATCTTTGGTGATGAACGGTCATGTCGATGTGGTGCCGACCGGGCCCGAGGATATGTGGGCCCGTCCGCCATTCGATCCGGTGATTGAGGGAGACTGGATGTATGGCCGGGGCGCGGGCGACATGAAGTCGGGCGTCGTCGCGTCTCTCTATGCCATGGCGGCGCTGAGGCGGAGCGGGCATATGCCGGCGGCGACGGTGCATATGGAGTCCGTCGTTGAGGAGGAATGTACCGGCAACGGCGCTCTCTCCTGCCTGGCACGCGGTTATCGGGGGGACGCTGTGCTGATCACCGAACCTTCCGATGAGCGGCTAATGAGCGCTCAGGTTGGTGTCATCTGGATGAAGGTGAAGGTGCGGGGCGTGCCGGTGCACGTCTCGGTGGCCGGGACCGGGCAGAACGCGATCGAGGCCTGTGTGCCCATCTGGTCGGCTTTGCATGGTCTGGAGGAGACGTGGAATCGGGCCGAGAATAAGCACCCGGCGTTTTCCGAGGTCGCCCATCCGGTCAATGTCGTTGTCTCGCGGATCGAGGGTGGCGACTGGACATCCAGTGTGCCGGCCTGGTGTAGTTTTGATGTTCGAGTGGGGTTGTACCCCGACGTTAAAGTCGAAACCATTCAACGGCAACTTGAGGATTGCGTCGCGGAAGCGTCCCGGGGCCATCCATTCCTTTCCAACAACCCGCCGGAAATTGAATGGCATGGTTTTCTCTCCGAGGGCTATGTCTTCCGGGATGGCGAGGAAATGGCGTTGATCCTGGAAACGGCGCATAAGGTTCAAAACGGGGATGCGGAGCTTGGTCGTAGCGCATTTACCGGGCTCACCGATGCGCGCTTCCCCGGTCTTTACGATGGCACGCCGGCCATGGTTTACGGAGCGAAGGCCGAGAGCATTCATGGGTTTGACGAGCGGGTCTCCATCGAGTCGCTACGCCGGGTAACCGGAACCATTGCATTGTTCATTGCGGATTGGTGCGGATTGCAGTCTTTATGAGTGGGAGAGTGGCTTTGGACGTCGGCAATACGGGTCCGTTCCGGACTCGATCTCGGAGATTAATTTCTCCTTACTAGGCTATTGATGGTATGGTAATTGCGAATGATGTTTGAAAGCGGATGCTGCGATTGGATATGCTGAACGCAGTTGAGTTTGAGTTATGCCTCAGCGGAGTATGTAAATGGCTGACAGCCAGAGTGTCGATTTTGAACTCCTGAAGAAGTACGCGGTCCGGCGCGGCTCTTGGTATACGCTTTATCCATACCAAGCCCAATGGCACGAAGAGCCGGATACGGCGCCGGCCAACGCCGAAGCGGCAATTGACGAGTACTTAGATACGGCAAATGGCTCGCCGCTAGCGGTCTATACGCATTTCCCATTTTGCGAACGCCAGTGCTTCTTCTGTCAGTGCGCGACCGTAATTTCTCGCGACAAGGCGATGCATCGCCGCGTCCTGGAAGATATGCGCCGCGAGATCGAGTGGTATGCGGATAAATTCGCAAAGACGGGGATCCAGCCGAATATCCGCGAACTGCATTTTGGCGGTGGGTCGCCATCGATCCTGAATGAAAGCGATTTTGAGTATTTCGTCGAGTCGCTCAAGCTGGTTGTGGACTTCGACAAGCTGGACGAATGCTCGATCGAAATCGACCCGCGTTTCAACGTGGCGCCTGATAAACTCGATTTTTATGCCGACATGGGCATCGACAGGATTTCATTTGGCGTCCAGGATTTCGATGAAAAGGTGATGCGCGCGATCAATCGGGTGAACCCGCCGGAAATGATTGCAGGTTTCCTAGATCATCCCGCCCGCAAGCGGTTCCAGAGCGTGAATTTTGATATTCTCTATCGCTTGCCCTTCCAGACTGTCGATGGGCACCGGGAAACCATTGAGCGGTTGATCGAATTCAAACCCGAGCGTGTCAATATCTGCCAACTTGGTCATCGTCCGGACGTGTTTCCGCACCAGCGCGCTTATCGCAGTGAGGACATGGCCTCGATCGAGGAAACGATCGAGATGAAAGAGGTCTCGACCGCATTGATGGTAGAAGCTGGCTACGAGCGCATAGGTTTTGACCATTTTGCGCTTCCCGAGGACAGCTTTTCGAAGGCCAAGGCAGCGGGAACCTTACATCGGAATGCGATGGGGTACTCAACCGGAAACTGCATCGACATTCTCGGCATCGGCCCGTCTGCAATTTCGACGCTGGGAAATTGGTACGTCCAAAATTATTACATGTTGCCGCAGTATCGAGACATGTTGGCAGAACAAGATTTGCCGGCAATCCGATATCTCCGGTGCACCAACGACGATATGACGCGCCGCCAGATCATCTACGATTTCTTCATGTATGGCAGCATCGACAAGCGCCAGATTGAATCTCGGTTTGGGATTTCCGATTTTGACCAGTATTTTGCTGCGGATATCGGCCGGCTTTCTGAACTCTTCGAGGACGGATTGGCTGAGGACTTGCCGGATGTCTTACGGCTGACGGACAGCGGGTTCATTAACCCCCGACACGCCAGTGAAGCGTTCGACACGTTCTTACACGGCAAGGGCGTCCCGTATGCTCATTCACGTGAAGTCGGCGACGGGCGCAAGTCGTTTGACCGCAAGACGCAGATCGCCGGTTAACCCGTCCCGCCGGTTAACCCGTCCCGTAAGCCAGCCCGTATTCTAACGACGCATCCTCCAACCAGCGCCAGAGATACGGCGCGAAGCTGGCACGCACGAATATATCCCACGTCCCCGTATCGTCGATTTGGTGCAGTGTTACCAATGCAGACGCCAGATGGGTTTGGGCACATTGACCGGGCCCGAACGCTCGGGGGTGCAAATCGAGTGCGCAGCCCTTGGCGAGCAGCGATCCGGTCGACGATCCAGATAACCTCAAAGCAACCAGACTGTCGCTGACATCGATGACTGCCGCATGCATTGAGCCCAGGGTTTCCCGCAGGCGATTCGCGAGCTCGGTCTCGGCGCTTGTCGCCGTGACAATCAGCCATTCGTCCGGAGAGTGCCACAAGATCGATACCTCCTCGATTGTCGCAGCCGTATTCGGTTCAATCGGTGGCGCTGTACCGAGGGCGGCATCGGCGGCCTTGAGAAAACCGTCGCCCCCATCGCCGCGTAAGACCAGCTTGCCGAGAAATGGTCGCTCGGTCAGGCGAATGCCGGCCTCAGAGGAACCGCCCTCACTCGATGCGACACCGGCGAGAGGTGAGCGTGCTTGATTAATCTCAGCCATTGGCGCGCTCCCCCTCTGGATCGAAGAATTTTGGCTCGACCACCCGAACGCTTACGGTCTTTCCATCGAGCGGAACGAAGAGCTTCTCACCTGTACGTGCGCGGCCACCTTTGATCAGCGCCATGGCGATCGAGTGGCCGCAGTTGGGGCTGTAGTAGCTCGAGGTTATATGCCCCAACATCTCCATCGGTGGTGCGGGCTTCAGATCTGCAACGATTTGACCGCCTTCCGGCAGAACCTCGTTCGGATCATCGGTCAAAAGACCGACCAATTGCTTGCGATCCGGTTTGAGCATATCGGGCCGCGCGAGCGAGCGCCGGCCGATAAAGTCGGGCTTCTTCTTCGAGACTATCCAATCCATACCGAGATCGTCTGGGCCGACCGTGCCGTCGGTCTCCTGACCCACAATAATGAAGCCTTTTTCCGCCCGCAGCACATGCATGGCTTCGGTGCCGTAAGGGGTAATGGCGTGTTTCTCTCCGGCTGCCATCAGTGCCCGCCAAAGCGCCAACCCGTGGCGTGCCGCAACGTTGATTTCATACGACAATTCACCGGTAAACGAGATGCGGAATACCCGCGCCGGAAGGCCGCTAACTGTGCCCTCGCGCATCGCCATGAATGGGAACGCCTCGCCGGAAAGATCGATGTCGTCGCACAACTCGGCCAGCAACTCGCGCGATTTCCGGCCGCAGATTGAGACGACCGCCCACTGCTCGGTAACGGAGGTGAAATGCACTTTCATCTCCGGCCATTCGGTCTGGCGCCATTCTTCCAACCAATCGAGAACTCCGGCGGCTCCGCCTGTCGTCGTGGTCATGTGAAAGTGGTTCTCGGCGAGACGGGTGGTGACGCCGTCATCGAAGACCATGGCGTCCTCGTGCAGCATCAATCCGTAGCGACAGCGCCCGATGCCAAGTTTCAGCCAGGCATTGGTATAGACCCGGTTCAGGAATTCCGCTGCATCCGGACCTTGGATGTCGATTTTGCCCAGGGTCGAGGCGTCCATGATGCCAACACCGTCACGGGCCGCCTTGACCTCGCGGTCAACCGCCTGGCGTTGGGCTTCGCCGGGTTTGGGATAATACCAGGCGCGCATCCATTGGCCGACATGTTCGAACTTGGCGCCGGCCTCGCGGTGCCATTCGTCGATCATGGTGCGGCGCTCAGGGTCGAAAAACTCTCCGACATTTCGGGCGGCATACAACCCGATGGCTGACGGTGTGAAGGGCGCGCGGAATGTTGTCGTGCCGACGCCGGGAATGTCCGAGCTAAGCACGTCGCCGAGAATGGCGAGGGCATTGACGTTCGATGTCTTGCCTTGGTCGGTGCCCATGCCGGTCGTCGTATAGCGCTTCAGGTGCTCGACCGACTGATATCCTTCTCGTGCAGCCAGCCGTATGTCTGCGGCGGTGACATCGTTTTGAAAGTCTACGAAATGCTTGCCGCCACGCCCGACTGGCCGGGTGGAGGGCACGGTCCATATCAATCGCATACCACCGCTACCGGAGTGCTCTTCGACCTTGGGCGCTGCAGGTGCCCGACCTTTGAAGCCGGCGGCACGGGCTGCGTCCATGCCGGCCTTGAGGCCTTGGCGAATGCAATCCGCAGTTTCAAGCGCACCGGTGCAGGAGCCAGCGGACGTTTCCGCTTGAAAGGATTGCCCGGGCACGAAAGCGCCAAGGTCTTCATTCCAAGAGAGCTTGCCCCGGCTTTGCGACAGTAGGTGAACCGTCGGGTTCCATCCGCCCGCCATGGCGATCAGATCACACTCGATCTCCCGCGCCAGACCTTGCACACCGTCACCGGCGCCGGTGAGAGCCATGACTGAGACCGATCGTACATGTTTATGCCCCTTCGTCGCGACAACCGCGTGACCGAGTAAGACCTCAATGCCCTTGGCCCGGGCAGCATCCAACAGCGCGCCCGAAACCTCGATGCGCAGATCCACGATTGCGGCGACTACCCCACCCGCCTCCTTCAGTGAGAGGGCTGTGCGGTATGCGTCGTCGTTGTTGGTGAAGACCAGGGCGCGGCGGCCGGAGAGCACTCCATAACGCTGCAGATAGGTGCGCACGGCAGAAGAGAGCATAATGCCTGGACGGTCGTTATCGCGAAAAACCAACGGTCGTTCGATGGCACCGGTTGCCAGCACGACCCGCTTGGCCCGCACCTTCCAAAGTCTTTGGCGCGGTAAATGGGCCGGTGGGTTTGCCAAGTGGTCAGTCACGCGCTCGACCATGGTCAGGTAGTTGTGGTCGTAATAGCCGGTGACCGTGGTGCGTGGCAGCAGGGTTGCCGCCTCGCACGCCTCGATCGCGGCGATCGTATCGGATCGCCACGCTTCGGTTGACTTGCCGGCAATGGTCGCCTCTGAGTTCGACAGCAAACCACCGCCGAGTTCCGATTGCTCGTCGGCCAGGATCACCCGGGCACCAGTTCGTGCGGCGGCAAGGGCTGCTGCCAGCCCGGCAGGCCCGGATCCAACCACCAGCACGTCACAATGGGCGTGATGCTTTTCATAGCGGTCCGGGTCGCGCCCAACCGGCGCTTTGCCGAGCCCGGCGGCGCGGCGGATCATGTGCTCGTACTTTTCCCACCAGCTCGCTGGCCACATGAAGGTCTTGTAGTAGAAGCCGGACGGCAGCAGGCGGGAAACCAGGTTATTCGCTTCACCGATATCGAAGGCGAGGCTAGGCCAGCGGTTTTGGCTTTCCGCTACCAATCCCTCGAACAGCTCGATCTGGGTGGCCCGGGTATTTGGTTCCGAGCGCTGACCTTGGCCAAGTTGGATCAGGGCATTCGGTTCCTCCGATCCGGCGGAAAGGATGCCGCGTGGGCGATGGTATTTGAAACCACGTCCGACCAGATGGACGCCATTGGCCAACAGGGCCGAGGCCAACGTGTCGCCGGCCTGCCCCACGTAATCGCGCCCATCGAACTTGAAGGGGATCAACCTGGTCTTATCGGTGCGTCCACGCTCGGTGACCCGGTGGGATTGCGGGCTCATGATTTCGCACTCCCGCGCTTGGCGTTCTGTTCGGCGGCACTGCCCCGACGCCAGCTGTCCTCGTAAGCCTGGATGCCCAACTTGCTTTTAGGCAGAGAGCCCATCGCGTAGATCTCGATGATCTCATGGGTGTAGGTATCGCGCACCGCGTTGAACCAACGCCTGCATCCATGCGCGTGACGCCAGCGCTCAAGGTAGGTGCCCCTTGGGTTCGAGGCGAGAAAGAGATATTCGGCCCACTCCGCATCCGACAGTTTGTCCGGTTCTGTTGGCCGAGCGATATGCGCTTCGCCACCGTAAGCGAACTCGGCCTCGTCGCGGGGGCCGCACCAGGGACATTCGATCAATAGCATCTGGATCCCTCCCTCAATGCGCCACGCCGGCGGCGCCGTGCTCGTCGATCAGTGACCCGGTTGTAAAGCGTTCCAGGGTATAGGGCGCGGCGATGGCGTTCGGGCGATCCTGGGCGATCAAGTCTGCGAAGACATGACCCGAGCCAGGGGTCGCCTTGAAGCCGCCAGTGCCCCAACCGCAATTGAAGTAGAGCCCCTTGACCGGTGTCGTCGAGATGATCGGCGAGGCGTCCGGGCAGGTGTCGACTATACCACCCCAGGTCCGCATCACCCGAAGACGCGAGACGATCGGATAAAGCTCCACGGCCGAGGCAAGCAGATGCTCGATGACCGGCAGACTGCCGCGCTGGGCGTAGGAATTATAGGCGTCGGTGCCGGCACCGAACACCAACTCACCCTTGTCGGATTGGCTGATATACATATGCACCGCGTTAGACATGACGACGGTATCGATGATCGGTTTGATCGGCTCCGAGACCAGCGCCTGCAAGGGCCGGCTCTCGATCGGCAGGCGCAGGCCCGCCATCGCCGCCATAATGCCCGAATGGCCGGCGGTCACACAGCCGACCTTGGCGGATTTAATGAACCCGCGCGTCGTCTCGACCCCGGTGACCGCACCTTTGGCTTGGCGAATACCAGTAACCTCGCAGTTCTGGATGATATCGACGCCGCATTCGTCCGCCGCGCGCGCGTAGCCCCAGGCGACCGCGTCGTGCCTGGCGGTGCCACCGCGCTGCTGGAAAAACCCACCCATGACTGGATAACGAAGACTGGGCGAGATATCGATGATTGGCACCAGCTGTTTAATCTGAGCTGGCGTCATGACGGTGCTATCGATGCCGTTTAACCGGATGGCGTTGACCCGCCGGCTCATCTCCTTCATTTCGTGCTCGGAATGCGCCAGGGTCAGGACGCCGCGTTGGCTGAACATCAAATTGAAATTCAGCTCCTGGCTCAACCCCTCCCAGAGCTTGAGTGCGTGTTCGTAGATCGCCGCACTTTCGTCCCAAAGGTAGTTCGAGCGAATGATGGTCGTGTTGCGGCCAGTATTGCCGCCGCCAATCCAGCTCTTCTCGACGACCGCGACCCGCCGGATTCCGTGCAACGAAGCGAGATAGAAGGCCGTCGCCAACCCGTGTCCGCCGCCGCCGATGATGACGGCATCGTATTCCGGTTGTGGCTCCGGTGCGCGCCAAGCGCGTTGCCAACCTTCGTGATAATCCAGCGCGTGGCGCGCCAGCGAGAAGATCGAGTAACGCGGCTTACCGCGCCGCAGCCCCCGCATGCCCAATGTCGGCGTAACCATCCCTGTCGGCCTCTCGCAATGATGCTGATGGATTTTGCCACATCTTGGCGATCGAAGCAGTCAGCGATTGCCCGGGTCCGACCTGTCATGGCGGGTTGGCGACAGGTGGAGCGGCGGAGGGGTGTTTTCGCGTCCGCGAGCACCTCAGGATGACGAATATCTTTGGCTTGCGGCGATTGCTGGTGATCAGCCGTTCTCGCTCTCGACCACGCGGACCTTCAACACCGTGCCGTCGACGGCGGTCACCTCGACCGTGGTGCCGGCCGGTATCGTGACGCTCTCGCCGGTCACCGCCTGCCAGAGTGTGTCGCCCATGTGGATCTGGCCTTCTCCGAGCTCCAGCGGTTCGTGGAGGGTCGTGCGGTGCCCGACGAAGCGCGCGATCGGCTTGTTCAAGGTCGGGTGATCGGTCTCTTGGCGAAAGCGTTTCAACCACCTGCGGCCGAACCAGGTCGAGATCAGACCAAGTACCGCGAAGGCGAGAAACTGGATCTCCCAAGCCATGTCCGGAAGGATCAATACCAGAACGCCGACGGCAGCGGCCGAGATCGCCGGAAAGATAAGGAAACTGGTCGGCGCGAAAATCTCGAGGCCGATCAATACGAGAGCCAGGGCGAACCAGGCCCAAAGCTTTTGCCCCGCGATCCAACCGGCCAGGAATTCCATGCCTATTCCTTCTTGTCCCAGGGCCCGGACGCGGGGTCTGACGCGGTGGAGGGTCCACTACCATCCTTGGCGAATGTCGCCCGCGCCAACTCGGCGATGCCGCCAAGTGAGCCGAGCAGGCTGGTCGCTTCAAGCGGCAGCATGACCACGCGCTGGTTCGGTGCGCTGGCTATCTTGCCGAGCGCGTCTACATAGCGTTGGGCGACGAAGTAATTGACCGCTTGGACGTCGCCGTTGGCGATCGATTCCGACACCATCGAGGTGGCTTTCGCCTCGGCCTCGGCCTCGCGCTCGCGCGCTTCGGCGTCGCGGAAGGCGGCCTCGCGCCGTCCCTCGGCTTGCAGGATGGCGGATTGCTTGTCGCCCTCGGCGCGCAGAATAGCGCCCTGCTTGTCGCCCTCAGCCTGCAGGATCTCGGCCCGCTTCTGGCGTTCCGCCATCATCTGTTGGTTCATCGATCGGGTGAGATCCGCCGGCGGCGTTAGATCCTTGATCTCGATGCGGGTGACCTTGATGCCCCAGGGATTGGTTGCGGCGTCGATAACCCGCAGCAGGCGCTCGTTGATGTCGTCGCGGCGTGAGAGTACGTCGTCCAACGCCATCGAGCCGATCACCGAGCGGATGTTGGTCATCGCCAGATTGGACATGGCGCGCTCAAGGTCGTTGACTTCGTAGGCGGCCTTGGGCGCATCGACCACCTGGTAAAATACAACGCCGTCGGCCGTGACCGTCGCGTTGTCCAGCGTGATCACGTCCTGGGTTGGGATGTCGAGTACGGTTTCTCGGAGCGACAACCGGTTGCCGATATTGTCCACAAACGGGACGATGAGGTTCAATCCAGGGGACAGGGTGCGTATGTATCGCCCAAACCTTTCGACCGTCCATTCCTGAGCCTGCGGTACCACCTTGACGCCGGAATAAATGATCAATAATGCGGCCAGAACCGCGACGATGACAAAGATCGTAAAGGGGTCAGGAATGAATGAATCCATGTCGGCAGTCCTTTTCCCTATTTCGACGCGGTCATCACTATGTCGTGGCGATGAACTTGGATTGCAACCGAATTCGCGTAAAAGTCAAGGAGTTAGCTTAGGTTCTCGAACCTGAGCTGGCCAAATTGCATCCCCAATTCGCGTCTCCCTGAGGAGCTCGACCGGTGGAAACCCCTCAACCCGCCGCCTTGCGTTCCAATCGCCGGCGATGCAGTACGGGCTCGGTATATCCGTTCGGCTGTGAGAGACCCTCAAAAATCAGGTCACAAGCAGCCTTGAAGGCGAAGCCATCGTACTCGGGTGCCATCGGCAAGTAGCTCGTGTCGCCCATGTTCTGTCGGTCGACCACAGCGGCCATGCGTTGCAGAGTTTCCATTACCTGCTCGTGGGTGCAGACGCCATGGTGCAGCCAGTTTGCGATATGCTGGCTGGAGATTCGCAGGGTCGCCCGGTCTTCCATCAGGCCCACGTCGTTGATGTCCGGCACTTTGGAACACCCGACACCTTGATCGATCCACCGCACGACGTAGCCGAGGATGCCTTGAGCGTTGTTGTCGAGTTCGTGCTGGATTGCCTCGGGCGTCCAATTCGGGCGTTCGGCAACTGGGATCGAAATGATGTCGTCAATACAGGCGCGCTGACGCGACTTCAGATTGTCCTGTTGCGCTGCAACATCGACCTGATGATAGTGCGTCGCATGCAAGGTGGCGGCTGTCGGTGACGGGACCCAGGCTGTATTGGCACCGGATTGCGGGTGCACGATCTTTTGCTCAAGCATCGCTGCCATCAAGTCCGGCATCGCCCACATGCCTTTTCCGATTTGGGCGTGGCCTTGCAGCCCGCATTCCAGACCGATATCGACGTTCCAATCCTCATAGGTCTTGATCCAGGCGGCTGACTTCATGTCCGTCTTGCGGATCATAGGCCCGGCCTCCATTGAGGTGTGCATCTCGTCACCCGTGCGATCGAGAAAGCCCGTGTTGATGAAAACAACCCGGTTCGAGGCGGCGCGGATGCACTCTTTCAGATTGACTGTGGTGCGCCGCTCCTCATCCATGATCCCCATCTTGAGCGTATTCGCTGAAAGCCCCAAGGCTTGCTCCACTCGGGCGAATATCTCGTCAGCAAAAGCGACTTCGTCCGGGCCGTGCATTTTGGGTTTGACGATGTAGACTGAACCCGTCCGACTATTGCGAGAAGGGCCAGTCCGCTTCAGATCATGGATTGCGATCAGGGATGTGAGCATGGCGTCCATGATCCCCTCGAACACCTCATTGCCGCCAGCATCCAGGATCGCGGGGTTTGTCATCAGATGGCCGACGTTGCGCACCAGCATCAGGGAGCGGCCGGGGAGTGTCAACGTCGAGCCGTCGGGCGCCGTGAAGACCCGGTCCGGGTTCAGGCGACGAGTGACCGTTCGACCGCTCTTCTCGAATTTCTCGACAAGGTCGCCCTTCATCAGTCCAAGCCAGTTGCGATAGGCGAGCACCTTGTCCTCTGCATCGACGGCGGCGACCGAGTCTTCACAATCCTGGATCGTCGTTAGGGCCGCTTCCAGAACGACGTCGGCGACGCCCGCCGGGTCTGTAAGGCCGGTTGGCTGATCGCGGTCAATCACGATTTCGGCGTGCAGGCCGTTGTTGACTAGAAGCACCGAGCTTGGGTTTACGCAATCACCGCTGTATCCGGCACCGCTGTATCCGGCACCGCTGTATCCGGCACCGCTGTATCCGGCACCGCTATATCCGGCGAGATTTAGGGGGTTGGCCAATCCCGTTATGCGCCCGTTCGCCAGGCTCACCCGCAGGTCTCCGTTCGCGATGGTGTAGCCGGTGCTTTCGGAATGGCTGCCAGCGGCGAGCGGGGCGATCTGGTCGAGAAAGACGCGAGCCCAGGCAACGACCGCTTCGCCACGAACCGGATTGAACGCGCCGTCGCGCCACCTGCCTTCTTCTTCGTTGATCACGTCAGTACCGTAAAGCGCATCGTATAGGCTGCCCCAACGCGCGTTGGCGGCGTTCAAAGCGTACCGTGCGTTCATCACCGGGACCACAAGTTGCGGGCCGGCCACCCGTGCGATTTCGTCATCAACGTTTTGCGTTGCGACCACGAAGGACGGGCCTTCCGATCTCAAATAGCCGATATCGGTCAGGAAGTTCTTATAGCCATTGAGATCTGTGTGACTGCCGCGATTGGAGCGGTGCCAGCTATCGATTTTGCACTGCAGTACATTGCGAACCTCCAGAAGAGCTCGGTTTTTCGGTGTTAGATCATTCAAGATCCGACCGAGCGAATTCCAGAACGTGTCGCGGTCGATACCGGTGCCGGGCAGGGCCTCATTGTTGACGAATGAGTAAAGCGTCTCGGCGACCTTCAAATCACCAACATCAATGCGCTTGGTCATGGGGCAATTCTCCGATGGTGCGGTTGTGTATCGATAGATTCGCTTATGTCATCGAAATTACCGCAATGCAATAAAAATGCCGCAGTGCAGCATTGCATTGCCAAAGAATGCCTGCAGATGGGATAACTGGGTTTGGTTGGTTGGTCTACTCTTCGGGGTAGATGATCGGCAGAAGGAGCGAGGCGACAATGTGGGATTCGGCCGCGAGTTGCGTCAAACTCTGGTCATCCTCTGTCACTCTCAGGTGCGTACCCTGCTCGGACCGGCCTACGACTTCGATCAGGACGTCAATATCGGTCCCGTCAAGGCGGAGCGTGCCACGCACACCTTGCGGCACATCCATGGCTTGGTTGAAAAGAAAGC
>JABIRP010000056.1 GCA_018699735.1 Rhodospirillaceae bacterium | reverse complement strand
TGGATATCTATGCGCCGCTCGCCGGCCGCATCGGCATCCATGACATGCGCGACGAATTGGAAGATCTTGCCTTCGCCGAGTTGAACCCGGATGCGCGTGATTCGATCAACACCCGTCTGGAATTTCTCGGTGACGAAGCTGGCGCCAATATCGAAGCGATCATCGAGGAATTGACCCAAGCCTGCGAGCAGGCTGGCGTGACGGCACAGATCTCCGGCCGCATGAAGTCCCCCTATTCGGTCTGGCGCAAAATGGAGCGCAAAAGCGTTGGCATTGAGCAACTCTCCGACATCATGGCGTTCCGGCTCGTGGTACCAAGCATCGGTGATTGCTATCAGGCTTTGGGCGCAATTCACGGCGCCTATCCAGTCATTCCCGGCCGCTTCAAGGATTATATCTCGACCCCGAAGCCGAACGGCTACCGCTCGCTTCACACTGGCATCATCGGCCCACTTCGATTGCGCATCGAAATGCAGATCCGGACCCAGGAGATGCACGAGATTGCCGAACTCGGCGTCGCTGCGCACTGGATCTACAAGCAAGGCCAATCAAGCGGCACCGAAGGGCGCCAATATCGATGGATCCGTGAATTGCTGGAGATCCTCGATCAAACCTCCGGCCCGGAAGAGTTCCTCGAGCATACCAAGCTTGAGATGTATCAGGATCAGGTGTTCTGTTTCACGCCAAAGGGAGATTTGATAAATCTGCCACGCGGCGCCACTTCGGTTGATTTCGCCTACGCCGTCCACTCCGAGGTTGGTGATCGCTGCGTCGGTGCCAAGATCAATGGCCGGATCAGCCCACTGACCACCCAATTGCGAAACGGCGATCAAGTCGATGTCGCGACCTCGAAGACCTCTCACCCGTCTCCGACTTGGGAGCAGTTCGTTGTCACCGGCAAGGCCAAGGCGAGTATCCGGCGTTTCGTACGCCAGCAGCGCCGCGAGCAGTTTGGCGATCTCGGTCGCGCCATCCTGCAAAAAGCGTTTCGCCAGGAAGGCCAGCGATATTCGGAAAAGAAGGTCGCGGCGGTTATCGAACAATTTCACCAGGAATCAGTCGAAGACCTACTCGCCGCCATCGGCGAGGGAACGCTCAGCGACCGTGAGGTATTGCACGCCGCCGTGCCGGAAACCAAGCCAGCGCTCAAATCTGACGACGAAAAAGTGGTGCCGATCCAGCGCGCCCGGAACAAGAACCGCAAAAGCAACGGACAGGCGATCCCGATCAGTGGATTGATCCCAGGCATGGCGGTGCATTATGCACGCTGCTGCCATCCCTTACCGGGGGAGCGCATCGTCGGCATCGTCACCACCGGCAAAGGCGTGACCATCCACACGATCGATTGCGAGACCCTTGAGAACTATCATTCAACGCCAGAGCGCTGGCTCGATGTTTCCTGGGATTTGGAGGGCGAGCAATCCGGGCATGTCGGACGTCTCAGCATTATACTGGCGAACGAGCCGGGGAGCCTCGGCAGCCTTTCGACCGTGATCGGCAAGAACCACGGCAACATCATGAACCTAAAGATCGTTAATCGGTCGACCGACTTTTTTGAGTTGCTGATTGATGTCGAGGTCGACAACGTTCGCCACCTGACCAATATCATCGCCGCCCTTCGTGCTACTCCAGTAATCAATTCCGTCGATCGAGCGCGAGGTTAGCCGTGATCATCGGCATCGGCAGCGATCTCATCGACATTTCCCGCATCGAAGGGACGCTCGAACGGTTCGGCGACCGGTTCCTAGCCCGGGTTTTCACCGATGACGAACGACGACGGTGCGATGCCAAAGCGACCCGTGCAGCCAGCTATGCCAAACGTTTCGCCGCCAAGGAAGCAGTCTGGAAGGCCCTTGGCGAGGGGATGCGTGTCGGCATCCGGTGGCGTGAGCTGGAGGTGGTCAACCTCAGATCCGGCAAGCCAAGCCTTAGGCTCACCGGGCAGGCCGAGGAACGGTTGAACGATCTGATGCCTGAAAACATGTCGCCACGGGTCGATCTATCGCTCACCGACGAGCCACCAATGGCGATGGCGTTCGTTGTAATTTCCGCCGAGCCCGCTGAGTGGAGCCAAAAACGGGCCCCAGACTGCCCCGGGACCGACTGATCAAGGGATGAACCTTGCCCCGAGAGGGGATTTCCGGCATATCTCCGAGCCTATCGCAACCCAGCCGGATCCGATCTCGGCGAGACGACAATCATGGAAAAGTTTGACAGCATGGCAGCTAAGAAGGAAGGCGGAACCTGGGAGTTCGTCAAGACGATCGGTTACGCGGTCCTAATTGCCATCGGCATCCGGACTTTTGCCTACGAACCGTTCAATATTCCTTCAGGCTCCATGATCCCGACCCTTCTGATCGGCGACTATCTGTTCGTCTCGAAATTGTCCTACGGCTATAGCCGCTATTCCCTGCCGTTCTCGCCGCCGGTGATCCCAGACCGCGTGATGTTCACACCGCCCGAACGCGGCGATGTGTCGGTCTTCAAGAAACCGACCGACCCCAGCACCGATTTCATCAAACGCATCATCGGCCTACCGGGCGACAAAATTCAGGTCAAGGCCGGCATCCTGCATATCAATGGAAAAGCGGTAAAACGCGAGAAAGTCGACGACTTCGTGGCACTGGATCCGTTCGGCCGAGAGGTCCGGGTCGCACAGTATCGCGAGACCCTGCCGAACGGACGCGAACATCTCATTCTGGAAGAAAGAGGGGATCGCGGTGGCGCCGACAACACCGGCGTCTATACCGTGCCGGCCGAGCATTATTTCATGATGGGCGACAACCGCGACAACTCGGTCGATAGCCGAGCACGCGAGGTTGGGTTTGTGCCGAAACAAAACCTCGTGGGTCGGGCCGAGATTTTATTCTTCTCGACCGACGGCAGCGCCGCCGCCTGGGAAGTCTGGCGCTGGCCGATCGCGACCCGTTTCACCCGTCTGTTCCAGTCTATTGAGTAATCCCGGTGGACGCGTGACTGTGTCTGGTAATTCTGAGCCGGGCAAATCCAGCTTCTCCGAGCTCGAAGCCCTGCTCGGACATACATTCGAAGACCATGATCGCCTTCGCCGAGCCCTGACCCATGCCAGCGCCGACTCACATTCCGGTGCAAACGCGTATGAGCGGTTGGAATTTCTGGGAGATCGGGTTTTGGGCCTGGCTATGGCCGAATGCCTGTTGAAGCGCTTCCCGGACGAACGGGAGGGCGAAATTGCCCGGCGGCACGCAAGTCTGGTCAGTCGCGATGCCTTGGCCGAGGTCGCCCGAGCCATGGGTCTTTCGCAATTTCTTGTCATTGGCCAAGCGAGCGGCGCCACTGGACGCGGTGGGTTCGATACCATCCTGGCCGACGTCATGGAGGCTTTACTGGCGGCGCTCTATTTGGACGGCGGGCTGGAAACCGCGCGCCAGTTTATACTCGATGCCTGGGAGCCGTTGATTGCAGCGGACCGCAAACCGCCGCGAGAACCCAAAACCGGATTGCAGGAATGGGCGCAGGGACGCGGTCTGCCGTTGCCGAGCTACGAGACGACCGAGCAGAGCGGCCCTTCACATGCGCCCGAGTTTACCGTTCGGGTCACGGTGAGTGGGCACGAACCGGAGGAAGCCTTCGGCCCTTCCAAGCGACGGGCCGAACAATCGGCGGCGGAAATGTTACTGAAACGCTTGGAGGGCGGGAGCGATGCCTGAGACCAACGAGACACGCTGCGGCTTCGTTGCCCTGGTCGGGGCGCCAAATGCTGGCAAGTCGACCTTGCTGAACCGGCTTGTCGGCGAAAAAGTTTCGATCGTGTCGCCCAAGGTCCAGACCACCCGCACGCAAATTCGCGGGATCTGTGTGCGCGGAGATGCGCAAGTCATCTTCGTTGATACGCCCGGCATTTTCGAGCCACGACGCCGGCTCGACCGGGCCATGGTAGACGCCGCCTGGCGGGGAGCCGGAGATGCGGATCTGGTTGTTTTGCTGATTGACGTATCTCGCAAGACAATCGGCGCCGACGCCAGGCGCATCATCGACGGATTGAAGACAGCTG
>JABIRP010000424.1 GCA_018699735.1 Rhodospirillaceae bacterium | reverse complement strand
CATCATCATCAGCGGCGCTGTGATCTCAGCGTTGTCGAGTTCCTGGCGCAAGCTCTCCAGGTAGAGCCGGATCACCGGCATGACATAGGCGTTGATCGCCGTCGTCGAGGTGCGCTCGTATTCCTTGATCTCCGGCAAGACGTCGACGGAGAGGCAGTAGTCAAGGCCTGGTGCTCGCTCGGCGATCACCTCGCCAATCAGCCGTTCGTGCTCCGGGTGGGCAAAGCAATTGATCAGGCAGACGGCAATGACGTCCACGTCTTCAGCCAGCAGCTTGTCTACAACACGTTCGACCTCACCACGATCCAGCGGCCGCATGATGCCACCGCTCGCATCCACTCGCTCATCGACCTCGGCCCTGAGATAGCGCGGGATCAGCGGCGGCGGCTTTTCCCAGTGTAAATCGTAGAGCCGGGGCATGCGCAAAGTGCGTATCTCCAACACGTCGCGGAAGCCCTTGGTGGTGATCAATCCCGCCTTCGCACCCTTTTGCTCCAGAATGGCGTTTGAGCCGACCGTGGTGCCGTGCATGACCTCCAGGACCTGGCTTGCCTTCAGGCCGGCCTCATCGAACAGCTCGGCCAACCCTTCAACGATCGCGCGGCTGTAGTTGTCGACGCTGGAAGACACTTTCTTGGTCAGGATACCGCCATCGGGATCCATGAAGACGATATCGGTGAAGGTGCCGCCGATATCAACGCCGACACGGTAGTCGGTCATGCCACCATTCTTACTCATGCCAGCCCCCTTACTCATGACCGGCCCTCCCGCCATCGGGCGCATCGGTCCAGGCGATCTTTGGTGGTGGCGTCGAGCCCCTCGCCGCTCGCATCTCGGCCCGCAAGGTTTCTGTCTTGGCCGCATCCACGGTCCAAGACCCGGTATCCACGGCCACGCCGTACTGTTCGCGCGCGGCAGCCGCTGAGACATACTCGTTGCGAACATCCATGAGGACGTGCTCAGGATCGCGCTCCAGCGGATCACCCCAACCACCACCGCCGGCCAACTCGTGACGGAACACGTCACCATGTTCGATCATCATGGTCAGCTTGCTTGTGGTCGGCTCCGGATTGTCGCCCGGATTGATGTAATTGCAGCTCGGTTGGCCCGGCTTGCCGCCATAGAGGCCATAGGGCCGGATGTCGTGACGGTCGGATCGGACCTGCAGGATCGCCTCGCGCTCGAGGAAACGGTAGTCCCGGCGATAGGGCGCCCCGCCCCGGAACTTGCCGGCCCCGGCCCGGTCCTGGATCAGCTCGTAGGCCAGGATCTGGATCGGCTGTTCGCCCTCGATCACCTCGACCGATTGCGAGGCCATATTAGCGAACATGTTGGAGTTGCCTTGCAGGCCATCCGCCCAGGGCCGCCCGCCCCAAGTCCCGCAGGCGAAATCGACAAAGATGTAGGGTTTGCGGTTCTCATCGTAACCCCCAATCGAGACACCGCTATTGCCACCGTCCGACGCGGCGCAGACCTTATCCGGCACCATCATCGCCAGGGCGCCGAACATGCAATCGACCATGCGAAAGCCAGTCAGCCCACGCGCGGCACAGGCGGCCGGCAGCACGTTGTTGGCAACTGTGCCCGGGGGTGCAGTCACTTCGATCACCCTGAACACGCCCTCATTGTTCGGGATATTGCCCGGCAGGATCGAGCGGATGCCGGTATAGGAGGCGGCCTTGGTGAAAGAGAGCGTGTTGTTGATGGCACCCTTGACCTGGTCTGCGGTTCCGGTCCAATCGACCCACATGCGGTCGCCTTGCTTCTTGACCGTGACGAAAAGCCGGATCGGTTTGCCAACATCAATGCCGTCGTCGTCGATCCAATCCTCAAAGCTCCACTCGCCGTCGGGCAAGTCAGAGACAGCCGCCCGGGTCAAACGCTCGGCATAGTCGATGCAATCGTTCATGTAGCCTGCAACATCCTCAGCGCCGTAACGGTCGACCAGTTCCATGAATTGGGTCTCGGCGATGTGGCAAGCGGCGAGTTGGGCGCGCAGGTCCCCCAGGATTTGAACCGGAATGCGTACATTCTTCTCGATCAACGACATCAGGGTCTCGTTGCGCTTGCCCGCCTCATACATCTTCAAGGGCGGAATCCGCAGGCCCTCCTGATAGATCTCGGTCGAGTCGGACGCATTCGAGCCCGGCACCCGCCCACCGACATCGCCGTGGTGGCAGATCGTGGCGGCGAAGGCGAGACGCTCACCATCTGCGAACAGCGGCTTGAAAATGAAGATATCCGGCAGGTGCATGCCGCCGTCGAATGGATCATTCATAATGAAAATGTCGCCGGGATTAATGTCGCCCTCAAAGCGCTCGACGATCACGTCCAATGCCGTCGGGATCGAGCCCAAATGCCCCGGCAGGGTCAGGCCCTGGGCAACCAGTTTACCGTCGGCATCCGCGAAGGCAGTCGAGAAATCCATATTGTCGCGCAACACGCCGGAATAGGTGGTCCGGCAGATTGTCAACGCCATCTCATCGGCGATGGCAAAAACCGCATTCTTGAACAACTCGAATGTGATGGGATCGCGCTCGGCGGCCATACTCGTCCCCTATGTTCGATTTACGTGGCGCCGACGAGACGCCGAGACCTTAACCAGGATGCATCGCGAACAATGATGCATCGGGACACGGTTCGGGTCTATGGGCAAAGCAACTCGGTGAGACGTAGCCTAATTAAGTAATTAAATTGCGCAAATCGGATGCCTTTTTTTCTGTTCTCTCATAATACTGTGGAAAGTACCACTACTAAGGTTTTTACTTTGGCATAATATCATCATCGCAATAACGGTGGTTTTGTAATTTGAGATTACCCATGAACGTATTCGTATAAAAAATAGGCAATAAAGCGAAGTTACAATGCATACGAAGACATAATCGAACTTTGGGAAAACAAACTCAAAATAAGCAGAGGCCCGTCGTGAACCAAACGAGAAGCACTCGTTTTCAACCAATTTCTGTTGCGTGCCGGACCACTGCGAGGCGCGGCGCTAGGAGCTATAAATGTCTGACGTAACCAACTCCGCCATCAATTCGACTGGTTGGGTTTCCAACATCAAGGTCAAGACCAAGATCCTGGTCGGCTTCTCGGCGATCATGGCCATATTCCTGATCGTATCGGGGCTCGGGTATTTCAATCTGGTGACCATCGGCAACGATGTCGACCAGTACACCGAATCTGTCGAAGAGGCATCGACTGCAGCTCATATCGAGGCGGAATTTCTGAAATTCCAGGTATATGCCTCGAAGTTCTCAAAAGACAGCACTGTCGACGACAAGGCTGCGGTAACCGAGCTTGAAGAGAAGTTGCACGGCCTGATCGAAGCGTCGGAAAGCCTGAATCTACCAGAGGACCACCGAGCAAAAATTGCGGAGATCAAGCACGCGGTCGAAATCTTCGAGAAGGACTATGGCCACGCTGTCGAGCTAAGGCAGGAATTTGACATCCTGATACGAGACGAGATGGAGCCGACCGGTGTCAAGATCGTCGAGGATCTCGACAGGATACTCGAACTCGCGACGGCGGAGGGCAATTCCGAGGCCATGGCGGCGACCGTCTCGGCGCGGGAGCACTCTCTGCTGGCCCGGCTTTACGCGAACATCCTGATCGGCCGACAGGACGTCAGTTTCGGCAAACGTGCGAAGCACGAGTTCGAAAAACTTGCCGCCGCTCTCGACATCCTCGGGAAGGTTGCCAACACCCAAGAAGAAAAGCGTCTGCACGCCGAGGTAATCGAACTCTACCACCACTACGAAAAAGTCGTCGACAAGGTGCATGAGGACGAGTTGGCGTTGCGCAATCTCGTCAATGGAGAGATGGTGAAACAGGCGCAGATCATTACCGCCGACACCGAATGGCTGCAAACCCAGGCCGCCACACATGAAGAGAAAATTCGGGAAGAGACAGTATCGCTGATCGTCGAGACCGAACTCGAGGTCCTAATCGTCTCTCTGTTCGGGTTTATCGCCGGCATCGTCACGTCGTATCTGCTAGGTGGCATGATTGCCGGGCCGATCGTCCGTTTGACCCAGGCGATGCGTGATCTTGCCGGTGGCGACAAGGTTTCTGACATACCGCATACGGGTCGCGGCGATGAGATCGGCCAGATGGCCGCTGCAGTGCTCGTATTCAAGAAAAACATGATCCGTAATGACGAACTTCAGGCTGAAACGGAAAAATCGCAGGCACGGCGCGAAGCCCGAACCAAACGCGTCGAGAACCTGACCCAAAATTTCGACGAAGGGGTTGGCCAGGTTTTGAAGACGGTTGCCAGTGCCTCGACGGAAACCGAGGCGGCTGCTCGCTCATTGACAGAAATTGCCAATGACACGATAGAGCAGGCAAGCGCTGTCGCCTCGGCCTCGGAACAAGCATCGAGCAATGTTCAAACTGTCGCTGCCGCGGCCGAGGAGTTGTCGAATTCGATCGCCGAAATCAGCTCACAGGTCGTTGAGTCGACGCGCATCACCACCGAAGCTGCCGAACAAGCCGACGCGACCAACGCCTCTGTTGGCGGTTTGGAGAAAGCGGCTCACAAAATCGGTGAGGTGGTGAAACTGATCAGCGACATCGCCGAGCAGACCAATCTTCTGGCCCTGAATGCGACGATTGAGGCAGCCCGCGCCGGCGAAGCCGGAAAAGGCTTCGCAGTCGTGGCCTCCGAGGTAAAGTCCCTGGCAAATCAGACAGCCGAGGCAACCGACGAAATATCCAGCCAGGTCGCGAGCATGCAGGAAGAGACCGAAAAAGCGGTCAAAGCCATAAAATCGATCTCCGATACTGTTGTTCGTGTGCGAGAGATTTCCACGACAATCGCGTCGGCGGTCGAGGAACAGTCCGCAGCGACCCAGGAGATTGGCCGAAATGTGCAAGAAGCCGCAACGGGCACAGAGCAGGTGAACTCGAACATATCGTCGGTCAGTCAAGGGGCGCAGCAAACAGGCTCCGCTGCGAGCCAGGTGTTGGGCGCTTCGGAACAGGTTTCGGGACAAACCGAGACCTTGAACCGGATCGTCAATAAATTCCTCACCGACGTCCGCGCGGCATAGACACATCGCTTCAATCCCGCCCTGACGCACAACACTCGGGGCGGGTTTTGTGTGTCTTCAATTCGGACAAAAACCACTCATCAATGACCAATGGTCAGTAATGACCGATGGTCAGTAATGACCGACTGGTTGCAATGTTCGAAATACGGGGCGGGCGAAGGAGTAGATGGTGGGCGTGGCAAGGATTGAACTTGCGACCCCCGCGATGTCAACACGGTGCTCTCCCACTGAGCTACACGCCCATCTACTTCGCCGTCTTTGAAGCGCCGTGGTTATAACCCCTCTCTCGGATTTGGCAAGCCCGGAACAACACGGAACACGACTTACTTTCCCAGTTGCTCCGAAAGGGTGACTTCCCATGCCATTTCCTCTAAGTCATTAGGGATGAATGAACTGTTGGCCCCATATGATCGCGACCGTCAGGTTGAAAGTCAGACCAATAACGCGTCAGTCAGTGGGAACGAAAAATCGGTGCCCGTGGATGCTGACGACAGCTCTCCGATTTTAGTTCGACGCCCGTCCCGCCAGACACTTCCGGTCGTGGTTGCCTCGCCTCATAGCGGGCGAAACTACCCAAAAGATTTCGTCGCTGATGCAGCACTCGATTTGCTACCCCTGCGATCTTCAGAGGATGCGCATGTCGACCGCTTGGTCGAAGCGGCTCCGAAGCTTGGTGCGCCCTTGCTGGCAGCGCTTTTCCCTCGAGTTTATGTCGATCCCAATCGGGAACCCTATGAACTTGACCCCGCAATGTTCCACGACCAACTTCCGGATCATGTGGTAACCCGAAATGGGCGGATCGCAGCTGGCCTTGGTACGGTCCCGCGTGTGGTCGCAAATCAGCGGCAGGTCTACAATCGCAAGCTCGCATTCATTGAGGCGGAGCAGCGAATTCGAACCTGCTATCGACCCTATCATCAAGCGTTGAAGCAACTCATTGAAGAGACCCGAGAACGCTTCGGGTTTTGCATTCTGCTTGACTGTCACTCCATGCCGTCAAGCGCCGTGGCGCCACAGCCGAGAGAGCTCAAAAAAAACCAAGACGGTAAGCTTTCTCGCCGGATCGATATTGTGCTTGGCGATTGCCATGGGACGTCAAGCGATCCGAGGATCGTCGAGCTCATTGAAGGGCAGTTTCAAAGCCACGAGCTCTTGGTACGCCGTAATCCCCCCTATGCCGGCGGCTTCATTCCCCGCCATTACGGGCGACCTGCCAAAGGCGTTCATACAGTCCAAATCGAAATGAACAGAGCGCTTTATCTGGACGAAGCGACGATGGAGGTCACCAAAGGTGCGACACGGTTGAGCCACAATATGAGCGCCGTTATCTCCGGACTTGGTGTGTTGCTGGCCGGGGACGCAAAATTGGCGTAACTGGCACGACGCTTGCGTATCTGCCAGCATGAAAATAACGCTGAATCATACACTAAGCCGGTCAATTGCGGTTTTGGGACTGGCGATTACGGTTCTCGTTGCGCCGGTGCAAGGTCACGCAGTATCGCCTGACGTCTGCACCCAAGCCGCCAATGCCAGTGAGAAAAAGGCGCGTTTACCGGTCAATCTGTTGACCGCGATCGCGTTGAAAGAGACTGGACGGTGGGACGGAAATGCCAAACAAAGTTACGCTTGGCCTTGGACCGTTACGGCCGAGGGTAAGGGTAACTATCATGCCAGCAAAGCCGATGCGCTGGCGCATATCCGTCAGCTTAAAGCGCGCGGTGTTTCAAACATCGATGTCGGTTGCTTTCAGATTAATCTGCACTACCACCCGCAAGCCTTCAGCGATATGTCGCAGGCGCTCGACCCGACAGCCAATGCCACCTATGCCGGCCGGCACCTGAAGCAGTTGCGCGAAGATCACGGGTCCTGGCACAAGGCCGTGGCGCGCTATCACTCCGGCAACCCTGCCCGCGGGCAACGCTATGCCGCCGCCGTCTATGACCTGAAGGCGGTAGCACGCAACCAATGGCGCCGCAATCTGGTTGCTCGCTCCCCTAAAACCAGACTAACGAAGCGCCAGAAGTTGCGCCTCGCGATGCATAGTGACCGAACGAAACGCGACGCAAGCAACACCAAATCAAGAGCCGACCGTAGCGCAGCGTCCGATCGATCCAAAGCCGGCTACCAAGCGCACCGCGCCCGTGTGCTCGCTGATTGGGATGCCATGATCAAACGGCGTGAGCAACGACGGCGAGCCAAGCGCGGGGGGTGACAGCGCCCTTCGGCAAATGGCCGTCATCCCCGCGTAGGCGGGGATCCAGTTCTTTCTTTCAGCAGCGGCCTGGATTCCCGCCTACGCGGGAATGACGTATCCAGAGGCCGCTGGTGACGCCGAGAAATTGGAAACTCTAACCAATCGGCTTAGTCCCAGCTCCTACTCCCCCACCGTCGGCAAGACATGATCCTTGAATTGCTGGCGCAATGTGAGCTTGGAAAGCTTGCCGGTGGCAGTATGTGGCAGTTCATCCACGAAGACGACATCGT
>JABIRP010000423.1 GCA_018699735.1 Rhodospirillaceae bacterium | reverse complement strand
TCCAATCGTGCGGTCAAATCGGACGTGTAGGATCGCGGTGGGTTCTCGATCAGCCCACCGCCGGTGATATGGGCAAGCCCGGTGATCCCACCAGCCCGTATGGTATCGAGGCAGGAGCGCACGTAAATCCGGGTTGGTGCCAGCAACGCCTCGCCAAGCGACATGTCAGGGTCGAATGGGGCCGGATCGGAATATGTGAGGCCACTTGCCTCGACCACCCGGCGCACCAGTGAGAAGCCGTTAGAGTGCACGCCGTTGGATGCCAGCCCAAGTACCACATCGCCGGACTTGGGGGCGGTACCGTCAAGCAAAGTGCCACGCTCTGCGGCGCCAACAGTGAAGCCGGCAAGGTCGTAGTCGCCTTTGCCGTACATGCCGGGCATCTCGGCCGTTTCGCCGCCGATTAAGGCGCATCCGGCTTGTCGGCACCCCTCGCCAATGCCCTCCACGACAGCGCGCGCGACCTCTATGTCGAGTTTGCCTGTGGCGTAGTAGTCGAGAAAAAACAGGGGTTCGGCACCTTGGACGACGAGGTCATTGACGCACATCGCGACCAGATCGATCCCGACCGTGTCGTGCCGCCCCGCTTCGATCGCAACGCTAAGCTTGGTGCCGACGCCATCGGTGGCGGCGACCAGAATCGGGTCCGTGAAACCAGCGGCGCGAGGATCGAACAACCCGCCGAAGCCCCCTAACGCGCCATCTGCACCGGGCCGCCTCGTCGAGGTGGTGACCGGTTTGATGGCGTCGACCAGGGCGTTGCCCGCTTCGATATCGACTCCGGCCTCTTTGTAGGTGAGCGGCCGGTTGCTGCCTTTGGCGCTACTTATGGTCTCCTCCCGAACGATCCGGTATAACCAGCCGGACTATGCCTGCTGGTTTGGCGGTGCCATGATTTTGCCCGGTTCCGGGTATATGCCGTGGCTCGTGGGGGTGCGGCAAGAGAGTTTTGGGGTTGAGGGTGATGTTGCGGGTCAACGCAGTACGACAAACGGGATTGGTTCTGGGTGTTTTGGCGCTGATTTTGGCGTCCGGTATAGCGCCCGCGGCCAGTGCGGAGCGGAATCCCGTCTATACCGTTTCCCGGATGCCGGTCGATGTGACGGCGGAGACGGCGACGCTGGCGCGCGCGCGCGCGTTGCTCGACGGACAACGCCGCGCTCTCTCCCGCCTGCTTCGACGGATCACACTCGCGGCGGATGCACCCTTAATGCCTGAATTGAGTGACGAGCAGATCACCTCGCTGGTTCAAGGGTTTGAGGTTCATGGCGAGAAGACGTCGACAGTCCGGTATTTGGCGGAGGTGACCTTCGGCTTCAAGCGTCGGGAGGTCCGCACAATGCTGACCGACGCGAATATCGCTTTTGCCGAAACCATGAGCTTGCCGGTCTTGGTGGTACCGGTTTACGCAAGCGCCGGCGCAATGCTGCTATGGGAAGATGAGAACAGATGGCGCGAGGCTTGGCAGAAATTGTCGGCGCGCGACGGTCTGGTGCCAGTCCAGGTGCCCCTCGGTGACCTTGCGGATTTACGTGACTTGAACGCCGATCAAGCGATCCTGCCGGACTTGGAGCGGTTGGCCGCAATTGCGGAGCGCCACGGCGCGCGGGACAGTGTCGTAGCCCAGGCGCGTATCACAATCGATGTTCGCACCAACACACGGGTCCTTGAGATCACGGTCGAGCGCCATGGTCTCGCCAAGCAAGGCGTTACCGTGGTCGATAGTGTGCGCGGTGAGGCGTTGGAGGAGGTCGGCCTGCTGCTCGATCGCGGTGTTGGTCGCGTGGCATTGGAAATCGAAGAAAGTTGGAAGCGAGAAAATCTTGTTACGCCTGGGCTGGAAACGCGGGTAACCGCGATGGTGCCGATCTCGAGTTTTAGTCGTTGGTTGGAAATTCGACGAAAGTTGGAAGGCATTGCGGTGCTGGCCCGCTGGGACCTGGTTCGCATGACAACCCGTGAAGCGGTGGCGGATCTTTGGGTGCAGGGCGACCCCGAACAGCTCCGTTTGGCCTTGGCGCAGAGTGATTTGGAACTGATCGAACGCCCGTCCTTCTGGATCCTGAAACCTCGTGATGAGGACCTGCCAGACGCCTACAAGGAAATCGTCCTGACGCCCATACCTGCATCTGCACCTGTAGCCCCGCCGGCGACAACAGACCAGAGCGCTCCTCTGGCCGCGCCCGTTGTGCCACCCAAGCAATAGAGAGGCGGTGTCGTGACACAGGGAAAGCGCAGCATTATTTGGGCCATCGGTCTGGCAGCGCTGCTGCTGGCGCTGTACGCGCTGAGCGAAGTGCTCCTGCCGTTCGTCGCCGGTATGGCGTTGGCCTACCTACTGGACCCGGTGGTCGACCGATCGGAGAAAATGGGGCTGTCCCGGACGGCCGGGACGGTTTTTGTATTGATCCTGGCAACCGTGTTGGCAATCGGCGCGTTCTTGCTCTTGGTTCCTGTTGTGCACGCTCAGCTTTTGCTCTTGATCGAGGCCCTGCCGAGCTACATTGCCCGCTTGGAGGCGTTCGCCAGGCCGTTGATGGAGCACGTTCGCGATCAGGCCGGCGAAAACGGGCTTGAGGGCGCATCCGGCATGATCGGTCAAGCCGTGGCCTGGGCCGGCAAGGTGCTGGGGCGCCTGATCAGCGGCGGTGCCGCCCTGGCAAATCTGGCATCGCTTTTGTTCATCACGCCGATTGTCGCGTTTTACCTCCTGCGGGATTGGGATCGTATGGTCGAGACGATCGATGGCTGGCTGCCCCTGGCGCAGGCGGAGAGCATTCGCGAGCAAGTCGGCAAGATCGATCGGACTTTGGCTGCATTCGTGCGCGGTCAAGGAATGGTCTGTTTGATCTTGGGGATCTTCTATGGCGTTTCACTCAGTCTGTCCGGGTTGCAGTTCGGATTGGTGATCGGAATTTTCTCAGGTTTGATCTCATTCGTGCCCTTTGTTGGGGCGCTGATGGGCGGGATCCTGTCGATTGGCCTGGCATTTCTGCAGTTTGATGCCTGGACTTCGGTTGCTGTCGTGGCCGGGATCTATGCCGTCGGGCAGATTTTGGAAGGCAATGTCCTGACACCCAATCTGGTCGGCGGGGCGGTCGACCTCCATCCGGTTTGGATAATCTTCGCCTTGCTGGCGGGTGGCGCCATGTTCGGGTTTGTCGGTGTGTTGATCGCCGTGCCGGTCGCAGCTGTTGCCGGAGTGTTGGCGCGATTCGGGCTGGAGCGCTATCTCGATAGTCCGCTCCACCGCCACGGTATCCCGCCGTCAGATGATGTTGATGAAAGGGGTGCAGGACCGAACTCACCGTCTGGAAAGTAGCGGCATGGCTTCGCACCGCCAACTCGTCCTGGAACTTGGGCATCGCCCGGCCCTGGGGCGGGAGGACTTTCTTGTCTCGACCTCGAACCAAGAGGCTGTCGCCTGGATTGATCGCTGGCCGGATTGGCCGCGCCCGGGTGCCGGTATTGCTCTGCTTGGCCCGGAAGGCAGTGGTAAGAGCCACCTGGCGGGCGTATGGCGAAGCCGGAGCGGGGCAATCGAGATCGACCCGGGGGCGCTTTCGAGCGAAAACATTCCGACACTGCTCGGCGATGCCTTGTATGTCGTGCTCGATGAACTTGATGAAGGCGTAGATGGAACCGCGTTATTCCATCTGCACAATCTGATCGTCGAGCGCGAAGGGGCCTTGCTGCTGGTCTCAAAAACGACACCAGCGCGCATGGGGTTGCGGCCCTTGGACATAGATTCACGGCTAAAGGCTATGCCGACAGTTGCTATGCTGGCGCCGGACGATGCTCTGCTGAAGGGAGTTCTGGCTAAGCTCTTCACCGACCGCCAACTCTCGGTTGGCGGTGAGGTTATCGACTATCTCGTCGCTCGGATGGAGCGCTCCTTCGGTGCTGCCAACAAAATTGTCGGTGAAATTGACAGGCTATCGCTGGCCGAAGGACGGGGCGTGACGCTACATTTGGCCCGACGGGCTATTTCCCAAACACCAAACGATGAAATCTGAAGGAGACGAACACATGGATCTCGGCATCAAAGGCAAGAAAGCGCTGGTCTGCGCCTCAAGCAAGGGGCTTGGAAAGGGCTGCGCTATGGCGCTGGCCGAGGCCGGGGTGGATCTGACGATCTGCTCGCGTACCGAAAGTGCAATCACAGCCACCGCTGAGGAAATTGCAGGCAAAACCGGGGTTAGCGTCACCCCGGTCGCGTGCGATATTACCACCGCCGAGGGTCGTGCGAAAGCGTTGGCCGCCGCCGGCGACATCGATATCCTGGTCAACAATGCCGGTGGCCCACCTCCCGGAAATTTTCGCGACTGGGACCGCGATGACTGGATCAAGGCGCTCGACGCCAACATGATCACCGCGATCGAGCTGATCAAGGCGACCGTCGACGGCATGATCGAGCGCAAATGGGGCCGGATCGTCAACATCACCTCGTCTTCGGTCAAGGCGCCGATCCCGATCTTGGGGCTGTCAAATGGTGCCAGGACTGGTCTCACCGGTTTCGTCGCCGGTTTGGCACGAGAGACGGTGCGTGACGGTGTAACCATCAATGGCTTGCTGCCGGGTCCGTTCGACACGGACCGTCTGCGCGGAAACATGAACGCGCAGGCCGAAAAGGCAGGCCGGAAGCCCGAGGACCTTGCAGCCGAGCGTGCTGCCGGCAATCCGGCAGGGCGATTTGGCACGTCCGAAGAGTTTGGTGTCTGGTGCGCCTTCATTTGCAGCCAGCATTCGAGCTATCTTACGGGGCAGAACATTTTGCTCGACGGCGGTGCCTATCCTGGCACCTTGTAGTAGGGGCACGCTGTAATCATGAGGCGGGGTTGAAAGCAGAGGAAATGAGCGAGCATGACGTCGTTCCATTCCCGTCGGTCTCCACCGACGATCCAGCGCGGTTCAGTAACCGCGAACTGTCGTGGCTTGCTTTCAATAATCGGGTGCTCGACGAAGCCGCCAACCCCGCCTACCCGCTGCTTGAACGGCTGCGGTTCATTACAATCTCGTCTTCCAATTTGGACGAGTTCTATATGGTTCGCGTCGCCGGATTGAAAGGTCAGGTCTCGGCCGGTATTGCCGAACCGAGTGCAGATGGATTGACGCCAAGCGCGCAACTCGTGGCAATCAGCCAGGCGGTGACTGACCTTTTGGAGCGCCAGCAGCACTATCTGCATGACTTGATCGATGCGTTGGCCGAGCGGGACTTCGGATTGGTCGAGGCGTGTGATCTGACGGCTGACGAACGGATCTGGCTGCGCGAGCACTTCATCGACCACGTGTTCCCGGTCCTAACACCGCTTGCAGTGGATCCCTCGCATCCGTTTCCTTTCCTTGCCAACCGGGGTGTCTGTCTGGCCATTGAGCTGGAGCATGAGAAAACCGGCGAGCTCTTGCGTGCGCTGGTGCCGCTCCCGCATCAGGCGGGGCGCTATCAAAGGCTGCCGGGACCGGGCACCCGGTTCATTCCGATCGAGCAGGTGGTGCTGAATAACGTCGATCTACTATTCGCGAATTACAAAGTGGTGGGACATGGCTTGTTCCGGGTCCTGCGAGACAGTGCGATTGAGTTCGATGAAGAGGCTGAAGACCTTGTTCGGTCCTTCGAATCGGCGCTGAAACAACGCCGGCACGGCAATGTCATTCGTCTGACCATCAGCCGGTCGATGCCGGAAAATCTGCGCTCGGTCGTCATCGACGAGCACGCGGTGGCGCCTGAAGATACGTTCGCGGTTGAAAGCATGGTTGGTGTCGCCGATTTGGCGCAACTCATTGTGACCGACCGGCACGACCTGATGTGGCCATCCTTCACACCGCGTCGGCCGGATCGGATCAGAGCCTTTGGCGGCGATATCTTCGCGACCGTCAGAGCCGGCGACCTGGTTGTGCATCATCCCTACGAAACCTTCGATGTGGTCGTCGATTTTCTGCGCCAAGCGGCCGAGGACCCGAGCGTTATCGCCATCAAGCAGACACTCTACCGAACCGTCCACGACTCGCCGATTGTCGCCGCTTTGACCGATGCCGCAGAGGCGGGAAAGTCGGTCACCGCCATGGTCGAGCTGAAGGCGCGGTTCGATGAGGAAACCAATATCGGCCTGGCCCGTGATCTGGAGCGCGCTGGCGTACAGGTGGTGTATGGATTTGTTGATCTGAAGACCCATGCCAAGGTTTCACTCGTGGTTCGGCGCGAGGGCAATGGCCTGCGGAACTATGCGCATTTTGGCACCGGCAACTATCATCCGATCACGGCCCGAACCTATACCGATTTGTCGTTGTTCACCTGCCATCCGGAGATTTGCCGCGATGCGGGCCGCTTGTTCAATTACATGACCGGATATGCCACGCCACATGATTTGGATCAGGTTGCTGTCTCACCGGTGAACTTGCGCCAACGGCTTGAGGGCTTGATCGACACTGAAATCGAACACGCAAAGGCAGGTCGGCCGGCGACGATTTGGGCCAAGCTGAATTCCCTCGTCGACCCGGATATGATCGACCGCCTGTATGCGGCCTCTCGTGCAGGCGTTCATATCGAACTGGTTGTCCGAGGGATTTGTTGCCTCCGGCCCGGCTTACCTGGTCTTTCCGAAAATATCCGTGTGCATTCCATCGTAGGCCGGTTCCTGGAGCATGCCCGCGTTGTCTGCTTTGGAAACGGCCGCGTGCTGCCGTCGGATGAGGCGTTGGTCTTTATCTCGTCGGCGGATTGGATGCCGCGAAATCTGGATCGGCGGGTCGAGCATTTCGTGCCGATCATTGAGCCTCGGGTGCGTCGCATCGTTCTTGATGGGATCATGACCGCCAATCTTGTCGATGAGCGAAACAGTTGGAAGCTTGAAGCCGACGGTCGGCATGTCCGCCTGCCGCATGACGCGTCGGCGTTTTCCGTGCATGAGCACTTCCTCGCCGACTCGAGCCCAACCTCTCCCCCATCTGCACCCCCGTCCGGGTCGCGCTGGACCACCGACCGGAACGCGGCGAAAGCCTGAAAGGGACAGCGTGAGCGAGATCGAAGCGGATCGGTTTAAGCTGGCTCATCCGGTTGAAACAGATGCGAGCGAGCGCGTCGGTGTGCTCGACATAGGCTCGAACTCGGTCCGCCTGGTGGTCTACGAGCGGTTTCCCCGAATGCCGCTGCCGGTGTTTAACGAAAAAGCGCTCTGCGGCCTTGGCCGGGACTTGGCGTCAACCGGTCGATTGTCCCGCGACGGCGTGCGCTCAGCATTTCTCAACCTGGAACGATTTATGGTCGTGGCCCGAGGCATGGCGGTTGGCCGACTTGAGGTTGTCGCGACGGCGGCCGTGCGAGACGCCACTGATGGCCCGGGTTTCGTTGCTGAGATTGAACGGCGTCATGGGATCACTGTGCGTGTGCTCTCCGGCGCCGAAGAGGCGCGTCTTTCGGCGCTCGGCGTTGCCGGTGCCTTCCTAGCACCAGATGGTCTGGTTGGGGATTTTGGCGGTGGAAGCCTGGAGTTGATCGAGCTCAGCGGCGGGCAACTTGGCAGGCATGCGACCTTGCCAATCGGAGCGCTGCGCTTGACCGATCTGGGAGAACGGCCGGCGACGGAGGTTGCCCAGGAAATAGACGCTCATCTGCGTACCGTCGAATGGCTCCCGCATGTCGCGGGGACTAATTTCCACGCGGTCGGCGGCACGTGGCGAAGCCTGGCGCGCGCGCATATGGATTGGACGGCCTATCCCTTGGAAATTATCCACGGTTATGTCGTCAATCGAGAAGCGGCTGTTCCCTATCTCCGAGCGATCGCGGGATACGGTTCTGGCGAATTGGCGCGGATCGCGTCGGTGTCCAGTCGACGCCGTGGCATGTTGCCGGCGGCGGCTCTGGTCATGGAACGCGTGTTGGCGGCGGCCGGCGCACGGGAGATCGTGTTCTCTGCCTTCGGCCTGCGTGAGGGCTGCGTGTTCGAAGCCGGGACAGGTGTCCTGCAGGGGATCGGCGTGCAGGATTGGGAGAGAGACCCGCTGCTTTCAAGCTGCGCTGACATTGCCCGAGAAACCGGACGGAACTCGCCAGACATTGAGCCCCTACTGGCGTGGCTCTCACCCTTGTTTGCCGGTTTCGACAGTGAGATCAAACGTCTATTGCGCGCTGCCTGCTCTTTGGCGGAATTTGCGTGGGCTGAGCATCCGCGGTATCGCGGTGAGCATGCATTCGAGCGCATACTCCGTTTGCCTGTGGTCGGAATTACCCATCCCGAGCGGGTGTTTTTGGCATTGGCTGTATTGGCACGCTACGAAGGGCATATTGATCATGACTATGCCCGAGCCTATCAATTTCTACTCGATGGTACCGGCAAGTCGAAGACGCTAACGCTTGGCTTGGCGTTGACACTCGGCTTGGCGCTGCGCCTGGGGGTCACGGTATCTGGCGGAATGCTCGGACTTCTTGGCCAGATGCGGTTCGAGCGTGATGGGGAAGGATGGCAGCTATCGATGGTAGGGCAGGTGACAATGTTGGCCGGAGAAACGGTTGATCGCCGTGTGGATGCCCTGGCTAAATCCCTCGGCCAGCCAATTCGGCTA
>JABIRP010000055.1 GCA_018699735.1 Rhodospirillaceae bacterium | reverse complement strand
GAGATGGCAATGCGCATCAATCCCACCCGGCAAGGCCAGCAACCCGGATGCGTCAATCTCCCGCGCGCCAGCCCCGAGCCCACGCCCAAGTGCGGCGACAATGCCGTCTTGGATGCCTATATCTGCGTCAAACACATCCGCCGCGGTCGCAACCTTGGCGCCCCGTATCACCAGGTCGAACGCTGGCATCAGGCTTTGCCCTTCTGGATGATCTGGTAGGGGATCTCGGTAAAGTCGGCGTCGGCCTCAAGCTCGTCGGCGCTAGCGGCCCAGATCTGACCGGTGAGGGCTGCCATGCGGGTCTCGGTACCGGTTGCATCCGCAAGCGCCATGGCGAGGCGCACGTCCTTGCGCATCAAGGCAGCGGCGAAACCGAAATCACGGGTTCCAGTCAGTACGAAATTCGGCATCGCCACTTCGGTGGCGAAAGACCGCCCAGACCCCGAACTCGCGACCTCAAACAACCGGGCCGGATCGACGCCAGCCCGCTCGGCCAGGAGTGCCGCTTCTCCCGCGACAACAAAATGAGCCGCGGCCATCAGGTTGTTGATCAGTTTGACCACATTGCCGGATCCGGACGGGCCGATCAGGCTGAGCTTGCCGGCGAGTGCCTCCAGGACCGGTCGCGCACGCTCAAAGTCGGCCTCCTCGCCTCCGACCATGACGGCGAGCGTACCGGCTCTGGCCCCCTGCGGGCCGCCGGAGACCGGGGTGTCGAGAAATCCGTGCCCGGCCTCGGCCATTAGCCCTGAAAGCTTGCGCGACATCTCGGGCTCAGATGTGGTCGCGTCCATGACCATCACGCCAGGCCGGTTCTGCTCGAGGACGCCGCCTGGTCCGGAAACCACCGCCTCGACGTGGCGAGCTTCGGGCAAAGAGAGCACCACCATATCGGTCTCGGCGCAGACCTCGGCGATCGTGTCGACTGTTTCAGCCCCGTGCCCCTCGGCGATCTTACGCCGGGCATCGTCCAGGTCGGTGCCGACAACCCGAAACCCCTCGCGCACCAACGTCTCCACCATCGCTGAGCCCATCTGGCCCAGCCCGATCACGCCTACGGTATCCATGATAGTCTCCCGTTCCTTCACCTAAAACCGTTCGCTAGGACGGTCGCACGACGCGGTATTTGAGGCCAGGGAGAACTAAGGGTCGATGCCTACTCGCTACCCACGCTGACATCCGGGTCCTCGTCGAACTGGTCGAGCGACTCTCGCATTACCCGGTCACCCTCGCGATAGCCGAAGACGACGTAACAGACGCCGATCGCGCTTAGCCCAAGGATGATGAAGACGAAATAGTTGAACCAAGTCACGTGGACATGGAAATAGCCGACCACCGCCAGAACGACACCGATCACGACCGCGAAGGCCCAATGCCCGAGTTTTCCGAGGAAGATCTCGTTCATATCAGTCCCTCCCCTATTCTGCCGCTTGGGCGGCGAATGCGATGCGCCGACGGTGCAGGAGCATGAGCATCGCGACCGAGCCACCTAATAGCGATATACCCCATCCCGGTAAGCCGAGCAGTTCAACCGTCGGCGGCCAGAGTGTCGCGATTGCGGCGGCCAGCATAAGTGCACGACCCGCCGTCCCAAGCCGCCCGTGCAACCAACCTTCGAGCGCCGTCGACAGCACCCAGAGTCCGATCAGCACCAGCACCGCCGAATAGCCGGTCATCCAGAGCGGGCCCTCAAACAACAGCGACGGGTTGTACACAAACGCGAATGGCACGAGATACTTGGCAATACCGACCTTGGAACACTCGACCGCCGTTGCCATTGGCGGTGTCTTGGCAATCGCCGCTGCGGCAAAGGATGCTAATGCCACAGGTGGCGTGATCGACGAGACCACTCCGAAATAAAAGGCAAACATATGGGCCGCAATCGGATTGACCCCGATCTTGATCAACGAGGGCACGATCAACGCCGCGACCGTGATGTAGACCGCCGTCGTCGTCATACCCATGCCGAGTATGATCGCGGCCACCGCCGTCAAGGCCAGCAGTGCCAACAGGTTGCCGCCCGATAAATCAATCACCGACTGGGTAAATTTCAATCCCAAACCGGAGACGAAGACTGATCCAATTATGATGCCGGCACAGGCACAGGCGATGGTCACCGGAACCGTCGATTTCACACCGGATTCGAAGGCCGCCAGCAGGTCGGCCGGGCTCATACGCGTGCCCTTATTGATGAAACTCAGGCCGATCAGCGCCAGGATGCCCCAGAACGCGGACTTCATCGGCGTATAGCCGATCATCAGGAAGGTAATCAGTACGGCCAACGCCAGCAGCAAGTGCCAGCCACCGCTCAAGACTTCCATGGTGCGCGGCAGGCGCTCTTTTGGAATGTTCGCGATGCCGTGCTTCTGGGCTTCCAGGTCGACCATGAAGTAGACCGTGGCGAAATAGAGGAAGGCCGGGATCGCGGCTGCAACAATGACGTTGAGGTAACTGGTCTCAAGAAACTCCGCGATGATGAAGGCGGCAGCACCCATAATCGGTGGCGTGATCTGTCCACCGGATGAAGCACAGGCCTCGACCGCAGCAGCGAAGCGTGCACGATATCCAAGGTTCTTCATCAGCGGGATGGTGAAGGATCCGGTCGTCACCACGTTGGCGACGGCCGAGCCGGAGACGGTGCCCATGAAACCACTGGCAACAGTCGCCGCCTTGGCCGGACCACCGGTCCTGTGCCCCGTTAACGAGACGGCGAGATCAATGAAAAACCGCCCAGCGCCGGAGCGGATCAGAAGCGCACCAAAGATGATGAACAACACGATGTAGGTTGCGGCGACGTGCAACGGAATACCGAAAATGCCGTCGGAACTCATGAACAGCGTATCGATGAACTTGCCGAACCGAACCGGAGGTCCATAGAAGAAGCTGAAGAAGTAGTTGGCATAAAGCGAGTGGATCAGGAAAAAGCCGGTCACACACACCATGGCCATGCCGACCGCACGCCGGGTCGCTTCCAGTACCAGCGCGATCAGGATGCCACCGATAATCAGGTCGGGGAGCTCCTTTTCACCGTATCGCATGTGGAACTCGTTGACGTCCCAGGTCGTCCAGACCTGGACGAAAAGAGCGGCCAGAACCAAGACCATATCGATGGCGAAGCCGCCGGCCCGCAATCCGTTCATGGGGTCGCCGGGCAGCAGTACCGGGTCCCGTGACGACTTTCGGAACAGCGGGTTGATCAGGATCGCCAGCACCAACATGACTGTCAGATGGACAGAGCGAAACGACCGGCTCTCCGGCGTGCCATAGGCCGCGACGTAAAGATGATAAATAGCGAGCGAGACACTTATGACACTGCAGACCAGCGCAACCGTGAAAGCCAGGTTCCAACGTCGATCGCGGAGCATCTCCTCGATAAAGCTCGGCTCCTTGATCTCGTGATACTCGATGCGGTTGGTTTGCTCCGACACGGGCTTGTCCTACGTTGGTATCGTTCTCATGTTTTGTTGCCGAAACGGGCACCGGGGCGCCAAGCGGACGCCCCGGGTATTCCGTATTCAGTTCATCGGGTGAACAGGCTCAGCCTTTCACACCCTTCTCGTCATAGCAGCGCTTGGCGCCCGGATGCACCGGGATTGCCGCACCGTTCAGCGCGTCGGCGAGTTTAACCCGCTTCCACACCTTTTTGACCTCGACGAACTTGGCATGGTTGTCCCAGAACACCTTGCACATGTTGTAGACCAGATCATCCGGCAGATCCTTGTGGACGACCATGTTGGTCACGATGCCCAGCGTCG
>JABIRP010000422.1 GCA_018699735.1 Rhodospirillaceae bacterium | reverse complement strand
ATGCTGATAACCGCCACCTCTTTGGTCGCAGCAACTTTGGTTCGCGATCTACCGACGGCGGTGGTCTATGCGTTCATCTTTGGCGCCAACAACGCCTTCTCGATGACGTTGTTCGGTTATATGTGGCCGCGCTATTTCGGACGTCTGCATCTCGGCAGCGTCCAAGGTGCGGGACAGATGATTGGCGTCGTCGGTGCCTCGGCTGGCGCGCCTGCGGTCGGCTTCGCGCATGACTTGATGGGTGGCTTCGAGGTGCCGCTACAGATGATGGCAATCTACCCAGCAGTTTGGGCGGTGGTCGTGATTTTCACTCTTCGAACGCCGCGGCAGCTCGATGAGAACCATCCGTTGGACTGACGTCCGGCGTTACAAATTGACCAAATTTCCTCGGGCATCGAACCGCGGTCGTGTGGCGCTTGCACGGTAGGAGCGGGCGACACAGGCCAGCAGTTCATCAGCCGGCATCAACCCGCCGCGAAACCCGCGCACCGCCAAAGCCACATCGCCACCTAGGCTGTCCTCGGCCAGGGCGCCGCGCAGCAGTGCTTTAGTGGCCATTACAATATTGGAATTCATTTTCATCGCACCCTCCGCCCCCCGCGCTAACTTCCCCGCGAGTTGTCAGTTTGAAGCGTGAAAATGCGACCCGAACGTATCGATGCGATGTCTGTGAAACCGATATCCGGTTTCAATTGTTTCAATCTGAAGCCGCTACGACCGATAGCTCAACGCGTGATGGACGGTTGGCGTCCAAATGCACGCGATTGGTCGCGACCCGCATACGCCGCCACAGTCCCTCTGGCTCACCGGTGTTGGGATTGAGATCGAAATGCGGATAGTTGGAGGATGAAATGTCCAACCGGATGCGGTGGCCGGCCTTGAAGCGGTTGGCGGTCGCGAAGGGCTCGATCATGATTTCATAAATCTCGCCTGGCTGCATCATCTCCGGCGCCTCCCAAGAGTTCCGGTAGCGGCAACGCAAAATGCCATTGGTCACATTCATGGCGTAGCCGCTCGGATAGTCCTGGCTTGCCGGATGCACGTCGATCAACTTGGCGGTGAAATCCGTATCCGGGCAATTTGAGGACACGAAGAGCGTGACGGTTACCGGGCCGGCGATCACCACGTCCTCGTCCAGAGTCGGGGTCTCGAAGACCAGCACGTCGGCCCGGGCGGCGAGGGGCAAATACGGCTCGCGAGAGCCATAGAAGTCAGAACCCTCGCGTTGATCGAAGGCGCCTCCTACCATAAGCGGCTCACCCGACGTCACCGTGCCGCCGATGGTCGGTACCGGATGCCGGGGGTCGTAGTCATAAGCGATCGAGGCCTCAGCCACCTCAGGGGCATCCAGTGCTAATGACCCGTCGGCATGCAGGTGGTAGGCGGTTGGGACCGCCTCGGGGGGTGGCCAGTCGGTGAACGTGCGCCAGTTGCCGCCATGCTCCAGATGCCCGTCTTTGGATTTGGTCCCGGATCCGCCGCCCATGACGAAAAGTTTAACCGGCGGCTCGGCTTCGACCCCGTTCTCCACGCCCTTAAGCCAGCGATCGAACCAATTCAGGCGGAACCCGAAGAAATCGCGGGCCAGATTGCCGTCGAGCGTTGCCTTTGGTCCGAAATCCACGTCACCCATCACTCGAAGCGAGCGATCACCGTGCGTCCAGCACCCCATCAGCAGCCAGAGCGGCCCCTTGCCGGCTGCTTTAAGCCCAAGATAATTCTCGGTTGCTGTGCGTACATAGGCATCGTACCAGCTGGAGATATGCAGCATCGGCACGTCAGCAAAATCTTTCCAATAGCCTTCAGCGAAGATGCCAAGCTGGCGCCAGTAGTCCGACCATTCGCCGTGGGTCCATTGCTCGAACAAGTAGGTCTCATACTCCGGCACGGCCTTTAGGGGCGAGTGCCCCTGCTTCCAGGGCATGGCGGCGAACCAGGCGCGTGGGTCCTCTGCCGCCAGTGCCGCTGCCGTCACCGGATCCTCTGCCAGCGGTGACAAGGCCGCCTGTTTCAGGGCCCAAGTCGCCTGCTTCAACTCAAAGGCACCGCCTTGTCGGATGCCGGATTGGTAGGCGTTTGAGAAGCCGCCGCTATCGATCAGCATGCAGGTAAGTCCGGGCGGGTTCAGACAAGCGGCCGCGACTTGCGTGTGGGCCGCATAAGACAGTCCCATCGTGCCAATCCGTCCATTGCACCATGGCTGCTTGGAGATCCACTCAATGCTGTCATACCCGTCCTCGCCCTCGCTCAGGTATTTGGCGAAGGCCCCCTCGGAGCCATGCCGGCCGCGACAGTCCTGATAGACCACGGCGTAACCGTTGCGCACAAAATACTCAGCGACGAAGGACCGGGGCCGGGGTGTAGGGTCGTCAGCAGTTCCCTCGCGCGGCGAGGCTTCTATCTTGCCGTAGGGCGTGCGCTCGATAATGACGGGGAACGGCCCTGGCGATGATGCTGGGCGATAGATGTCGGTCGCGAGCCCGATGCCGTCTCGGGTCTGGACCATAACGTCGCTTTCGACGATGAGATCATTGTCTTGGGTCATGCGCGCAAGATTAGCGCGGGTCGGGGAAGCCGAGAAGAGGACAAACACCAAGGGAGCCCGCGCCGGCTCCCTCTGTGTCGTGCTTGTCGGCAAACTCACGCGAGATATCAGGCGAAATAGTCGTCCGTCACGCTATCGGCACTGACCCCGACCAATGTGACCGTGGCGCCGTTCTCGAAGGTGATGACCGCGCCGTCGCCGCCATCTGCGATGCTGTCGACATCTTGGCGGCTGCGGAGCAGGTCACCCTCGTCGAAGTCGAAGTCAGCGATTACGTCATCACCCTTGCCGATGATGAAAACATCCTCGCCGGAACCACCGATTAGGCTGTCGTCGCCTTTACCGCCAACCAATCGATCGTCGCCATCGCCGCCAGAGAGCGTGTCGTTACCATCGCCGCCGAACAAGCCGTCCTTGTCGGCGCCGCCGATGAGCATATCGTCGCCGTCGAAACCGCGCAGATGGGTTGCTACGTCGCTGCCTGTGAGTGTGTCGGCGGCTTCGGTTCCGGTTAGGATTTCGGATGTCCCATCCCGGTCACCCTGTCGGCGACCACCTCGTCCGTGGCCATCCCTATCCCCATGCCCATCCCCATGACCGTGGCTGCGGGAGTTGTCGCTGTCGAGCGCATCGGGTGCTATTTCACTATTGGAAGCCATGATTGTGTCTCTCCTCAATCTCGCCCGTCGTTATGACTGGCCGACCTCTAAGATTGGAAGTGTTGAGCCGGCGTAGTGTGGTGAAACTCACACGGCGATACCGACAAGGTCGAATTTGCCCTTGAGAAAACCGGTGGCGCGCTCACGCCGCCATGTAGCATGGGAAATATCACGTCATAAGGAATGGGTGGATCGAAGTCAGCCTGGCTTCAACTTAACGGTCATCTCAACCTCGACCGAGATGTCGAACGGTAGAGAGCTCATCCCGACCGCCGAGCGGGCGCCGCGCCCGGCCTCGCCAAACACCTCGATCATAAGATTGGAGTAGCCATCGATCACGCGCGGGTGGAATTCGAAACCGGGGTCGGCATTGACCATTCCAAACGTGCGCACCACCTGCTCGACCCGGTCGAGGGAGCCAAGTTCCCGGCGCAGCACAGCGAGGGACTGCAGGCCACACTCTCGTGCTGCTGCGATCGCATCGTCAATCGAGCACTGGCTCGGCACGCGACCGGAAATCGCCTTGCCATCCGTGTCTCGCGGGCCCTGGCCAGAGAGGTGGGCAAAGCCGTCAAGGATCAGGACCTTTCGGTACATACCGGCCGGCGGCGAGGGCTCCGGCAAGACGATATTCAAGTCCTTCAGTCGTTGCTCCGCGCTCATTTCAGCCCTCAAACAGTTTGGTCGGATTTAGCTCTTTACCGTCACGAAGTGCTTATTCGTCGTTAGGTGTCTATTCGTCGCTGGGGGTTAGGCGTTCCTGCAATAAGTTGCCGAGCGCCTTTTGGATGCGACCGTCCATTTCGCCAAACCGTACGTGGGTTAGGGAGTCCGACAGGCTCACGACTTCGCAGGCGATGTCACCAATCTCGTTCAAGTTAATTTTAAATGTATCCCCTGGGTCCAACTCTATACGGGGTGATAGGGCTGCGCCGCTGACCGACATATTGGCAATGACGCAATCTTGGCGGCCTGCCCTGGTTTCGCATTCGGCTTTCATGTCGAGGAATACACGCGTGTGTCGGCGACGATTGGCGGCATCGGATTCCTGCAAGACCATTTTCAGGTTTCCGACCTCGTCGGCAACGCGATTGGCGGCGGCCAACATGGGCCCGCCGTTGCTTTCGGCTAAGGTCAACATCGCCGCAATGGACTCCCAAATCGCGTCGATATGGCTCGCGAGGTCGCTTCTAAGCTCAATAGCCGAGTGCTGACGCTGGGGATCGCCTTCGTCCAGCAGATCCGTGTTTTGGTCGCTCATTCCCTTCTCCTTCGTGCCAAATCGCTTTTAGATCTAGCGGTTTGTCCAGGATAAAGTGTTGAAACGACCCTATATTGAACCCATGCCTTT
>JABIRP010000421.1 GCA_018699735.1 Rhodospirillaceae bacterium | reverse complement strand
GAGATCTGGTGTTTGGCTTGGCGCCCGGACTGGCGCTTGACGCGCCCCCAGCCGGATGGCATCTGGCAACGCCGGAACGCTACAAGGACATCGCCGCGCGCCTCATCGCGGGTGCGCCGGCCCGTCTGGATGGCCCGGCCGATTGGATCGCGGCGAGCGATATTGCACTCTCGGATGATGCGGAGATCACACTCCAGGTCACCGAGCGGGCCGGCCCCTACGATCCGGATCGATTGGTCTATGTTGCTGAGACATTGGCGCTCGGTGTTGGCTCGGAACGGGGCGCGGACCCGACTGAGATGATCCGGCTCGTCACCGAAACTCTACGCCAGCATGGCCTGGATCCACGCGCGGTCGCCGGTGTTTTCTCACTCGACCTGAAGGCGGACGAGCCGGCAATGCATGCGCTTGCAGATGCCCTCGGCCGGCCGGCGCGGTTTTTTGATGCCGCAACCCTGGAAGCCGAGGCCTCGCGCCTGGCCACCCCTTCCGAGGCCGTGTTCCGTGAGGTTGGCTGTCACGGCGTTTCGGAGGGTGCCGCCCTTGCCGCCGCCGGTCCTGATGCTCGGCTGTTGGTGGTTAAGCACAAGTCGGAACGCTGCACCTGCGCCATCGCAATAGCACCCAGGCCGATCGAAGCCGCTGCGATCGGCCGGCCACGCGGTCGGCTATCGCTTGTCGGAATTGGGCCAGGTAAATCCGAATGGCGCACACCAGAGGCGGAACGTCTGATCGGCCGAGCTGAGGATCTGGTCGGCTACTCGCTCTATCTCGACATTCTCGGCCCGCTCACCGATGGTAAGACGCGGCACGACTATCCGCTTGGTGATGAAACCGAACGGGCTCGCGCTGCTCTTGACTTGGCGGCAGAGGGACGAAACGTAGCGCTGATCTCGTCCGGCGACATCGGCATCTACGCTATGGCGAGCCTGGTGTTCGAGTTAGTCGCCAAGGAAGATCGTGGCGATTGGGGGCGCTTGGAGATCGAAGTAGCACCAGGTATTTCAGCCTTGCAAGCGGCTGCCGCCAGGATCGGTGCGCCACTCGGTCATGATTTTTGCGCCATTTCACTCTCGGATTTGCTGACGCCGTGGGAGGTTATTGAGCGCCGGCTTCAAGCCGCCGCTGAGGGCGATTTCGTCGTCGCCTTCTATAATCCCGTCTCGCTACGCCGCCGCCATCAGTTGCCAAGGGCACGTGAAATCTTGTTGGAGCACCGGCCGCCGAAGACCCCGGTCATCCTCGCGCGCTCTCTCGGTCGGCCGGAGGAGACCGTGCGCGTCACCACGCTGGAAACCCTATCGGTTGACGATGTTGATATGCTGACCCTGGTCATGGTCGGCTCCTCGACGACCCACTACGACGGGCGTTTCGTGCACACGCCAAGGGGTTATTTGGCGGCTGGCAAAAGGGACATTGGTCCGAAACGGCGGCAGGCATGACTGCACTATGCGGAGTGGCTCCACATTGCCGTCATTTCCGCCTTCTCGGGAATGACAGGCAGGTCATTTACTTTTTCTCCCGGAGGCAGCTGTGACGGTGCATTTTATCGGTGCTGGGCCCGGTGACCCGGACCTGCTGACCATCCGAGCCCGCGACCTGATCTCGGCCTGTCCGGTCTGCCTCTATGCCGGCTCATTAGTGCCGGAGGCCGTGGTCGCACATGCGCCGGCCAATGCGCGGGTTCTGGATACGGCGTCGATGACCTTGGATGAAATCATTGCGGAAATGCACAAAGCAGAGGATGCGGGCCAGGACGTCGCCCGCGTGCATTCCGGCGACCCGTCGCTCTACGGTGCCATCGCCGAGCAGATCCGCCGGTTGAGGGCGCTCGACATTGCCTATGACATCACGCCCGGCGTCTCAGCCTATGCCGCTGCTGCCGCGGCACTCGGTACCGAACTGACATTGCCCGGTATCAGCCAGACCATTATCCTCACCCGGACCGCGATGAAGGCCTCGGCGATGCCAGAGGGCGAGGATCTGGATACCCTCGGGCGGTCGGGCGCCACTTTGGCGATCCATCTTTCGATTAGAAATTTGGCCCAGGTGCGCAAACAACTGGAGCCGCATTACGGTGCCGATTGTCCGGTGGTGGTGGTCTACCGAGCCAGTTGGCCGGACCAGATGATCGTGCGGGGAACGCTTGGCGACATTCAAGCCAAAGTCCGGGCCGCCAAAATTACCCGGACGGCACTGGTTCTAGTGGGACGGGTGCTCGGCGAAGAGGCCTTCCCGGATAGTGCCCTCTACGATGCCGACCATGTCCATCTCCTGCGCCCGTATCGCAAGTGACAAGCTGTCGGCGGGCTGCCATCTTGTGAGCTTCGATATCTCCCGAAACGAGATTGGAAACTTGCCTGATGTCTGCCGTCAATTTGGTCTATCTGCTGATCGCCGTAGCGCTTGGGTGTGTGATTCCAATGCAAGCCGGGATCAACTCCACGATTGCTCGGTTCGAAGGCCATCCGCTCTGGGGTGCATTAACCAACACGATTGTTGCCTCGTTAGCGCTCGTCGTGGTGATCGTCGTGATGCGCATACAGGCGCCAACGGTTCTGACCGCCACCAAAGCGCCGTGGTGGGCTTGGAGCGGTGGTGTGTTGGGGGCATGCTTGGTTTTCGGCAGCCTCTATTTTGCACCAAAAATGGGTGCGGCTTCATTCGTCACCGCCAGTGTGTTCGGCACCATTGCAGCCTCGCTGGTGATTGATCATTTCGGACTCCTGGGGTTTGTCGCGCAACCGGTTTCGATGCTCAAGCTGGCCGGCGCGATCCTTGTGGTGGTCGGAATGCTGATTGTTCAAACCCAACGTTGACTGGAAAGGCGCCAATGTTGCGCGGTTGCGTTTAGAATGCGCCCATCTAAAATATAAAAGTATCGTCCGAAAATTTGGCGTCGTGGCGGTCGCTTTGAAGCAAGTTTCACCTAAACCCTAGTCGCGCGGGAGAACGTGAATCGTTGATACGATAAATGCGGGACCAGGAGTTGCGCTTTTTGGCGCGACGGGAGCCCGGCTTGCAATTGATAAGACGTTCCGAGAGGCCTTCGGAATGTCCAGCGCGGATGACGCGGGTCTTTCGGATCTGCCATCGCTCTGGGCTATGATTGAAAAGATTGATGCGGCGGCAGCGATGCGGATTGCCGGTGGCGATCGCGTGGTCCACATCAACTGTAAAGGCAAAACCGCGATCGCTCTGGAAATCGAACCCTTGAGCGATGGGTCCACGTTGGTTCGGGCCAAACCGTATAATTCGCGAGTGCTGGAGCCGATAGACCGGATTCTCAGCGAGTTTCCAGATGCCGTAGCCTTGTTTGATTCGGAAGATCGACTGCGGTTTTACAATGACGCCTACGCCACGTCGGTCGCCGCGTATTTGGACGGCGGGTTGGAGATCGGTATCTCTTTCAAAGACTTGGTCGAGCGTTGCGCCGAGGGAGGGCTATACGGAGAGTTGGTGGATTTAGATGGGTTTGTAGCCTCCCGAATGGCCGATCATCAAAAAGCTCCTTCGGCTCGTCTTCAGCAGGGGACAAGAGGTCGGTGGATCCGGGTCCAAGAGCAGCGTACCCACGATGGCGGCATCCTTTTGGTTCACACGGACATCAGCGATCATGTCGCACGGGAACAAAGACTGGAAGAGAGCGAGGCTCGGTTTCGGAGTTTGACCGAAAATTCGATCTTGGGGATGATCCTGCATCGCGACTTGAGGCCGCTTTATGTCAATGCGGCTTACGCCAACCTGCTCGGCTATGGGACCGCTGGAGAAATTCTCGACCTGCCGTCGATGGAAGCGCTCTTTATGCCGCAGGAAATTCCTCGGATGCGAGCGATATTGGCGGCACGCGGTAGGGGTGAGGCGGTCCCGGTCGTGTATGAATATCAGGCACGTCGCGCCGACGGCTCGCCGGTCTGGGTCCATAATTCCGTCAGTCAGGTTCCTTGGGACGGTGAGCCAGCTATTTTGAGCACGGTTATCGATGTCACCGACCACAAGGAAGCTGAGCTGGCACGTGAAATCACGGAACAGCGCCTATACGATTTCATGGCGTCGTCCGCCGATTGGTTTTTCGAACTCGACGCGGATCTGCGCTATGTATTCTTGTCCGGTCGGTTTTCTGATGCCACCGGCTTGCGGCAGGATCAGTTCCTTGGCTCGACCCGGAGGGAACTTTTTGCTGCCGGGGATTTACGTGCCTACGGCGAAGATCCCGAGGTTCTGATCCGCCGGCACCTTGCTGATTTGGATGCCCACCTTCCCATTAGGAATTTCCTACAAAGCCGGGAATTTCCCAGTGGACGTCGCGTCGTGGTTTCACTGAGCGGCGATCCGTATTTCGATGAAGACGACAATTTCGCAGGCTATAGGTGCTCGGCGCGGGAGGTCACTGCACAGGTGCATACCGAACAGGCTCTGCGAAGCTCTGAGGCAAGACTATCTGGCATTCTTCAGATTGCCCCAGAAGCCGTCATCGTCGTCGATCAAGATCAATCCATTCGAATGTTTAATGAGGGCGCGGAAAATACTTTTGGATATGCCGTTGGAGAAATTTTGGGCAAACCTCTCGATACTCTCATTCCGGAACGGTTTCGCGATGCTCACGATAGTCTGTTCAAGGAATTTGCCGATGCGCCGGAAACCAGTCGGCGCATGGGAAATCGAAGCGAAGTCGCGGCATTGCGCAAGGACGGTACTGAATTTCCCGCAGCGGCATCGATCGCCAAATTGCAGGACGGTGATCACACCATCTTCACAGTATTGCTGCATGACATCAGTCAGCGCAAAAAGGTAGAGGTGCAACTGCTCACTGCGACCCGAGAGGCGGAACTGGCGAACCGCGCGAAGACCGAGTTCCTGGCTAATATGAGCCATGAACTACGCACGCCGCTAAATGCAATCATCGGATTTGCTGAAATAATTGAACGAGAAATTCTTGGGCCGATAAGTGAGCCCAAATATCAAGAATATGCCGGAGATATTTTGTCAGGCGGCCAGCATCTGTTGGAAATCGTCAACGATATTTTGGATTTGGCCAAAATCGAATCTGGGACCACCAGTTTGTCGGAGACCCGTGTCGACGTTCGGCAAATCATACGAACTTGCGGGCGACTGGTTCAGGATCGGGCCACGGCGGCCGGGTTGTCGATCAACTTCCAAACTCCGAATGATTTACCCAATTTGTGGGTCGACGAACGGAATATGAAGCAGATTTTGATCAATTTGCTCTCGAACGCGGTCAAATTCACACCCTCCGGGGGGCAGCTGGAAATCGGTGCTCGGTCGGTCGAAGATACCGGTTGTGTTGAGATATACGTCTCGGATACCGGCATCGGTATGAGTCCCGAGAATATAGCAAAGGCAATGACATTATTTGGTCAGATCGACGGGCGGTTGGCGCGAAAATACGACGGTACCGGCCTTGGACTGCCTCTGGTCCAGGCGCTCTGCGATGCACATGGCGCCGAATTGAAGCTGATTAGCGCGGAGGATGATGGAACTACCGCGTCCGTTATCTTCCCGCACACAAGAGTACTGCCGGATATCGTCAGGTAACGGATTTCAAGCTCGATTGCTAGAACCTGAACGCAAGGAAACGTCTCGATCGGTATACTCAATCTTCCCGCCTGGCAGAAAAAACATGACCCGCAGACGGCCGCCTTCGGCTGAAGGCCAATGTGACGAGCCCGGCGGATAAACCACCCAGCCTTCGCCATTGCCGTCGAACCGGGCGCCCTGGGTAACTTCCATCACGGCGCAAATTTCGCCGCCCGGGTGGGCGTGATGCGGCCCTACGATATCGGCGAGCTCGACTACGTCGACACTTAGATTTCTGAGTGGTTCGCCGGGCAGTTCACCGGGTTCGATCACCCGCGCGCCCTTGCGCGTATCATCGCCTTGCAGGCCCATCCAACCGGTTTCTATACCGTTTTCACAAAGCGCGCGGAGCGCCTCGAAGGTTTCACCGCCAGGCGGAAACCTGCTGGCGAGATCTGTGGTCAGATTGTCGTTCCACTCAGCATCACCAATCTGATCGACGATCTGTACCATCAGGGCCTCGAATTGGTCGCGGGCCGACATGCGGTTCTCCTTCCCTCTGCTTTCTTGCCTCTTGCTTTCTTGTCAACGATCATCGTCTAAGTGTTCTCCGTCTACCGTGAAAAGAAAAGCGGTAGAGAATATGAATGAATTCCGCGAAGCGCCCGCTTCGGCTCTCCCAGGGCCATGGAATCGGCCCTCAGAACGGAATTTCCGCTCTCATCATGTGGCAAAGCGGTAATTCGGCCTTGTGAAAGAAGGCGTTTCCTCGCAATATCCCGATCATCGTAGCCAACCGTATCCGGCGGTAGGCTGCACTCAGGTCACGGACGTTGAACTATTCGAAAACGTGACACTCCATCAATTTCCAAAGCGGATAAAGCCAAGGAAGAAGCATGAGCCAATTGCGATATGAAGCCCCTGGTTCGGTCGACGAAGCGGTGGCGCTGCTCGCGAGCGATAGCGATGCGAAGGTTCTGGCTGGCGGTACCGATCTGATCGTTCAGATGCGGTCCGGCCTGCGTAAACTAGGTCTCGTTGTCGACGTGAAGAAAATTGACGAGTTGATGTCTGTCAGTTCTGACGGCGGTGCCTGGACGATCGGTGCGGCCGTGTCCGGCGCAGAGATGAACGAGAACGCAGCCCTAAAGAAGGACTGGCCTGGCGTGGTGGAGGCGGTCGATCTGATCGGTTCGACCCAAGTTCAGGGGCGCGCGAGCGCTGGCGGAAATCTTTGTAATGCCTCGCCGGCGGCTGATAGCGTTCCAGCTATGGTCGCCGCTGGTGCGACAGCCGTTATCGCGGGCCCGAACGGGCGGCGCGAAGTTCCGGTCGAACAGGTTCCGGTCAGCCCGGGCAAGACGTCGCTCGCAACGGGTGAGATGGTGGTTGCCATTAAGATGCCGGCAAAGCCAGCTCGGAACGGTGAAGCGTATCTCCGCATGATCCCGCGTACCGAAATGGATATCGCGATTGTCGGCGCCGGCGTTAGCCTGACGCTCGACGATGGCGGGACCTGCACCGCGGCCAAGGTTGCGCTCGGCGCTGTGGCACCGACCGTGGTCATCGTCGATGACGCGGCCAAGGCACTGATCGGTACCAAGGTCGATGATGCGGCGCTCGAGAAGATGGCAGCAGCCTGCAGTGCAGCCTGCAAGCCAATCGACGACAAGCGCGGAACGATCGAATACAGAACCAAGGTCGCGGGTGTCATGGCCCGACGCGCCGCCCTCATCGCGCTTGAGCGTGCAAGGAGCAACTAATGGCTAAGAAGTATCACGTATCGGCGACGGTTAACGGCGATCCCGTCGAGTTTTTGTGCTCTGGACAGGAGACGATGCTCGACGTGCTGCGCGACCGTCTGGAGCTTACCGGTGCCAAAGAGGGTTGCGGCTCGGGCGACTGCGGCGCTTGCAGTGTCACCGTCGACGGCCGGCTCATCTGTTCGTGCCTGATGCTCGGCGTTGAGGCCGAGGGAACCTCGATCGAAACGGTCGAAGGTATGGCGGACGGCGATCAGTTGACGCCGCTGCAGCGGATCTTCCTGGAAGAGGAAGCTCTGCAGTGCGGTATCTGCACGCCTGGTGTTCTCGTCGCGGCAAAGGCGCTGTTGGCGAAGAACCCGGATCCGGATGAGACGACAATCCGCTATTGGCTGGCCGGCAATCTCTGCCGTTGCACCGGTTATGACAAAATCGTCAGGGCCGTCCAGAAAGCCGCCGCCGAGATGCGCGCGTAAGGGAGACTGATTGAATGCCAAACGAATCAAGCTTCAAGTGGGTCGGCACGCGCCAGATTCGCCCCGATGGACCGGATAAGGTCACCGGCCGGGCGAAATATGCTGCCGACTACACGATGCCGGGCATGCTTATCGGCCGGATTCTTCGGAGTCCCCATGCCCACGCCCGGATCAAATCGATAGATACCTCAAAGGCTGAAGCGCTCGCGGGCGTGAAGGCTGTGGTGACAAGCGCGGATTTTCCTGAACTCGCGTCCGAGATGTCCCCGAACAGTGAGATGGTCATCGATTTCAGTGATGTCTCGAACAATGTCATGGCTCGTAAGAAAGTCATGTATGACGGCCACGCCGTCGCTGCGGTTGCTGCGACCGATGCTGAGATTGCCGAGGAGGCTCTTTCGCTCATCGATGTCGTATATGAGGTCCTGCCGCACGTCATTGATGTCGAGGAAGCAATGGCCGAGGATGCGCCGCTGCTGCACGACGGAATGATTACCGAAGGCATCACGCCGACCCCGACCAAGCCTTCCAATATTGCCAAGCGCGTTGAGTTCCGCTCCGGCGATGTCGACAAAGGCTTCGCCGAGGCGGATGTCATTGTCGAGCGTACCTATAAGACGGCGGCAGTTCATCAGGGCTATATCGAGCCGCATGCGGTTCTCGCCAGCGCTGCCGAGGACGGTCAGGTCCAGGTCTGGGTCTCGACCCAGGGTCAGTTCATGGTTCGCGCCTTCTGCGCCAAGGTCTGTGGCTTGGCGATCTCGCAGTTGCGGGTGACACCGGCCGAGATTGGCGGTGGTTTTGGTGGCAAGACAGTGGTTTACGGTGAGCCGGTGGCAGTCCAACTGTCGCGAAAAAGCGGTAAGCCGGTTCGTGTCGTCATGTCGCGTGAGGAAGTGCTGCGCGCGTCGGGCCCGACGTCGGGCGGTGTCGTCGAGACCAAGGTTGGTGCCAAAAAGGACGGTACCCTGGTCGCGGTTGACGCAGTGCTCAAGTATCAGGCTGGCGCCTATGCCGGTAGTCCGATTGGGCCTGGCTGCATGTGCATGACCGCACCCTACGAGATCGAAAACGTTCAACTCATCGGCTATGATGTGGTTTCCAACCGTCCCAAGGTGGCGGCCTACAGGGCGCCGGGCGCACCGATTTCGGCCTACGCGTTCGAAAGCGCGCTGGACGAGGTGGCCCGTGAGCTGAATATGGATCCGATTGCGATCCGCCAGAAAAATGCGGTCAAGGAAGGATCCAAGACGGTCTATGGCGTTACCTTCCCGCGCATCGGTTTCGAAGAAGTTCTGGAAGCGGCAAAGAATAGCGACCACTTCAAGTCGCCGGTGCCGGAAGGCGAGGGTCGGGGCTTGGCTTGCGGTTTCTGGTTCAACATTGGTGGCGAGTCGAGTGCGGCATGTCATCTGAACGAAGATGGTACCGTCACCGTGATTTCCGGAAATCCGGATATCGGCGGCTCGCGTGCATCGATCGCGCTGATGGTCGCGGAAACCCTTGGTATCGACTACAACAAGGTTCGCCCCATTGTCGCAGATACCAGTTCGATCGGTTACAACTTCGTGACCGGCGGCTCACGTGTGACTTTTGCCACAGGTATGGCGGCGATCAACGCGGCCGAGGACGTGATCGGGCAGGCCCGCGAGCGGGCGGCGAAGATCTGGGAAATCGATGTTGACGCGGTGACCTGGGAAGACGGCGAGGCCAGGCCAGCCGGCAGCAATGCGGGCGATCATGATCCGATGTCACTCGCAGACATCGCCAAGATGGCACCGAAGACCGGTGGCCCGATTAACGGCCATGGCTCAATCAATGCGCAAGGTGCGGGTGCTGGTTTCGGGTGTCACATCTGCGATCTCAAGGTTGACGAAGGCACCGGACACGTAACGGTGACCCGATACACCTCGATCCAGGATGTCGGGCGCGCAATCCATCCGGGATATGTGGACGGACAGCTTCAAGGTGGTGCAGCCCAGGGTATCGGTTGGGCGATCAACGAGGAATACGTCTACAACGATGATGGGCTGCTTCAGAATGCAGGGTTCCTCGATTATCGGATCCCGGTCGCCTCGGATTTGCCGATGATCGACACCGTCCTTGTCGAAGTCCCGAATGATCGTCATCCCTATGGCGTGCGCGGGGTCGGTGAAGTGCCGATCGTGCCGCCGATGGCAGCTGTTGCGAACGCGATGGAAAGTGCCACCGGTGTCCGGATGACCAGTCTGCCGATGTCGCCACCGAAGGTGTTGAAGGCACTGGAAGGGAGTTAAAAGAGAGCGGGATGGCTCATGTCATCGTAACGCGTATGTTGAGCCAGCGGTTTACCGGCGGGCAGACGGAGTTCGAAGTGAATGCCGGTTCTGTCCGCCACGTGATCCGCGAGCTTGATGCTCGGTTTCCGGGTATTGCGCCGCATCTTGAAGATGGGGTGGCGGTTGCGATTGATGGGATTATTCATCAGGACGCATTCTTGGAGCCTGTTCAACCGGACAGTGAGGTCACTTTCATGCCGATGCTGGAAGGCGGTTAATCCGGAAAGCCGAAACCTCAAAAGCAAAATAGGAAAGGCCACCTCTCGGGGTGGCCTTTCTGCATCTCGGGTCGGTCGGAGTTTGCGGGGCGGTTGTAGTTTGATCGGCTTGCTTACCCCAGTTCAGCGGCAGCGTCCTGCATCGTGGTTGCGAGGACGGTGTAGGCCGTCGTCCAAGCAGACTCGACCTCAGGCGTGAAGGCGTCACCCAGCCCTTGACCGAGGGTCCAAAGCAGTGCTGTGGCAACCGTGTTGTAGTCTGCGTTCGCTACGCCATAATCCTTATGTCGTCGCCCAAGCGCCTGAACAGCAGGCACAATGGTATCCAGCTTCTCAAGGCCGTTGACCGCAATTTTGATCATCCCCATCAATTTGCGGCCCTGCTCGGCCATGTCACCCTTGAACATGGGGCGCAAATTGGGATCGAGCTCGAATAGACGGCCATAGAATAGTTCGGCAGCTTGGTCGGCGATCGGTTCAACCAGCGCGAAAGTGGATTGCACCAATTCGATTTCTTGGTTCGAGATCGGCCCATCCGGTACGTCAGGTTCCGCAGCAAATGTCGGCTCGGGAGACCAGTCCTGTTCGGGCTCGTGTCGGGGCTCATATGTGGGCTCCGGGACACTGCCAAACATCCCGCTTGAATTGTTGTTTCCGGCGGAACCACCCCCAAATGTTTTCTCTAAAGACCCGACCCGAGAACCGAGCGACGCAATCACGGTTTCGATTTGCTTGGTCGCGTTTCGCGTATCCTCGGAAAGGTTTTTCACTTCGCCGGCGACAACGGCAAAACCGCGTCCGGCGTCACCGGCACGGGCGGCCTCGATGGTCGCATTCAAGGCCAACATCTTGGTTTGGTCGGCAATCTTCTTGATCCCTTCCAAGACACCATGAATTTTGTCGATATCCTCACGCAGGTCGCCAACGACCGAATTGATGTCAGCCAGGTCCATTTCGCCGCCTCACTTCACCTCTGAAATACGATTCGCCAAGGACCATAGCTATGAGTGAAATCACGTGGAACGCTCGGAAAACCACATTTTCGCGACTAAGTTAACTATTCTTGCCCCAGAGGGGGCTCCGTTTCACGCGTATGTCGCTCCATCTCAACATTTGATGTGGGTGAGAAATCCTCACCGGCGATCCACAAATACAAACTTTGAGCGGTAATGATGCGCACGACGCTACGGCAAGTTTTACAAGTTACTAGGAATCAAGTTTCTGGTTAATAGCTTATTAACTAATTGATTTGTTTCGGATTTGACTGAAGAAATACCGCTAAGTATATGAGATAGCGCATTTCCAGTGGCATTCCGACGCATGGCCTGGGGATTGCGCAGGTCATGCCATGGATATGACCAATTTACCGGCCAACGCCGCCGCGAACAGCGGTCACGTTGATCAGGACCAGGATCAGGACCAGGATCAGGACCAGAACCAGAGCATCAAAGAACTGGACTCGCTCCACACTCTGCCCCTGTCGGTGATGCCGATGGAAACCCCGGCGCTCCGTCGCGCACTTTTCATCAAGAACGCCAGATTGGAGGGCGTGGTCGAAGTCTTCCGCGATGCGGCTTCCGGCAGTGGTCAAATCGCACCAACGGATCTCCACAAATTCGTCGAGGATGATAATGGCAGCTTGCCACGGGACATCGAGATCCTTAGCCAGATCGCCAAGATTGGCAGCTTTGACGTCTACGCGCTGCGCATCATGTTGCGCCGGATGGATATCGGGTTGTCCGGGTACGAATTTCTCGATCTGTCCGACGAGAAGCGCCGTGAACTGACGGCCTATATGAAGGCCTTCACCCGACCCTTAATCCAGCGGGTTTATGGTGGCGAGGACCAGAAGATCGGCGATTTGAGCGACATTGTTCGACTGTTGATCGAGCCGGACCAAGAACAAGCCATGGCGCAGTTGCGCAAACTTGGTGACGACCTTGGTATCGAGCTTAGTGAAGTACCGAATTTCGTCGAAGAATACGGAGACACCTTTCTTTCAGTCTCGTATTACCGTGAATGCTTCGATCGGATTTCGGCCACTTTAGACGTCTTCACGCCGTGGCTGGTGGAACTTCGCGAATCTTCGATTGTGCGCGAGGCCCCAGCGACCCAGGCGCGCTTGCGAAAACTGGTGCATCAAATCAACCAAATCTCGGTAACGGCCCGCGGTCGGTTCGCGGCGTTTGATCGGGAGTCCTCCAATTTCTGGAGCGATGTGAACGCCGAGTCCTTCCGGCGATTGCGTGAGGCCATCGCCAGTCACCATGTAACGATTGGAACCGTTATGTGCGGCTTAGCGGTCAAGTTCCGCCTTTGGGAAGATCGGTTTCCCAATCAGGGCGGCGGCCCCTCAAACCGTCTTGAGTTCGTCGAATCCGAGATCCAGCCTGGATTGAACACGATCATGCAGGCCACCCGTGAATTGTCGGTCAATGAGAACAATCCGATGAGCGATGCTGCGGAATAGCGGGTGGAATAAGGGGCGGGTTCTACAAATTCGAACCTTGCCAGTTATCCTCTGGTTCGGGCGGTTCAGATTTATATCCTGATGCCTGGACCCCAACAATCGCGGCGTATTCATCCTTTGCCGAAGTATCACCGCTGATGCCGACGGCCCCGATCACGAAACCCTCACCATCCCGAATTAGAACACCCCCAGGCACGGGTATTAACCGCCCGTCGCTGGCCGTTGCCAAAGCGCCTTGAAATACCGGCCGGTCGCCGAGGCGATCTCGGATCGTGCGTGAGGGTATACCCATGCCAAGCGCACCCCAGGCCTTACCGAAGGCAATATCGAAGCGCAGCACGCCACATCCGTCCTCACGCTTGGCCGTGATCAGGTTACCGCCAGCATCCAGCACCACCACGGTCAACGCCAGCAGTTCCGCCTGCCGCGCGGCAGCGAGTGCCTCGCTGGCGATAATTTCGGCACTCTCCAGCGACAGAGATACTGCAAGGGGCAGGACCATAGTACTTCCTCCTCAGGTCTCGGCGCCGCCGTTGCAGGCGAGCATTTGGCCGGTGACAAAGCCGCCCTCTTCAGAGGCAAGGAAACCGCAAAACGCGGCAACCTGATCCGGCTCACCCAAATGGCCGAGCGGAACCCGGGATACCATCTCCTCGATATGTTGGGTTTGGGCAAGATCGTCACGTTCGCCACGGATTGGCCCCGGCGAGATCGCGTTGACCGTGATGCCCTTCGGCCCGAACTCCTTAGCCAGGGCTTTCGTCAGCCCCCAGACGCCATGTTTGGCGACGGAGACCGGCGCGCGGCCCGCATACCCGTGGATCGCGTTCATGCCGGTGAAGTTTATGATCCGGCCCCAGTTCTGTTCGACCATGCCCGGCAGGAAAGCCTGGCTGGTGTGAAATGCGGCATCAAGATCGACCGCCAGAACGCGGCGCCAGTCATCAAGGGTCAATTCAAGGAATGCTTTGGATGGGCGGATCGCCGCGTTGTTGGCGACGATATCGACATGGCCAAAGCGGTCCAGAGCGGCCTCTGCCATTGTATGCACAGCGTCTGGGTCACCGACATCGCCGATCGCGACTTGCGACTGGACCCCCAGTGCGACTGCCTCGGCGGCAACCGCATCGCAAGCCGCGCGATCCTGCGAGCCATTGATGATCACATTGCACCCGCGACCGGCAAGTTGAAGCGCAATTGCGCGCCCAATATTGCGTCCAGCACCTGATATGAAAGCCGTCTTTTCCGTCAAACTCACTCGTTCACCCTCCGAAATCCTGTCTCTGAGCGACGCAGCCCAGTTAACCCGAATATCTCACGACAAAGCCTAGAACCCAAGAGCGTGATGTTAGTGGGTTGGTTAGCCGTATGGTGCGACATCGGCGCAATTGAAATGGCTGGCGTTTGGGGAAAGTGACGCATTATACCCTGTTGTCGCAGGCAGCCGCGTTCGCGACGTTTCACCATGTCCCCCTTTCTTGCGAGGAGCGATATCTGTGGGTATCTCAGCCATCCGCAATTCGATATTTGAGGCATTGAGCCAAAAATTCTTCTACGGTTGGACGATGCTGTTCGTCGCTGGTCTTGGCATTTTCACTAGCGGTGCGGGGCAGTCGCATACGTTTGCCGTGTTCTTTTTACCGATCCAAGAGGACCTCGGAGTTTCTTCCGGCGAGGTTGCTTCCGCCTATGCGTTCGCCACTCTGATCGCTTCCTTCGGTTTACCGTTCATGGGGCGTTTGGTCGACAAGCACGGCCCCCGGCGGATGACCTTGGTTGTCGTTAGCCTTCTCGGTCTGGCCTGCTTCTTCTTCGGCGCCGCCGCCAACCTTCTTTGGCTTGGTCTCGGTTTCATGGGATTGCGCTTCCTTGGGCAAGGCTCTTTGATGCTCAACAGCAGCAACATGGTGGCCAAATGGTTCGACCGCAAACGTGGTTTTGCCTTGGGGTTGATGGCGCTCGGTTTCGCGGTTTCGATGGCGGTTCATCCGTTCATTGGCCAGTTGTTGATCGAAAATTTCGGATGGCGGAATGCGTGGTTCGCTCTTGGCCTCGTTACATGGTTGACCATGCTGCCGCCGGTATTGATGTTGGTCCACAACACACCCGAAGCGGTTGGTCTCAGGCCTGATGGCGAGGCTCCGGCCGAAGGTGCCGCGACTAACAGTGCCGCCAACAAAGGGTTGACCCTGGGCGAAGCGCTACGCACGCCGAGCTTCCATATCGTCTGGATCGGCATGTTCTCGATTTCCATGCTGGTCACGGTCTGTCATCTGTTTCAGGTCGCGATCTTCGCATCACACCAACTCAGCGCCTATATTGCGACCGCTGCTTTCGCGGTTTCCGCCGTGACCATGGTCGCTTGCATGCCTTTGGTGGGGCGGATGCTGGATCGCTTTCCAACCCGCTATGTCTTCGCCGCCGGGATGTTGATCACCGCCGCATCTCTGGTCGCCGCGACCTTGGTTCGCGATCTTCCGACAGCGGTGATCTACGCGTTGATTTTTGGTTCCAACAATGCCTTCTCGATGACCTTGTTCGGGTATATGTGGCCACGCTATTTCGGCCGTCTGCATCTCGGTAGCGTTCAGGGTGCGGGTCAGACAATTGGTGTGGTTGGCGCCTCACTCGGCGCCCCGGCGGTTGGATATGCGCATGATTGGCTCGGCGGTTATGAAG
>JABIRP010000420.1 GCA_018699735.1 Rhodospirillaceae bacterium | reverse complement strand
GTCTGGTCGATCAAATCGTAATGCGGTACCAGCTCAGTTTCGCCCGATGAGACCCTGAAACGAGGTTCGCGACTAGTGCCGTGGAAGTGTGATAGGCCGATATCGAAGTCGCCGATCGAATGCGCCCAGCGTATCGCAAAATCGACATGATACGCCTCAGCGCCGGCGTCATAGGTTGCGTCATCGGATATCGGCAAGGAGCCGCGCAGGCGCGCGTCGTCACCCGGAAATGTGCGTTCACGAAACCCAGGCAGAACGAACAGCGTCGTCGTGCCCCAATCCTTGTTTAGTGCCAATTGCAGCATCGGCTGGCCGAGCTTGTCCTCGCCATCAAGGTCCTCGACCCGGTCGTCCTGGTTGATGATATCGACCAGGTGCCGCGATTCAGCGACGCCCCAGTAAACCTTGTCCAGGCCGATCACCAAATCATAGTCCTCGCCGACATGCAGCCAATTGGCCTCGCGGATGTCGGCGTGGCTGCGGTTGTCATCATCTGCATCGAGCTTGAGATAGGGCTTGAAGGTGAAACGGTCATCACCGCCGCTCCACTCAACAACAAACTCCGGCTCGATGAAGGTCGAGGGCGAAAGTGCAGAGTCCTTCTGATCGGCGTAAGCGGGGCTGTTCGGGAAGATCCGAGCCTCGACACCGACCTCGCCCGAGACCGACCAGTCCTGGGCGGACGCAGGCAGTGCCGCGAGCAGCCCCAGGAAGTACATCCCCAAATACGCTCCAAGGGCCCCCGCCCAGACCCAATATCTCAGGGTCATTTCGCTCGTTTCAATCGGTTTTTGCGGAAATTCTTTTCGGCCAAACCAACCTGAAAGCGGTAGTCGCTGAAGGTCAGCGTCGTAGATTTTCCGGTCTGATGGTTGGTCATCTCCAGCGTGTGGGCACGCCAGTAGGTGTCGAGGTACCTCCGATAGTCGGTCAGCATCAGGGTTTTCAAGAGCGAGTCCTTGCGGTCATAGAATTCGAGCTTGCGGGCCTGAAAATCGGTCTTGTCCATCCAGACGATCTGTTTGGTATAGCCCGAATGCTCATAGACCGGCGTGCGCTCGACGACGTAGCATTCCAGATCGCCGCAGGCTTCGTCGCGCAGCCACTTGTAGCCGTAGCGCTCCACTTCTTGGCTGACCAGATCCTCGTAAGCGAATTCTGAACCAACAAAGGGCCCGGACTTGTTGGCCGACGAAATCCGTTTAACCCGCTTCAAGGCCGGCAGGTATAGCCACTGGTCGTCCGGGTCGAAAATTTTGGTGTGCGATAGGAAGGCCGTTCCCTTGATGTCGCGCGGTTTGTCGAAGATGGTCACGCTCTTGTCACCGATCTTTCGATCCGGCACTTCAAGCGAGCGGATGCGCAGGTCTCGTACACTGCTGTCACCGTGGCTGTTGCGCAGGATCATGTTCAGCTTGACCTCACTGTCGTTCCACCCGAGGTCACGCTTGTCCGCCTCCTCGGCGATCCAGAGCCCTTTGTCTTCTGGCGTTTGGGCGGCGGTTAGGGGCATCGTCGGGGCGAGAACAAGGGCGCCAACGGCAATTGATAGTCTAAGTAGGGTATTCATGGTCTTTACTCCGCGGTTTGGGTGGCCGGGACCTCGGAAACGCTCTCGTCCGACTTTTGGTCTTGAGGGCGATCGACGGCCAGCAGCAGCGACGGCAACATGAGGAAATCAACGATGATCGCCATGGCGAGTGTGATCGCTGTCAGTAATCCCATGGCACCGTTGATCTTGAAGGTCGACATCGACAGAACAGCGAACCCGGCGATCAGGATGGCGGAGGTTACCCACAGCGCCGTGCCGACCGTTGAGAAGGCATAACGGACAGCGCCGTTCGGGTCATCGCCGCGTATGCGCCTGGCGCGTTGGTACTTCGAGAGGAAGTGGACCGTCGCATCAACGATAATGCCGAGACTGGTCGCTGCGACCACCGAAGCGGCAAGCCCGACCTCGCTGACCAAAATCCCCCAGATCCCGAACGCCATGATCGCTGGTACCAGGTTAGGGGCCAGACTGACGAGGCCCAGCCTGACGTCGCGCAAGGCCGCCATCAGGATCAATGAGATCAGCACGAACGCGACGAAGGTTCCGGTAAGCATGCCCTCGATATTGCGCTTGGCGATATAGGCGAACATCACGAATGGGCCGGATGCGGTTGTCCCTTTCGCCGAGGGCAGGTTGTCGGCGAACCAACGGGTCGCGTCGCGGTCGAGTGAGCGCAGCTCGTTGGTGGTGATATTCTCAAGCGTGGCGATGATCCGGATGGCCGACTTGTCGACATTGATCTGGTTGTTAAGGTCGAGCCCATAGGGCAGCGACATTTCGAACAGCAGCAGATACTGGGCCGCCAGATCGCGTTCTTCGGGCAGCTTGTAGAACTCCGGGTCGTCGCCATGCATGTTGCGGTTCAGGCGCTTCATGATATCGCTGAACGTCAGCACGTGGACCACGTAGTCGCGTTCGCGAAGCCAGCTACTGAAGGCATCCACTTGGGCCAGATAGTCCGGCTCGCTGATCCCGCCGGTACCAGCCGCCGGTAGAGACCACTGAGCCTGATAGATCCCCGACAGGTTCTCCATGGCGAAGTCGGTGTCCTGGCGGAACGGAATCGAGTGGTCGAAGTATTTGACGAACTGGTCGTTCAACTCGATACGTGGCACGAAGGAAGCCAGCACCGCGACCAGAGCGATCATGCCAAGCAGCAAGATCTTCCGACGGGCGATTACAAAGCCGGCAAGCCGGTCCATGGCACTTGAGCGGCCATTTTCGATGGGCTTGACCCGAACCGGCAACACCGCCATCAGCGCCGGCAGCAGCAGGATCGAGTAGAGCCACGCGGCCGTCACGCCGATCGCTGTGATATTGCCGAGATCGCGAAACGGTGGTGCGTCGGAGAAGTTCAGGCTGAGGAAGCCGATCGCTGTTGTCAGGCTGGTCAGGAAGACCGGATAGAAGTTGACGCGCAAGCTCTCGATCAAGGCCTCGCGCTTGCTGGCGCCATGCCGCATCTCATGGAACACGGTGACCAAGATGTGGATCGAATCCGCGATCGCTAGCGTCAGAATGATCGTCGGTGCGGTGATCGAGGGTGGCGTCAGTTGAATACCGAGCCAACCGGTCAATCCCATCGCCGTCGCCGCCGACAGAGTGATAATCACCAGCGTCGCGAAGGTACCGCTGATCGAGCGCAACAACAAACCCATCACCAGCAGCAGGATCCCGTACATCAACGGGACAAGCGTCTGCATATCGGTCTGAGCGGATTCCGAGAATGCGTTGTTGAGGGCGACGGATCCCGTGACCGCCAGCCTCACATCCGGGTTGTCGGCGCGGAATTGGTCGACAAGGACGCGAAGTGCGGCCATCGCTTCCGGCACTTCCGCTTCTGACTTCATCGGCAGTGTGAGCGTTAGATTGACGCCGGCGGTGCGCATGTCCGGGGCGATTAATCGGCTCAAGAGCAGCGGCTCGGACATCGCCGCTTTTTGGATTCGGGCGATATCGGTCTGGTCCAGCGGGCTACGCTTGGGCACCAGGTCGGCAACCGTCAAATCATCGTCTTCCGCGACGCTGTTCTGAAAGTTGGTGATGCTATCGACCCGGGTGGTAAAGGGGATTTTCCAGGACGCATCGGTCAACTTACGCATGGCGGTGAGCAGCTTCGGCGTGAAAACCGTGCCGGTCTTGGGCTGTAGCACCAGGGTAAGATTATCTTCGCGACTATAGATGCGCTGTAGCGTGTCGAAGGCCTGGAGCTGCGGGTTGTCGGCGCCGAAGAACACGCGGTAGTTGGTGGAAAATCCAAGGTTTTTCCCACCGGCTCCCGCCGCCATTGCGAGGGCGAGTGCCAGGACGATTACCGCCCAGCGCCAGCGCAAGATCCAATCGGCAAACGCTTCGATCCTTTTGTCGCTTTGGCCTTTGAAGCGTGTGACGCCGGCTCTGGCGTCCTCCCCCGTCTCGGTCATCTCTTGATCCCTCTTACTTTCATGCCGTGCTGGATTTTTAGGTGAGCACGTACTATATTAAAGTACACTACACGGTGTAGTTTTTGTAAACTGGTGAGTGTACCTCAAAGAGTCAAGAGGCAAGATGGTAAATATTTTGGAGACTGCCGAAGAGACTGTGGCAAAGCCGACCAAGCGCGACCAGATTGTGGCGGCGGCTTGCGATCTGTTTCTGGAACAGGGCTATGAAATAACCTCGATGGACGCGATTGCGGCTGAGGCCAAGGTCTCCAAACGCACCGTCTACAGTCATTTTCAGAGCAAGCAATTTCTCTTCAGCGAAATCATGGGCGAAATGTGCGAGCGGTTTGGCGACGGCACAACCGCCGAATTAGGCCCATCTCCTTCACCGCGCGAGGTCCTCTTGCAGGCGGCCAAGTTCATGCTCGTGCGTATCACAGAGCCGGGCATTCAGTCTCTAATGCGCACGATCATCAAGGAGAGCACGCAGTTTCCAGAGATCGGCCAAAGGTTTTGGGAAATCGGTCCTGGCCATATGTGGGTCAGGATTACTGAATATCTGCGGGAACAACACAGGCTGGGGGTGCTGAATGTCCCCGATCCGGAATTGTCTTCGGCGCAATTTCAAGGTTTGGTCGCGGGCCCACATTTCCTGGCGACCCTCTTTACCGGCCGCTCGCGCTGGTCCGCCGCCGATGCGGACCGGACCGCCGAGCGGGCGGTGGAAATCTTTCTGGCGTCGCACCAGCCGTAATCACGAGAGCATATTTCCCAGCAGGTCGAGCGTTACGCTACCCCGCCACCACCGGCCCATCGCCGACGATCGTGGTGCGGTGCAGGATCCGCCGTTCGCTCGGGTCGTGTGGCGTGACGATGTGCATGGTGCATCGGTTGTCCCACATCAGAACATCGTCAGTCTCCCACTGGTGGCGGTAGACGAAACGATCCTGACCAGAAAACTCGGCGAGATCGCGAACAAAGGCCACGGCCTCATCATCTGACATGCCTTCGATCTGGTCATTGTAGATCGGGCTTATATAGAGCGACTTGCGGCCGGTAACCGGGTGCCGGCGAACCATCGGCTGCCAGATCGGTGGCATGGCAGCGCGCTCAACTGCTGTTGGTTTGGGGCCGCCGGTGATGCGGCTCAGGTGCTCGAAATCGTGACAGCACTTGCGGCCTTCGACCTTTGCTTTCCAGTCTTCCGGGAGGGCGTCATAGACATCGTACATGTTGGTGAAGCAGGTCATCCCGCCGGTGCGGCTGACCTCGATCCCGTGCAGCAGCGAGCCGGTGGCCGGCACCGGACGGTAGCTCGAATCCGTGTGCCAGATTTTGGTGCTGGAGAGCTGTTTTTGGACCGGGTCGGATGGTGGCACCAATTTCCCATCCTCATCGGTATTGGCGACGCGGAAGATCTCTTTCACAACCTTCGACTTGATGATGGTCTGGTGAAAGATTTCGGGTTCACCGAAATACCGGGTGGTTTCTACGTGCTGTTCGTCGGTAATGGCCTGATCGGGGAACACCAGGAGCAGGTGCTGCATCCAGGCGGCATGTATATCGTCGACGATTTCCGGCGTCAGGGGCTTAGAGAAATCGACATTGCGAACCTCGGCACCGATCGCCGGGTGCAGTTTGGAAATCGCGAGGCCACTCGGGGTTTCCTCGGTCGCAAGTGCCATGAACTGCTCTCCCCAAACGGATTCAACACATCAGGCTTGACCGGCAGCCGGGATCGGAGGGCCGTCGCCGACCAAGGTGACACGGTGCATGATCCGGCGTTGCGTCACGTTGTCAAACGGCTCAACCGAATGCATGGTGCACCGATTGTCCCACATAATGACATCGTCCGGTGACCATATGTGACGATAAACGAACGCGTCGCTGGTCGCATGTTCGATAAGCTGGTCGAGCAAAGCCCGGCTCTCGGCTTCTTCTTGGCCGGATATCTTCACCATCGTGTGGGGTGACAGAAAGAGGCTACGCTTGCCGGTGATTGGATGGACCCGGACCAACGGATGGCTGACCGGTGGTAAGTCTTCAAATGCGCCCCGCTCGGCGCTTTCACTAACCTCAGGTGCCGAGTTGAGAATGTAATCGTGATCGTGAGTGACCCATAAATTCTCGACCTGCGCCTTCATTGTGTCTGTGAGAGCATCATAGGCTGCGTACATGTTCGCGAACAGGGTATTGCCACCGGACCGGGTGATCTCGATACCATGCAGAATCGAACCCGTGCTCGGGATTTCGCGAAAGGAGCTATCCGTGTGCCAGCGCCATGACTGGCTGAGATACTGCCATGAGGTGTCCTTGGGAGGAATGAAATTACCCTCCTCGTCGAGGTTGGAGATACGATAAATCGCATCCTGATGGGAGGCCCGGTGTGCGAGCGATGGATGGATCTCAAGATCGCCGAACCGTTTGCCGAACGCCACGTGGTTATCGTCATCAATCGGTTGGTCGGGAAACACCAGGAGCAGATGCTGCATCCAGGCAACCCGTATGGCTTCAATCGTTTCCGAGGCTAGCGGTCCGGTAAGGTCGATTCCATGGATTTCCGCCCCGATCATCGGGTGCAACTTGCGGATGGTAAGCCCACCGCGTGTTTCCTTGGACGTAAACGTCATGGCCTACTCGTTCCATAAAAAGCCCGTTAACTCAGGTGACGATAATCAGTTTGACCGGGCGTGAAAAGCTATACGAACCCAAGAGGATGAAGCTGCGGTCGCGATCCCATCTTTTCACTTAGTACGACCCAGGCTAGCTTAACCGAACCAGTTCTGTTCCTCCGCTAAGCGAGCCTCCACCGATGTCGAGCCTATTTCCGAATCTGTTCTCACCCTTCCAGATGAAGGGCCTGGAGATCCGAAACCGGATTTTTTCTTCCGGACACGACACCGATCTTGCCCGAGGCGGAATTCCAACTGACGAATTGATCGCTTATCACGTAGCCCGAGCACGTGGTGGTGTCGGTTTGATCGTTGTGCAGGTCGTCGCCGTTCACGACTCGGCACGCTATACGTCCGAGGTCTTGCAGGGTGCCGACGACGACTGCATTCCGCATTTTAGCCGGTTGTTCGATGCCATCCACCGCGAGGGTGCCGCGGCGTTCGTTCAGCTCTTCCATCCGGGTCGCGAGCTTGCGGCCCGCCGGGATGGTGCGGTCATGCCGGCCTGGGGAGTGTCGCAAGCGCCATCGGAACGCTTCAAGGTCGTGGCGAAGACGATGTCGACCGACGAAATCGGCGAGATCATAAGCGGCTATGGTGATGCGGCGCGGCGCATGGCAGCGGCGGGTGTGGACGGTGTCGAGATCGTTGGTAGCCACGGTTACCTGCCGTCGCAATTCCTCTCTCCGAGCATTAATTTCCGAACCGACGAATATGGCGGCAACCCCGAGAACCGCCGACGCTTTGTCGACGAGGTTATCCAATCGATCCGTTCTACTTGCCCAGAAGAGCTGATCGTCGGCGCGCGGCTGTCCGGCGATGAGTTCGACAGCGGCGGCCTTGACGAAGACGCGATGTTTGAGATCTGTCGAAACCTGGCTCCGTCGCTTGATTATTTGAATGTGATCGCCGGCACTTCGGCGTCGTCCGGCGGATCGGTTCACATCGTGCCGCCGATGACAGTTTCGAATGGCTATATGGCACCGTTTTCCGCCAAGTTGAAACAGGCGGTCGGCCCAACCGCTGTGCTGGTCGCCGGCCGGATCAATCAACCCCAAGATGCCGAGAAGATCGTGCGCGAAGGAGCGGCGGATATGTGCGGTATGACCCGGGCGATGATCTGTGACCCGCGGATGCCGGCAAAAGCGAGCCTTGGCCAGGTCGATGACATTCGCGCCTGCATTGGCTGCAATCAGGCGTGCATCGGTCATGCGCAGTTGGGGCTGCCGATCTCGTGTATCCAGTATCCGGAATCCGGTCGCGAGTTGCGGTTTGCCGAAAAGCCGCGCGCTGAGGTGTCGCGGCGGGTGCTGGTGGTAGGCGGTGGCCCGGCTGGTATGAAGGCGGCGATCACCGCTGCCGAAACTGGGAATTCGGTGACGCTTTGGGAGCGATCCAGTCGCTTGGGTGGCCAAGCGCTTCTGGCTCAGGCTCTTCCCAATCGAGAGGAATTTGGCGGCATCATCAACAACCTGGAAGGCGAGCTCCGGCGGGCCGGTGTATCTGTTTCCCTGAACAGCGAATTCGACCAGCCGAATTGCAGTGAGTTCTCCCCCGACGCCGTCGTGCTCGCCACCGGTAGCCGGCGCTGGATGCCGCCGATCGAGGGCGGTGAGGGGGTCGAAATCCTGCATCACGAAGACATCCTCGCCGGCGCGAAGACCGGCCAGCGAGTCGTTATTTATGACTGGCGGACCGACTGGATTGCGATTGGCATGGCGGAGCTTCTGTCCCAGTCCGGAGCGGACGTCCGGCTTGCTGTCAACGGAGTTTGCCCGGGCTTCGCCATCCAAAACTATGTTCGCGACGCCGCCATCGCCCGCCTGTATCGCCTGGGTGTGGAGACCACCGCTTTCATGCGGCTCTACGGTGCCGAGGACCGGACTGTATATTTCGTGCATACCGCTGCTCAGGAACCGGTTGTCTTGGAGGATGTCGACACGCTGGTCGTGGTGCCGCCGAACCAGCCCGAGGTCGGACCTGCGGATTGGTTGAAGTCATCCGGCATCCCATACAGGATCATCGGCGACGCACTCGCTCCCCGCACCGCAGAGGAGGCGGTTTACGAAGGACTTACGGCCACATTGGAATTACTGACATGAACCCCCGCATCGATATCAAGCCGGTCGACCCGTTGCTGCCGGAAGCTTTGGCTATGATCGCTGATCTGGATGCGATGATGATGGCGCTCTATCCGGCCGAGAGCGCACATCTGACTGCTCCAGAGACCCTGGCGCAAGATGGCAATAGGTTCTACGGCGCAACGGTCGATGGCGTGTTGCGCGGTTGCGGCGGTCTTCTGGTCACCGATCAGGGCTATGGTGAGATCAAGCGGATTTATGTCAACCCAGAGGCGCGCGGGCTTGGCCTGGCGCGTACCATTCTCGAGTATCTGGAAACCGAAGCCCGATCGCTGGGTTTGGTTTCTCTGAAACTGGAGACCGGCATTCATCAGCCCGAGGCGCTCGGCTTATTCGCCGTCTGCGGATTCACCGAATGTGGGCAGTTTGGCGATTACCCGGCGAATGATCCAAACAGCGTATTCTATGAGAAACGCATCTAGGCTGGGGGCGAATTTTGCTTGAAAACCCATGGCGTCAGACTGACCCCAGCGCCGCGTTTCGGATTGGGCCCAAAGGATCGACGTCGGGTGATTGAGTACCTACCGATTTTGATGTTCGTCTGCCTGGCGGCCTTGATGATGACGGCGCTTCCGGTCGCGTTTATTCTTGGCGGGCTTGCCGTGATATTCGCACTGATTGGATGGAGCTTTGATCTTTTCGAATTCGTCGAGTTCTACAACTTCGTTGCTCGGATCTGGTCACCCTCGGAGAATTTGGCGCTGATCGCGATCCCGTGCTTCCTGTTCATGGGCATGATGCTGGAGCGCAGCGAGATCGCCAAGGATCTGCTCCAGGCGCTACAGATTCTGCTGCGCCGGGTGCCGGGTGGTTTGGCGCTCTCAATCACGCTGATGAGCACGGTGATGGCCGCGATCACTGGGATTGTTGGGGCGTCGGTTGTGATGATGACGATCATAGCGCTCCCGACCATGTTGCGGCTTGGTTATCACCCGTCGCTTGCAACCGGGACCATCGCGGCATCCTCCAGCCTCGGTATTCTGATCCCACCGAGCATATTGCTGGTCTTCATGTCGGATATGTTGGGGATATCGGAAGGCGTTCTGTTCGCCTCGGCCTTGTTTCCGGGGCTGACCTTGTCGGCGCTTTATATGGTCTACATTCTCGCGGTCAGCACGGTGTTCCCGCGTCTTTGCCCAGTGATCGACAAACGCGCTGCCGGGCCGTCGGCGACCGAGCTTTTCGATCTGATCACCCGCGGCATCATTCCGCCGATGGTCCTGATCGCAATGGTTTTGGGATCGGTCTTCGCCGGCATTACGACGATCACGGAATCTGCCGCCGTCGGGGTGCTGGGCACAGTCTTTCTCGCCCGGATGCGCGGGCGGTTGTCGTTGGCGGATCTGAACGACTGCCTTCAACGCGCCGCCATGATGATGGGAATGATCTTCCTGCTGTTCGGCTCGGCCATGTGTTTCTCCTATGTGTTTCGGGTTCTTGGCGGCGACGAGATCGTCATGCAGCTGATCGGGGTCGGCAGCCTTGAGGGTCCACAGGTATTGATTATCCTGATGTTGGCGATCTTTCTGATGGGGTTCTTCTTCGACATCCTGGAAATCCTGCTGGTCGTTGTGCCGATCTTCGCGCCGATCGTCGGACAACTCGATTTCGGCGATCACGTCGCAGAGGCGGATATGATCTATTGGTTCGCGATGTTGGTGGCCGTGAACCTGCAAACCTCGTTCCTGACCCCGCCCATGGGGATCGCGCTGTTCTATATGAAGAGTGCAGCGCCGAAGGAGGTGACCATGCAGCAGATCTATGTCGGCATCATACCCTTCGTCTGTTTGCAGTTAATCTGCGTTGGCCTGGTGATGGGATTCCCCGATCTCGCCATGTGGCTGCCACATGCCTTGTTTGATTACTGAGGGTGGAATGAGGTCCCGTAGCAAAACACCGGTCGAACGTGTTCTTCAGTTTTGCGATTTGCTGAATATGATCCCGATCCGAGTAGGACAGGCGGCCGCCTGGCTCCTGGTGCCGATGGTTCTGCTCATCGCCTACGACGTGATTGCGCGGCGATACTTGCGGCATCTCGACTGGATCATCGACAATGACCTGCATCACATCATGAATTCATCGAAGATCCAGGATTCTGAATGGCATTTTAGTGCCGCCCTGATGTTTCTCAGCCTCGGCTATGCCGCAGCCAAGAACGTTCAGATCCGCCTCGATCTGTTTCGCGATCGATTTTCTGCACGCACCCGCGTCGCGATCGAACTTGCGGGCACAGTGGTGCTCTGGATCCCGTATCTGACTGTCGCGACGATTTACGGTTATGAATATGTACAAGCGGCCTTTCTGACGAATGAGCAGAGTTCTGTCCTGACCGGCCTGCCGAACCGGTGGATCATCAAGTCCACCCTCGCTATCGGTTTCACGTTGACGCTCTTGGCCGCGCTCTCGTTTGTGCTTCGAGCGACAATCTGGCTGTGGGGCCCGTATGAATATAGGGCCCACACACGCCTTGAGGATATTTCAGGAGACAGTGAGGTCGCGGATCAGGATCCGTCGCGCTCGTCCTGATTTTCCATTTCCGACTTTTGCGCTCCGGGCATTTGCGCGCCTGCCGTGAACGCGTCCTGTACATTGGCGTCGGTCAAGACGGCGGAACTGAGGTCGGCATCGCGAAGATCTGTGCCGGTCAGGTTTGCACGAACCAACCGAGTTGGAATCCGATGCAGGCCGCGTCCCTGGGCCATGTCAATATCTTGCGAGGCCAGATCCGCCGCGATCATCTTGGCGCCAGCCAGATTGGCGTCGGTCATATTGGCACCTTTTAGTTCAGCCTCGCTCAGGTCTACCTTTGTCATGATGGCACCCTCGAATTCCGCCATCGTCAGATACGCACGGCGAAGATTGGTGCCGGTTAGATCCGCGCCATTGAAAATGGCGACACTCAGGTCGGAATACGACAGATCGAGGCCCCGTAGATCGAACTCGCTCAGGTCGGCGCGAACACCGTCGCCGCCGCGTGTCGCCAACCAAACCATATGATCTCGAAATATTTTCTGCAGGTTGGCCGATAACAGACCCAGCCCCAGGAAAACTTTTGCATCGTTCAGATTGGCGCCTTTGAGATTGGCGCCGGAAAGATTGGCATTGCGTAGGTTGGCTCCCTCCAAATTGGCGTTCGTGAAATTGGCGTTTCGCAGATTGGCCCCAGTGAGGTTCGCCTCCTTCAATTTCGCACCCTCGAAGTCGGCATCGGACAAGTCCGCGCCAGTAAAATTGGCGGAGCTCAACTGGGCTTGTGACATCTCGACGCCGATCATCGATGCGCCTTCGAAATTTCCGTCGGTGACATCCGCCCGTGTCATGTTTGCATCGTCCAGATTGGCGCCGGAGAAATCGGTTCCGATGATTTCACCGTCGATCCCTCTAAGGTCACCGGGCCGCAGGTCAGCGTCTTTGAATTGGGCGCTGCGGAGGACCGCCTTGTTCATTCGGGCTCCGCGAAGATCGGCGCGAAAAAAGTCAGCACCGATCAGAATGGAACGCTGCATGTCGGCTCCGAACAGATCCGCGAGCGAGAAGTTAGCCTTCTCAAGCTCGGCATCCTGCCAAGTAATGCCCGAGAGCAAAGCATGGCGAAACGCGAGTTTCTCAATTTTTATATTCGGAAGAATGGCCCCTCGCAGGTCGGCGCGGGCACCATCGGGTTTGCCGTTCAGATAATTATGGTGCCGCCGCACAACCTCGGCCAGCCGCTCGGGTGAGACTTGGGCGCCAGTCGAACTGTGTTGGGACACTGCCATCTACCGGGACACGGGAAAGACAAGTGTCACATCGGTTCCTTCGCCTGGAACGCTATCTATGGACATTTTCCCGCCATGCAGTTCGATAAGCGTTTTGGTCAGGGCCAAACCTAGGCCGGTGCCCTCCCGAGATCGGGTCGTGGGATCGCCGATTTGATAGAACGGCTGCGCCAACTTTTCAAGATGCACCCGCTCGATGCCAATACCGGTATCTGCGACCGTCAATACTGCCTCTTGTAGATTTGCTTCATACGCGACCGTCACCCGACCGCCGGCGGGCGTAAACTTGATCGCGTTCGACATCAGATTGAGGAGCATCTGGCGAACCGCTCGATGGTCTGCATGGAGGAGTGGTGGTGAGGCTGAGGGTTGAATAACAACTGTCACACCGCGACGTATGGATGCCTGTTTCAGAAATCGAGCCGTTTCGGAGATCAAATTCTGGATTTGAAAATCTGAAGGTTCGAGAACGTATTTGCCTGACTCGATCCGCGCGATGTCGAGGATGTCGCCAATAATATCAAGAAGATGGTTGGCGCTGGTGGAAATATCACCAAGATATTCTTTGTATCTTTCCGTTCCTATCGGACCAAACATTTCCTTGCGCATCACATCCGCGAAACCGATGACGGCATTCAGCGGTGTGCGCAGCTCATGGCTCATGTTTGCAAGGAAGTTCGACTTTGATTGGTTCGCAGCTTCGGCCAAATCCTTAGCGAGATGGAGCTCTTCCTCGATTTTTCGGCGCTCGACAAGTTCTGCCTGAAGTTCTTTCGTGCGTTCCTCGACCCGTGCCCAAAGCGTTGATTGTGCTGCCTGGAGAGCTGCTTGGTTGTTTTTGAATTCTGTGATGTCGGTTATGGCGCCACTCCAGACGGTTGACCCAGATTCCAATTGTATGGGGGTGGCGTCGGCGCGCATTTGACGGTGCCGGTCCCCGAGATGAATACCAAATTCAGGGGTCCAGGGTTCCATGCTCGCACGTGAGTATTCTAAGAGCCGCCCCATGTGATCGAGATCAACAGTCGATATGAAACGGCCAACCAATTTGGCGTCGGCATAAACTTCCGGCGCGGTTACACCCAACAATTCTTTGCATTGGTCGCTGATATACCTGAACTGGCGAGTGCCTGATCCGGAAACAACCAATTGAAATATCACGCCCGGAAATCCAGAACCGATAGCTCGTAATTGGCTCTCGGCTTCGCGTTGAGACTCTTCCACTCGCCTGAGGCGTTGTATGACCTCTTCTGGATCGTTCGAAAAACCAACCGAGCCTGCGCCGGGTGAGATAGCGATCATTTCGAGCGTCACTTCTTAAAGCTGTGAGCCTAGAAAAACTATATCCTAAAGTGTAGCAGGATATCGCGCTGGCTTAACGAGATGAATCTGGTATCTGGCCGATAAATCCAAATTGTCACAATATTAAGTCTAAATCTGGAGTCAGAATGTGATCGTGATCGACTACGATCAAACCGTAGAATGGGGTTTGTATCGCGGTCTCCTGTACGGAACTTCTCAAAGATCCAGTTTGTAGAATCTTGCCGCCGTGTCGTGGAATAGCGCCCGTTTTTCTTCCGCCGAAGCACCGGAGGCGATCCGCTTGAAACAATTCCAATACACCGCGTAACTGGACGTGACCTTGTCGACCGGGAAATTGCTCTCAAACATGCAACGGTCCGGACCGAAGGCTTCAATTGCGGTCTCGAAATACGGGCGCCAGGTATCAGCCAGGAGCTCCGATCCGGGCGGCTTCGGTTGATCCTCGAACTTGTAGCCGTTGAGCACCATGCCCAGGCCTCCGAGTTTCGCATAAACGTTCGGCCGCTTGGCAAGTTCGCGAATATCCTTCTGCCAGGTGACGAAGATCTCGTCGCGCTTGCCGGCATAAGGACCAATCGCCATGGGGCCGGCGAAATGGTTCAGCACCATGCGTTGGTCTGGGAACGCGTCGGCGAGAGAGGACACATCGCCGATATGGGTGTGATACAGCCAGGCCTCGAAGGAGAGATCAAACTTCGCGAGCTTAGCGAAACCTTCGCGAAAGGTCGGCTCGAGATAGACATGCTCGCTTGGATTTGTGTGGCTGTCGTTAATTAGGGGACTCTCACTCCAGCCGGCGCCGTAGCGGGTGCCGCGAAATCGCCCGTTTCCGGCCGCGACCTGGGCCGCCAGCACGTCTTCGACGGCAGCCCCCATTGTCAGATCGGCAAAGCCGACGATGCCGGCGCAGACCTTGGTCTTGCCGTATCTGCCGCTGGCGCTCATCGCGGCGATGCCGTTGACGAACTCGGTCTCGCCAAGCGGTCGCATGTGTTCCGGGCCGTCCGCCCGGTACATCGCGGCGCATTCCAGGAATACCGTTGCGACGATATTGTGGCCGCTGTTCACATCCTCCATCAACTCGTCCAGCAGGTACCGCTTGCCCCGCATATCCCACAGATGATGGTGCGGATCGACGATTGGCAGGTCCGGCTCCAGTATTTCTTCATTGATCTGGGAGAGCCAATCCGGATTGGGTCCTGGAATTCGAACTTCTAGTAAGGACGTAGGATCGGCACTCATTGTCATCTCCTTTTTCGGCCCATTGGCTCGAATGCGAGGCCCGCTGACTCAAATACACTCATCACGATTTGCAGCGATCTACAAGATTTCAATATCGGGCGGGAACCATGAAGAGGAATGCGTCACGATTGATCCGATCGCCTTGACTTCCATCGCAACATGAGCCGATGATGCCTGTTCTGCCGGCAAAGCAATAGGGACAGGGGATTGAAATGATTATCAAATCCGTATCAAGACGGGCGATGATCGCATTCGGCACGCTCGCCGCAATGTCGATGATGGTGCCTGGAGCACAGGCCGCCGAAAAGAAAATCAAGATCGGCGTTATATATGACTACAGCGGCCCGCTCGCGGGTGGTGGCTCGGATCTTCAGGCGCTCGGCGCCAAGATCATGATCGACTATATCAACGAGAAAGGCGGAGTCGAAGGCTACAAGATTGATGCGATCTATGCCGACGCGCAGTCGAAGCCAGAGGTTGCGATCAACGAAGCGGTTCGCCTGATCGAGCAGGAAAAGGTCGACATGCTTCTCGGTTTCTACTCGAGCGCGCAGTGCGTGCCGGTGGCGGCCAAGGTCGACTCGCTGAAGAAATTCATGTGGATCACGACCTGTATCTCGCCGGCGGTCTTGAAGGGCCGTAATCTGAAGTATGTTTTCCGCCCGCAGGTTCATGGCGGAATGTTCGGTGAGCTGTCGGTCGATTTCCTGAACGCCAACTCGAAAGCCAAGCTCGGGATTAACCCGAAAGACCTTAAAGTTGCGATCATCCACGAAGATGGCCCCTATGGCTCAGGTGTTGCCGGCGGCAACGAGGGCAAGGCGAAAGCCTTGGGTATGAAGATCGTCCTGAAGGAAGGCTATTCGGCGACCGCACCGGATCTCTCGTCCCTGGTGACCAAGCTGAAGCGCAAGCGTCC
>JABIRP010000419.1 GCA_018699735.1 Rhodospirillaceae bacterium | reverse complement strand
CTGGCAACATCACCAGGCAAGGTGGCCTGCCGGGCCTGGAAGCTGAGCGATACTTTAGGGCCTTTTGCTGTAGCCGTGGTGGCTGGCGGTAAGGCTGCGACTTTGGTGGTTGGCACTTTGGGAGCAGGTGGCGCTGCTTTCGGTTTCTTCATCCGTGCGGGCATGGTTTTTGCCGGAGCGGCCTTTTTGGGAGCCGTTGGCGGCGGCGGGGCCATAACCGCGACCTTAGGTTTGGCCGGTATAATTGGCGCGGATGTGCGCGCTGCCTTGGGCTTCGCAGGCAGTCCGGGGACCATCTTTTTGGTGGCGCTCGCCTTCCGCTGGACCGGTTGTTTCGCAACGGCAAGCACTGGGGCCGCAGCCGGAATTGCGGCCGGGGCTGTCCGCATTGCCGGCTTTATGGTTGGCATGCTGGCTGGCCGTGGTGCTGGCCTGGCGATCGCGCCACCTTGTGATCGTAGCAGGGGGCTCAACGAACCAGATTCTCGTGTCAATGGTAACTTCCCACCCTGACGGCGGAGAATCCTGGTTCCCAAGCGCAACATTTGCGCCACATTGGGAGCCGTACCCAGATTGTCGAGCACGCTCAAATCAACCTCGACGTTGGGCCCTTGCCCGCCGACATGAATAGGTTGTTGTGCCGATACAGGTATTGCCATCAAGGCGACCAATGTCGTCACGGCAAGAGCCTGACCAATTCTATTCTTTAGTCTGGTTTTTAGTTTGGGCATTGCGCCGTCTCCAGCCCCTAAATCCCTGATTCGACAGACCTTATAACAAGCAAGGGCTGCCGACAACCGTGCACCCGCGTGCTCACATAGGGTTACGATGAATATAATACCAATGAGAATGGCTATTTCGTGGCACGGCGGAGCATGCGTTGGAAGGGCGTGTGAAGTCGATTGTTTACGGCGACGACCTCGCCCTTCTCCATCATGCGGTTCTGGCCGTTGTAGTCGGAGACCATGCCGCCAGCTTCGGTAACCAAAAGCATGCCCGCAGCTATATCCCACGGATGCACCCCTTTTTCCCAAAACCCCTCATAACGTCCGGAGGCGACATAAGCGAGGTCGAGGGCGGCGGCACCCTGGCGGCGAACGCCGGCGCAAGATCCCATCACCGATTCCAATTGCTTAAGGAACAGCTCGTGCCCATCGCGGCCCATGAAGGGGATTCCAGTGGCGAATACAGCCTCGTTCATCTGACTGCGGCCTGAAACCCGAATTCGGCGGTCGTTAAGGTAGGCACCGTCGCCTTTTTCCGCCCAGTACATCTCGTCCCGGATCGGCTCGTAGATGACGCCGGCGATGACCTGGCCACGTTCTTCGAGCGCGATCGAGATGCAGAAATGCGGAATGCCGTGCAGAAAGTTCAGCGTGCCGTCCAGGGGATCGATGATCCAACGGCGCCCGTCCGGGTCGCGGCTCTCAATTTCGTTGCCTTCCTCAAGCAGGAAACCGTATTCCGGCCGCGCCGATTTCAACTCTGAGACCAGCGCGCGCTCAGCGTTGGTATCGGCCGTTGAAACGAAATCGGCCGGTCCTTTTTTGGAGACCTGCAATTGTTCGACTTCACCGAAGTCGCGCAGTAGACGGCGTGAAACCTTGTAGCACGCCTTGGTGACAACGTTGATTAGCGGCGAGCGCCCGGCCATGTCGATGTCCTCTCGGGGACGTGTATAGGTATGTTGGCTGCTTCGGACCTTAGTCCTTGGCTCGTTCAACGTAAGTCAGATCTTCGGGCTTGATGATGATGCGGGTGCCGGCCTCGATGTGCGGCGGCACCATGACACGAACACCGTTCTCCAGGATTGCCGGCTTGTAAGACGAGGATGCTGTCTGGCCTTTGACCACCGCATCGGCCTCGACGACCTCCATCGCCACCGTATCTGGCAGGGATACCGCCAGAGACTCGCCTTCGTAGCTCTCGATCTGCACTTCCATCCCATCTTGCAGAAAGGCCGACTGATCGCCAATCATCTCCACATTGACGACGGTTTGCTCGTAGGTTTCTGTGTCCATGAAAGTGAGCATATCGTCGTCACGGAACAGGAACTGTGCCGCGCGCTGCTCCAGGCGTACACGCTCGATCTGCTCGTCTGCCCGGAAGCGCTCGTTGAGCTTGCTGCCGCTGCGGATGTCCTTGAGCTCAACCTGATTGAAGGCGCCGCCCTTGCCAGGCTTGACCGCCTGAATTCTGACAGCGACCCAAAGACGGTCCTTATGCTCGATGACATTGCCGGGACGAATGGCGTTGCCGTTAATTTTCATGGCTCGAAATCCGTCGGTTTTGGGTTCTGAGAAAGTGCGGCGGGTGTTTAGCAGCTAGCCGCGCCAGTGTCCATGGTGGCATGCCCGTGGCGCTGAAACCCTGTGGTTTACGGATGCGGTGCCGCACCGCCATATGCTTCCGCAAGGAATTTGGTAATGAGGACCGGGTCGGTGAAGTATGCCCGACCGGCCGCTATTGACGCGTCCATAGGGGGCTTTGTGCCTATGGCAAGAACCAACGCCGGTAGCCAATGAAATTCTTCGCCTAGCCTCTCGATCAGTTCCTGGCGGGGATGGGCGGCGGCGATGCGGTGGATCTGGATTTCTTCTGCCCAATGCGGGTTGACCGCCAAAGCCCCTTCGATCAAGGCACAATGCGTACAGAACCAGGATCGTCCGTTGTCATCTTCGAAGGGCATTTTGAGAACTAAGAGTTCGTGACGCGTCATTTCGATGCGTCTTGAATAGCTGCTTCGAACGCGCGAACGGCCGCGCCTGGGCCGTCCGGGTGGTTCCAAACGGCACCTACGACCGCCAGAAAATCAGCACCGGCAGTGACCAGGGTGCTGCAATTCTCCGGCGTGATGCCACCGATTGCGACCGATGGGACGATGGAAATGTCTGACCACCAGGCGAGAATATCCGGGTTGGCGCTGGCTTTGGCGTCCTTGGTCGCGGTCGGAAAAAAGGCCCCAAAGGCGACGTAGTCGGCACCGGCATCGGCTGCCATGATTGCCAGGTCGCGCGAGGCATGGCAGGTGACGCCGATCATAGCTTTGGACTCAAGAAGAGTTCGGGCCTCTTTGTAGGGTGTGTCTTCCTGCCCGACATGCACGCCGTCGCAGCCGGTCTCCAGCGCCAGATCAGGCCGGTCGTTCATCAATACTGGCACGCCGCGCTCATGGGCTACCGGCAGCAAGATCTCGGTCGCCTGTCGGATGGTGTCATCGTCGGCGTCCTTCAGACGGATTTGCAGGCAGGCAACCGGTCCGGCATCAAGGGCTTCGGCGAGCTGCACGGAAAACGCCGCCGGCTCGATGACCGGCGGCGTGATCAGGTAAAGCTCACAACGCTTATCGGATGTAGTCACGATTGCTCCGCTTCATGTTCGGGTCAGATCGTACGCGCGACTGCGGCGGCGGTATCGATCATGCGGTTCGAGAAGCCCCACTCGTTGTCATACCACGACATCACACGTACCAAGGTGCCGTCGATCACCTGGGTCTGCTTCAGGTCGAAGGTCGAGCTGTTGGAATTGTGGTTGAAGTCCGTGGAGACCAGTGGCTCATCATTGACACCGAGGATCCCCTTCAATTGATTGCTTTCGGCGGCTGCGACAATGGCTGCATTGACCTCATCGACGCTGGTCTCTCGCTTGGCGTTGAACTTGAGATCGATCAGACTGACATTCGAGGTCGGCACGCGGACGGCCGAGCCGTCGAGCTTACCGGCCAATTCCGGCAGCACGAGGCCTACAGCCTTCGCGGCACCGGTCGAGGTCGGGATCATCGAAGAGGCGGCTGAACGCGAGCGGTACAGATCCGAATGCAGTGTGTCGAGGGTCGGCTGATCGCTGGTATAGGCGTGGATTGTCGTCATGTAGCCCTGATTAATGCCGATTGCATTGTTCAGCACATAGGCGACCGGGGCCAGGCAGTTGGTGGTGCAGGACGCGTTCGAGATGACGGTGTGCTCGGCGGTGATCTTGTCGTGGTTGACGCCGTAGACGACGGTCAGATCGGCTCCGGTGGCCGGGGCCGATATCAGCACGCGCTTGGCGCCGGCTTCCAGATGTTTGGCGGCGGCTTCGCGCTTGGTAAAGATGCCGGTGCACTCGAACGCGATATCGACACCAAGTTCGCCGTGCGGCAGGTTAGCCGGGTCGCGCTCGGCGGTGACCTTGATCGGGCCACGGCCGATATCGATGGTGTCCTCGCCAGTCGTGATCTCGCCGGCGAAACGGCCGTGATTGGAGTCCCACTTCAAGAGGTGCGCGTTTGAAGCGACCGGGCCGAGATCATTGATCAGGACGACCTCCATGTCATCGCGCCCGCTTTCGTGCAATGCGCGCAACACCAGCCGACCGATCCTGCCGAAACCATTAATCGCAACCTTGACCGTCATCTTCGTCCTCCAGATTAGATATCTCGTCGTGAGCGGATCAGTTTCCCGACCGCGCGAGCGCATTCTTGGCAGCTCTCGCGACCGCGTCGGGGGTGATGTCGAAGTGTTCGTAGAGAAGTGGCGCCGGAGCGGAAGCACCGAAGCTCGACATGGCGACGATCTCGCCGTCGTCACCGACATAGCGCTCCCAGCCTTGTGCAATTCCGGCTTCGACCGCGACCCGCGCGGTTCCGGGGGCCAGCACCTTGTTGCGATACTCGCGGTCTTGGCGGTCGAATAGCTCCTGGCAAGGCATCGAGACCACTGCGGTGGGGATGCCTTCGGCTTCCAATGCCCCGCGCGCTGTGATCGCGATTTCGACCTCCGAGCCGGTGGCAATCAAAGTCGCTTGTCGCTCACCACTGGCTTCGGCGATGACGTAACCGCCGCGCGCTGACAGGTTCTCGTCGACATGTATCGTGCGTGCCGGGGTCAGGTTCTGACGGGTGAGGGCCAGAATTGAGGGCGTGTGCTTGCTTTCTAGCGCCGCGGCCCAACACTCAGCCGTCTCGATCGCATCGCAGGGGCGGTAAACGTTCAAGTTCGGAATTGCGCGCAGGGCGGCCAAATGCTCGACCGGTTGATGCGTCGGTCCATCTTCGCCAAGCCCGATCGAGTCATGGGTCATCACATAGACGGTGCGGATCCCCATAAGGGCCGAAAGCCGGATCGAGGGGCGGCAATAGTCGGTGAACACCATGAAGGTGCCGCCGTAGGGCACAAATCCACCATGCAGTGCCATGCCGTTCATCAATGCCGCCATGGCATGTTCGCGCACACCAAAATAGAGGTAGCTGCCGGAATAGTCGCCGGCCTGGACCGGCTTTTGCTCACCGGCACGGGTGTTGTTCGATCCTGTGAGATCGGCCGAACCTCCGGCCAATTCCGGCATCGCCGGCACCAATGTCTCAAGTGCCTTCTGAGAGGCGACCCGCGTGGCGATCTTCGGTGGGTCTGATGCCAGAGTGCGTTTCATATCGTCGATCGTCTGGGCGAAATCGGTCGGCAATTCGCCTGCCATGACCCGGTCGAACTCAGCGCTCACAGCGTTGTCGGTTTCGGCGTGACGCGCAGCCCAGGCCTCGTGCTCGCTCTTGCGGGCGGCGCCAATCGTGCGCCAGGAACTGGCGATCTCATCGGGAATCTCGAAGGGCGCGTGCGGCCAGTCGAGCGCCTCGCGAACCAATGCGATCTCATCGCCGCCAAGCGGTGCGCCATGTGACGAAGACTTGCCGCCTTTGTTCGGTGAACCAAAGCCGATAGTGGTGCGGCACGCGATCAGTGATGGCTTGTCACTTGTCCGTGCCCGAGCGATGGCGGCGGCAACCGCCTCCGGGTCATGTCCATCGACCGCATCCACGTCCCAGCCATAGGCCTTGAAACGGGCTTGCGTGTCTTCCGACACGCTGAGACTGGTCGGACCGTCAATCGAGATCCCGTTGTCGTCAAACAGAACGATCAGGCGGGAGAGCCCCAAATGGCCGGCAAGCGAGGCGGCTTCGTGACTGATACCCTCCATCAGGCAGCCGTCACCGGCGATGGTATAGGTGTGATGGTCGACCAGATCGTCGCCGAAGCGTGCGTTCATCATCCGCTCGGCAAGCGCCATCCCGACCGCATTGGCAATGCCTTGTCCGAGCGGTCCGGTGGTTGTCTCGATACCGTCGGCGTGGCCGTATTCCGGATGGCCGGCGGTTCGCGCGCCTAGTTGGCGGAAGTTCTTCAACTCGTCGCGGGTGATGTCGTGATAGCCGGTCAGGTGCAACAACGAATACAACAACATCGAGCCGTGCCCGGCGGAAAGTACGAAGCGGTCTCGGTCGGGCCAATGCGGCGCGTCCGGATCGTGCTTGAGAAAACGCGAATACAAAACCGTCGCCACATCGGCCATGCCCATTGGCATGCCGGGGTGACCGGATTTCGCTTTCTCGACGGCGTCGATCGATAGGAATCGGATCGCGTTGGCGAGGCTCTGAGGGTCGGCGGATATATCCGGGGCTTGTCCGATAGGTGCGGTCAACGGGCCATGCTCACTTTGTCGCTGCGCCCTGCTGCCTCGAAGGGCCAAGACTGTGGCGGCGGGCAATCATTTCGGCGGATGTCACCCTGATCATTCAAGGTCGCCCGAACATGCCCATCCGCTCCCCGCGCGTCAATCGACAATTGGCCAAATGTGGACTCTCGAAGGTCAAGATTGGGCGCCGTTGACTTGATCGAACGCTGGTCGTTATTCTGCGCCGGTCCTCGCGGGCGATTTTACAGATGTCTCGCGACGCTTATCGGAGGCTCGCATGGAACGCATCAATGGAGCGATGGAACGCCTGGAGCAGGCGATCGCTCGGCTCGAGTCGGCTGCCGAGTCGGGGGAGCCAAGTGATGAATTGCGGGCCGAATTGGCCCAGGCTCGGCGCGACTACGCTGAGTTGTCGAAAGTTACCGGTGAGATTGGCGAGAAGCTGAATAACGCCATCGGCCGCCTGAAATTTGTATTGGATTCGTGACGCTGTGGCTCAGGTAGATATCTCGATCAATGCGAAGGCCTACCGCATAAGCTGCGAGGACGGGCAGGAAAATCGCATTCGCGACCTGGCCCGGATGGTCGACGCCCATGTCGGTGATCTGGTCGAGCAGGTCGGGCAAATCGGTGATGCGCGCCTGCTGGTCATGGCCTCGCTGTTGGTCGCTGACGAGCTTGCGGATCTCCGCGATGTTGCTGTGGATGAAGTTGTTGAGGGCGAGTCAGATTTCTCGCCGGAAGATGAAGAGCGGATCGCCGCTGCAATCGAATCCCTCGCCGATCGCGTGGAAAGGATTGCCGTTCTCCTCGCTGGAGCCTAAATATTGATCTGGGCGGTCCGCTGCGCGGTTCGTTAGGTCGTTTTATCTCTGGGGCTATATCCATACCTCCGGGAGCTGCCTCTGTCGGGACCGTGGTCCCGGTACGCGGCACCCACCTGCACTGGCAGGCCACAGAGGATATTCAGAACCGACGGCCCTGCGGCACCGCCCAACCTTTCCTTATCAATCCGTGGTGAAACCTCCCTCGACATGCCCGAAACCGCCCAACGCGATCCGGATAACCTCATCGCCGAAAAGAAACAGGCGCGCGAGGTGGCTGAGGCGACGCGCGCCTCGCTCTTCGCCGAGCTCGGCGAGAGTGCGGCTGACGCTATCGCTGACCATTTTCTTGCGCGCTGGGGTGAACTTACCGATCGTACCGGATCCGGGCATACCGTCTCCGGGTTTTGGCCGTTCCGCGACGAGATCAATCTGCGGCCCCTGTTGCATAAGGCGCATGAACGCGGAGCGACCGTCTGCTTGCCGGTTGTGGTGGCGCGACGCCAGCCATTGGTCTTCCGGCGCTGGACGCCCGAGACTGAAATGCAGGTAGCGGCCTTCGGTGTTGAGATTCCACCGGATGATGCGGAGGTTTGCCGCCCGGATATTCTCTTAGTGCCGATGCTCGCCTTCGATCGTGCTGGATATCGCCTTGGTTACGGTGGCGGCTTCTACGATCGCACATTGTCTGAATTGAGGGCATCCGGAGAAGCGCTCGCACTTGGGGTGGCATTCGCCGGCCAAGAAGTGGCGCGGGTTCCGCGCGGGCCGGACGATGAACGCTTGGATGCCATCATTACTGATCAGGGCGTGTTCGATATCGCTGGAGTGAGCCTATGAGGTTGTTGTTTCTTGGAGACGTGGTTGGCCGATCCGGCCGGCAGGGCGTGATCCGGCATTTGCCGGAGCTTCGCAAGCGCCTGGCAATCGATTTCGCCGTGGTCAATGCCGAGAACGCGGCAGGCGGTTTCGGGCTGACCGCTGGGATTGTCGACGAAATGTTAGAGGCGGGCGCCGACTGTCTAACCACCGGCAATCATGTCTGGGACAAACGCGAGATCATTCCACGTATCGCCGAGGACAGTCGTCTGCTCCGCCCGGTCAATTATCCGGCTGGAGCACCCGGGCGAGGGGCGGGGTTTTATGTCTTGCCCGATGGCCGTTCAGTGCTGGTGATCAATGTCATGCTGCGCTTGTTCATGGATCCATTGGACGATCCTTTTGCGGCTGTTGAAGCACAACTCGCCGATGCGCGTTTGGCCGAGACCGCCGATTTTATCCTGATCGATGCGCATGGTGAGGCGACGAGCGAGAAGATGGCGTTCGGGCATGCTTTCGACGGCCGGGCATCATTGGTGGTCGGCACCCATACGCATGTGCCGACGGCGGATACCATGATCCTGACCGGCGGAACGGCCTATCAGACGGACGCGGGAATGTGCGGGGATTACAATTCGGTCATCGGAATGAAGCCGGAGGTTCCGGTCGAGCGCTTCGTATCCAAGATATCACCCGGCCGCTTGGAAGCGGCCGACGGTGAGGCAACGGTCTGTGGGGTGTTGGTTGAAACCGATGACGCGACAGGTTTGGCGAAGTCCGTCGACCCGATTCGGGTCGGTGGCCGCCTGTCGCGCGCCATGCCGCGCGCCATGCCGCTCGCTATGCCGGGGTAGATGAAGTGCCTAGCGACGGACCATGCCAGTGACGGTGATGTCGCCGCTTTGGATCGAGCCCTTGATCAGTTCTAGACCCCGCAACAGTTCTTCGTGGCTTTCGCGGTAGCGGATCAATTCCCGCAGCTCACCTTCGCGCAGACCAACATCGCTCGAATTACCGGTATCAAGCAGTTTCGCGAGATAGCGACCGCGAATGCGGGCGGCAAGACTGGCGACGCCTTCGATTTCGGTGGATGTGACGTTCAATACGGCATCTCTGGTCTCTTTGCGGTTTTGGTCACCCAGGAAACGTTCCAATTCCCGAACATATTGCTGGGGATTTACCGCGCGTTTGGTATCGCTATCGCCAAGCCATTCAGCGTTCGCTTGCCGGGCTGTGGCGCGTGGGCGTTTGGCCTGAGCTGGGATCTTAGCGGCTTGGGCCTCGGCCTTGGCATTGGTCTTGGAGCGCGGCGCGGGTGCGCGCGGTGAAGTGGCTTGGTTGATGTTCGCGGGCGCTGGCGCGGCGGTAGCGCGGCTGCGCGCCGGCACTTTCGCGACGGCTTTTCCTGCGGCATTGTCCTGAGGCGTACTCGAGACCAATGAGCCTTTATTATCTTGGTCTTCGGGATAGGGATTCCAGCCCGTGTCTTCGGTCTCGTTCTCGGTTGAGTCAAAACCAAGGCCTGCTTTCAGGGCGGCGGACAACGACATTCCCAGTCTCCCACTCTTTTGTGCTCGGGCCAGTCCCGAACGGTTCGTGAGGAGTAAAGCAAGAGCCATGCCGAAAATGGTGGGAAAAGTTTACCTCCTGAAATCCAATTAGCTTCAAGGCCTTTTAGCCGCGTTCCGCCCAAGGACGGAGTTTGCTAGGATATAAAAAATGTCTTGGATAGGGGAGCATTGGGCATGGTCGCGGTCGTACGCGAACTTTTAAGCAAGGATCAGGTCAAAACGATCGCTGGGAAGTTACTCAACGCCAATTTCGTCGATGGCACTATGAGCGGTGGCCCGCTCGGTGAAGCGATCAAGAAAAATACGCAGGTGAGCCCGAATTCACCTGAATATCGCGAGTTATCGCAACTGGTTATGGGGGCGATGCGAGGAAACGAGGCGTTCAATGTCGCGGCTCTACCGCGACGGATCCTGTCGCCGATTTTTGCGTCTTATACATCCGGGCATACCTATGGCGAGCACGTCGATGCGGCGCTTATGGGGCCGTGGCCTGGGATGCGGACGGACGTGTCGATGACCATTTTTTTGAACGGTCCGGATGCTTATAAGGGCGGTGAACTGGTTATGGTCACACCGTTTGGCGAGCAGGCCTTTAAGCTTGAACCCGGCGACGCGGTGATTTACCCGACCTCCGGGTTGCACCGGGTTAATCCGGTCACCTCGGGCCGGCGATTGGCCATCATTGCCTGGATTGAGAGCATGGTGCGCGACCCATTGAAGCGCGAGATCATTGGCGATCTTGCCGAGGCTATGGACGCGCTGGTCAAGGCTAAGGGCGATATGGATGTCATCCGAAAGCTGGAAAAAGGCCGCCTCAATCTACTCCGCATGTGGGCGGACGCGTGACCCAAGGGATGGGCGATGAGGACCTCAATTCAGCCGGCGTGGACTTGCCATATTTTTCTTATGCGGCACCGGAAGACCCGAGCCTAAAGCGGTTCTGTATTCAGGCGATCGAGACGCTGACCGGCCAGAGGCGATTGAAGCAACTCTATCTCGAGTATCGCAGAACGGCAGCCTCAGGATCGGGAGCGGATGAGGATTTCTGGCAGGCCGCTATTGAAAAGCTTGAACTTGATCTCGCCTATGACCTTCAGGCGTTCCAGAGAATTCCAAGCGATGGCCCGTTAGTTGTCG
>JABIRP010000418.1 GCA_018699735.1 Rhodospirillaceae bacterium | reverse complement strand
GTCCCGGACCGTCTTCTCAGCCGGGTCGATCTTAGTCATCGATTTCTGCCTCATCTTCGTTCCCTTCGGTCACTACGATGAGCCAGAAATCCTCCCTTATGAAAACCCCTCAGTTCGTCCCATGGGCGCTGATGTCAGACACAATGGCGTCGGTAAACACCTGCTCGCCGAACCGGTCGATTGTGAACAGCCACCGTACTTCGGAGTCGTTTAGAAGAAACTCCAGCTCGCTTGCCGTCGACCAGGTGCTGAATGGCACGACGATCGCACCAAGGGCTGCCGCGGCGAAAAAGATTTCGAGCCATTCGGCCCGGTTGTCCGACAATAGACCGACGCGGTCACCGCGTCGAACGCCATTCTTTCGAAGCCGCATCGCCACTCGGCTTGAGCGCTCGACAAGTTGCCGATAGGTGAGGGAGGCGCCGGCATCTATCGCGACAATGCGGCTCGGATCGATTTCTGCTTGCTCGCAAATCAAGTCGAAGACTGTACGGCTGTAAGGTGGTTTCATAGGATACCGTGTTCATCGAGCCGTGTTCATCGGGCCGTGTTCATCGAGCCGGGTTCATCGGGCCGGGTTCATCGAGCCGGGATCATTGGGCCGGCTCCCGGAGGATGCCTTCCGGCTGCCTGATGAAACGATAGCAATGGCCAGGATGAACTGTCCATAAGCGAGCATGGCTCGCGACTTTGGGAGACCCGATATGCCGCTCCTTGTGAGTGAACCCGCGCGCCATGTCGTCCTGGTGACCATCGACAACCAGGCAAAACGAAACGCGATGTCGCGCGAGATGCTGGGTGAGTTGGCCGATTTGTGGGATCGATTGGGGGCCTCTCCTGCGTGCCGTTGCATTGTTGTCACCGGTGCTGGCGACAAAGGCTTTTGCGCGGGTGCGGATATTGGCGGCGATCTTTCGGCTGCCGAGGAAACCGCCCATACGGTCAACCGAGCGCTGTTGAAGAACACACCGTTCGCAAAACCCATCATCGCGGCGGTAAACGGCGATTGCGCCGGTGGCGGCATTGAGCTGTTGCTGTCCACTGATATCCGGATTGCGGCCGAGCATGCGCGCTTCGGGTTGCCGGAAGTGAAGTGGTCGATCTATCCGTTTGGTGGTGCCACGGTGAAATTGACTCAGCAAATTGGTTACGTTCACGCGATGGATCTGATCCTGACCGGCCGGCTAGTGGACGCGGCGTTTGCACGGGAGATCAACCTGATCAACCGTGTTTGTCCGGCGGCCGACGTTCTGGGCCAGGCTGTCGAAACTGCGTCCGCCATCGCGGCCAACAGCCCATCCGCCGTGCAAGCCGTGAAGGCCCAGATTAGCGAAGGCATCGCGGACTATACTTTGAGCCGTGAGGCACGCGACCAAGCCCTCGGTGACCAGGTCCGCGCCAGTGCGTATTTCGATGAAGGGGTGGCGGCGTTCCGGGAGAAGAGGCAGCCGGATTACAGCTGATTGACCGTCCTCGGGGGCCCGGCATTACGGCTCGCCCGCTCGTCATGATCTTAGCCGCAGTCGTTACCTCATCGCTCCTGATTCACTTTGTAGCACAGGGGTTTGTCTGATCGGCGCCCCTATCGATGACCATGGAAAGAATTCCTTCGAGAGCGCTCAAGGGGGATGTCGCTATTCTGGCGACAACATCGGCGGTCAGACCGACCGGGTTTAGATCGACCGAAGGATCGCGCAAAGGGCCGCGTACAGCGACCGGCGTCGTCAGTTGCTTCAAGAGACGTCTTTTTGGTTTGGGCACGAAAACCAGATCTACGGTTTCACTGCCAAGATCGACTGAACCAGTTCCCCCGGTCCGAGTGCCGGGCGTGTCGAGGATGAAATTACCCATCTCGGCACGCCCATCCTTGGCGTCGAGCCGTACGATCAGGCAATTGATGTCCGTAACACCTTCGAGTGCTCCGGGCGAGAGCATCCAACGAAACAGATCGACGCCGAGCAGCTCGAAAAAGGCTATCCGCGCCCGGCCACGCGCAACCGCCATATCCAGATTGCCTGACAGTGATCCCGCCAACGCTCTTGTGGTGATGCCGCTGGCCGTTAGCTTGGTGGTGATATCGAGTTCACCATCCACAGGAACGTCCGCGCCAATCGTCTTGAACACGGTTTCCAGGTCAAGGTCGTCCGCATCAGCGGCCAATTGAACGACAGGTGTATCGCCGACAGCGTCGACCCGCACCCGGGTCGCGAGGTCGCCGCCGACAAAACTGAAGGTGAGGGGATCCAGGTCGAGAACCCCGTTCTTGAGGCGGATGGAGGAGGTGAGCCGATCGATCGTGATGCCGGCGCCGTCGACTTCCTCTATCCTGGCATCAAGTTCAATGTTAGCTGCCCTGAGGCTTTCAAACGGCAGCGGGGACATGTCGAAAACCGGTCCTACAGGCCCAGCTGTTGCTGGAGTTTCTTTTGCGTCGGCCAGGGGTAATTCCGGTTCTTTCAGACCGAAATCCGCGAGATGAACGACCTCTGAGACCAATTGCCCCTTCATTGTCGGCCGCCCATCCAACCAGGCTCCGCTTACAGTCCCATCGAAACGCGTTGCCCCGACCACAAAAGACCCGGTGGCGTTCAGGCTTTCATTGCTTCCGGCGAGAACCCCATCGAACGAGGTGTGCTCCATCTCTATTGGGTCACCGCCGATCTTGGTTGAAAAGGCCGCTGGGTTCGGAATTTCCAGGCGGGTTCGGAGTTCGATTTCGTCCGCATTCAGCAAATCGTCGATTTGGCCACGTGTCTCCACTTTCCAGAGATCGCTGCCCTCTGTCTGGGCTTGGAGTGCTTCCAAGCCAAGGCTCCCGTCCTGGTCGGTCAAGCGCGCTTTTGTCCTAATCTTCCCAAGCGTGCCGGCATCGGCCAGGCCCGCTAGGAGAGCTGGGTCGACCATCGAGTTGACTGAAATCTCCACGCCTTTCCTGGCCAATAGATCTTGAACCGAGCCGGTCGCGTTGAATGACAAGCCGGCCTCACCGGCGCCCGAAATTTCGATGCCGCCGAGCGTGATACGAGCGCTGTCGCCTGTTAGAAGGCCGGACATTCTGAGGCCCTCAATCAGAGGAGCTTTGCGCCCGAGCAGATGGGTCAAAGCCGCTGCTGTCTGGACGTCTCCCTCGACGGAGAGATTTATGGTCTTCAAGCGACGCTCGCCGTCGCTCAAATTGACTTGCCCGAGCGTTCCGGTAATCCGCGTTGCGATCATGTCTTCCATTGTCGTGGCAAGATCGAGTGCTTCGAATTGAATTTTCTCCAAGTTGCCGGTGGCTCGGACGGTCGCGCGCGCGGCCCCGAGTTCCGGAGCTGGGATTGCGAGCCATTTGGTGATCCAACCGGTATTCGGGCTCGTCGCTTGGAGCAGTAGATCCAGCCCCTTCGCGCGCATGCCAGAGTTGGTTGGGGTGACCTGAGCGATTGACCCGCGGGCTTGCAGAATTGCCGAATGCACCGTCTCGCTCTCAATGTCGATGTCGGAGAGGGCGAATTGCTCGGTATCTCCTGTAACTCTCGCTGCGAGTTTGAGCGTTCGCAGAAACGGCGTATCCAACCCGAGGCGGTTAGCCACATCGCCGGCTTGGCCCGTCGAACCGTCCAACTTGAGATCAAGGTCGGTTTTCCAATTGCCTGTGGCGATATTTAACTGACCGATCCTGCCGGAAACTTTGGCCTTGGCCTCACCGAACAGCGGAGCGGACAAAGACGCCTGGCGCAGAGTGACCTCTCCGTCGCCGTCGATAGAGAGGTCGCCGCTTGTTTGTATCTTTCCTAGGCGGGGATGATTGGTGCCGGGCTGTCGAATGTATTGCTGAATATCCGGGACGATCATCTCGAACTGTGCCTGGGCCGCATCCAATCGGAGACCTTGCTTGCCAATTTGCAAGGTCGCTTTTCCCTTCGCCGTCGCCGTTCCGCCCGCCCGATCTTCGAATGTGGCACTGAGTTGGTGGAGCGAAAGCGCACGAACGCTGCCCGAGATCGAACTCTGGATAGAGATGAACTCGGGTTCAAAGGGTGGCTTCAGGACTTTCTTCACCAACGCAACCGATGACGAAGCTTCGGCGGATCCCTCCAGATCTATCCCATCGAACTCTCGGATATTGGCGATCTGGCCCTTGAGTTGGAGACCACCGCCATTGCGAAACAGAATCTGGGCATCGATTTGTTCCGCGCGCGGTGTGAGCAAGGACCCCGAGATCCGCGCGGTAACTTTTGTGAGGCCGTCGAGGTCTATGTCTGGGTAGAGCATGTTGGCGAGCTCGCGGATCTCATAGGCCACGAACTCGGTGCGAATATCGATGCTCGGGTCCCGCACGAACGGATCGACCTTGCCGGTTATTGTGAGCCCGATCATGTTGCTTTCTAGGTCGAGCGTTATCGGGATTGCGGATTGCTCGGCAAGGGCGATGACCGGTTGAACGGTTTTTCCTGTTAAAGTGAAGGGTTGGCTCTGCAGAGTTCCCTTGGCGCTTACGGTGGCGGCCGGTCCAGATGTTTCGCCACGTAACTCAAATCGTTCGACGTTGACCTCGAACAGCTCACCTGAGGATTCGTCGAGCAGTCTGACCCGGGCTCCATCAATTAAAATTTCCCCGAGGATCGGCACCAGGGCTATGCTTAGTGAAGCATTGGGCAGCATCGCATTCGCGATGATGTCCGAGCGGAGTGTGGCATCCAGCCCGGTTATTGTTCCTCGAGGGATCACCAGCCGACCGACCAGTGCGTCATCTAGCGATATCTCGATTCGGCCGTGCTCAAGCTCGAGAACCGGCATCGTTTTATCTGGTTCCTGGCGATCGACCCTCAGCCCGCCAAGAGCTATTACCGGATTATCGGACCACGAGAACGTGATCGGCCCCTTGATCTGCACGGGATATCCGGTGACTTCGGAAAGAATACGGGGCAGGAGTTTGTCGGCGATGCCGCCAACATTTCCGAGGATGGCGGCCAGTCCAAGGCCCACACCCAGAATTGAAATTAAGAGCCCGTAGCCCAAAATTCGGCCCAGGGTCCGCATTAGAAGGCCCACATCAACGGTTCCGATGGCGGTTCCCGATCAGGGTTGATGTTCACAAGCTCTCCTCTTGCAAGCCCGCACCGTATGGCTAGGTCTCATACAACAATCCGCGCCGGTCATGCTGCGGCACGTATCCGAGTATATCGCGGGCGCGAGACAGATCGTAAAGTGGCGCATTCGGATTGTTTCTATAGAGTTCAGGATCGCGCAGTTCCGGCAGCTTTCCCAGTCGGTTCTTCATACGTTCCAGTGTCGGTTCAGGAGCCAGATTGGTTGGACCAGAGACAAAGAAGGTGTCGAAGCCGTCTTGGATTTTGTCCATCTCCAACGCCAGCACGAAGGCCCGCGCCGCGTCTTCGGGGTCGACATAGTGCCAAACCAACCCGCCGCCGGCCGGGTTCGGACCACCAGCGGTGACGTCCTTGTAGGTATCCGGGGCCTTGGCGCGCGCGATAACTTCGCACTCGATTTCGGGGTAGAGCACGAAGACCGGCCGTAACACCACCGCTTCAAAGGCGCCGCGCTGCACGAAGGAGCGCATGGTCTCTTCGCCGAGCTTTTTTGAGAGCGCGTAGGGGTCGGTTGGCCGGCGGGTATGAAACTCGTCGACCGGCAGAAAATCCGGTGCCAGCATATTGCCGGACATGACGGTGAAGCCGACGACGCTGTCGGACGAACATTGCACCACCCGGCTAACACCGGCCTCGCGCGATGCTTCGGCAATATTCCAGGTCCCCATCTGGTTGACGGCCATGATGGCCTGCGGCCCGCCAGCCCAGATATTTGCCAGGGCCGCGATATGGATGACCGCGTCACGGCCTTCGATCGCTGCGCGCATGGCGTCGAGATCGGTAATGTCGGCCTCGATGAAATCCTCGATACCAGCCGGGTTCTTCATGTCCAACCCGGTCACGCGGCATCGCCCTCGCAATTGGCTAAGGACGCGTGAGCCGAGATAACCGCCGGCTCCGGTGACCAGAACGTTTTCGAATTTCATCTGCGAGTTTCCTTTTCAACAATTCTCCCTCTTCGTCGTAAAGCAAAACACTGCGGGGAGCAAAACGCCGCAGTAGTCAAACCGCTCTCGACCTTGCCTCATGCCAAACGCCTTGCAACGATGCACCACAAGCAGGCTTGAGAGGACAGGCGTAAAATGAAATTTGACAAGGTGGCGATTACCGGCGGAAACGGACGGCTCGGGCGACACGTGGCGGGTCAATTGGCGAGCCGGTGTGAGGTTTCAATCGTCGATCTGGCAGAAGGTGACGGCGGTGCACCGTTCCATCAGGTTGATATCACCGATCTGGACGGGCTTACAGGAGCCTTCGCCGGTCACGACGCGGTCATTCATCTGGCGGCGATCCCCAACCCGCGCACCACGACGCAAGAAAATACCTTCGTTACCAATGTGCATGGCAGTTGGGCCGTGTTGGCGGCAGCCGAAGAGGCAGGTGTGAAGCGTGTCGTCGTTGCCTCCAGCGATTCCACTATCGGCCTCAACCACAATCCGCCGGATTGGGGTCCGCAGTATTTACCGGTTGACGAGGCCCACCCGCTCCGCCCGATCGAGGCTTATTCGTTGAGCAAGCATGTTACCGAAAGCATCTGTCGCAGTTTTGTCGATCGCGGCGCGCTTGAGGTACAGGTCATTCGCCCGTCTCACATCGTTTTTCCGCCGGAATATCCGGAGCTGCGTGAGCGCGGCGACGACGTCGAGAATTACCATGTCTGGTGCTACGTTGCGCCGGAGGATGTGGCGAGTGGTTTTGTGCTCGCCCTGGAACGAGAGGACGCGCCGTTCGACACGTTCATTCTCGTTGCTGATGATGGGCTCAACGTTCGGCCGACCCTCGAGATGTTGGACGAGCGCTTGGGGCATATTCCGAAATTGGCCAAGCCCGAGAAATACGACCGCCTGTCCACCGCATCGATCCTCGATAACGATCATGCACGAGACATGCTCGGTTGGCGGCCGAAGATTACGTGGCGCGATATGCTGAAAGCACCCGACTAGTCAGGAGAGAATTCGATGGCTCGCAATATTCACCCCTTCGCGATCAACACCTATTCCTACACGATGTCGCACTCGGCAGCAGACTGCGTGACACATTTGATTGATGCGGGGTATTCCGACTTCGAGCTGATGATGTATCCGGGGCACCTCTGGCCGGCTGATATGGACCCGGCCGCGCGGTCCGGTCTGCGCCAACATATAGAGGCACGCGGTGCGCGGGTGATCACGCTCAATATGCCGAATGTCGATCTAAACCTCGCTGGTGCTGCCGAGGAAATGCGGGCCTACACTCTTGGGCTTCTGCGTGGCGTGGTCGGGCTTGCCGGAGACCTGGGCGTGCCCGGCGTGGTGCTCGGCATCGGCAAAGCGAACCCGTTGTTCCCGGCGCCGACCGAACGCCTCGTCGGATATTTCTACCAGGCGCTCGACGAGTTGTTGCCGCTCGCTGAGAAAGCGGGAACGGAGCTTTGGGTCGAGAACATGCCGTTTTCCTTCATCTCCGACGTCGACACGCTGATGAATATGCTCGACCAATATGGCAGCGACGATGTGGGTTTCGTCTACGACGTCGCGAACGGGCATTTTATCGGCGAGGACCTTAGTGATGGCCTGCGCCGGGTTAAGGATCGCCTGAAATTGGTGCATCTGTCCGACACGACCCAGCGCATATATCGCCATGACCCAGTCGGTGCCGGCGATCTAGACTTCGCGCCACTCCCGGCCACTCTGCGAGAGGTTGGATACCAGGAGTTGGCGATGTTGGAGATTGTTTCTCTGGAGCCCGACCGAGAAATTCGTGAGAGTGCCGATCACTTGTTTGCCGCCGGATATCCCCATCGCGACGTGTAGGGGACTGATCGACGCCTCACTGGACAGCCAGAAACTTCACGAACACAAAGAGGAAAACTAAGCTCCGCACCAGTGACGGGTTCGGCCGGGCGTGTTACCGCGCTGAACTTGCGGTCTGCAGCAGATTGGGCCGAGCTCTGCGAAGGGGCCCGACTAGCAGCCCGCCGAGTGCTGGTATGGTCATCAGCAGGCCAGAGGCGATAATCGCCGGGCCGAGGCCGATCTGCGGGATCAGAAATCCGCAAGCAAGCCCACCGATCGGCCCGGTGCTCTGCATCATCATCCGCAGGAGAGCAAAGCTCCGGCCGCGCAATTCCGGTGGAATGATCCGCATGCGCAGGGTCTGCGCCAGGATGGTGAGCGGCGAATGAAACAGTCCCTGAACGAAGAAGCTGGCGAACATGACTGGCACGACACTGACCGCTGCGATGGGCAGCAGAAACAGCCCGGTTGCAATTTGGGACAGGCAAATCATCAAGCCATAGGGCGCCGAACTTGCAAGCATTCCGACCCCGGCGGCGGCAATCAACTGACCAACCGCGATAACGCCAAGAAACTGCCCGTAGAGTCCGGCATCACCGCCCGACAGCCCCTGGGCGTGGATCGGCAGCCAAACCATCATGGCGCCCAGGCCAAGATTGAAACCCATAAACATCAATGTGGTGGTCACGAGGATCGGATTTCGGACCAGCAGGCGAACGACCTCGCCATATCCGGCGCTTTTCTCAGGTTTGACCTCGCCCGCGAGTATTGGCGCGCGTTTTGGAATTCCGGCGCGGCTGACCAGAAACGCAAAGAGCAGAAAGCTGCCGGCGTCGATCCACAACACGCCAGGTGGACCAACTATGTCGATCAACATACCGGCGACGGGAGCACCGATCATACCACTGCTCATGTAGCCAAAGGTCTCCAACGCATTGGCCGAGCCCAGTCGATCCGCCGGGACGATCGACGGCAGGATGGTTGGCACGCCCGCCAATGGGATCATCATTAAGAAACCATGCAATGCTGCGACGACGTAAACGTGCTCCAGCGTCAAGACGCCGAATACGTTGGCCGCCGGAATGCTGGAAATCGCAACCGCTCGCAAGACTGCGTCAATGATCAAAACCGTCGCTCTGTCGTATCGATCCAGCAGCCAACCGGCCATCAGACCGCCGATGACGATGGGGGCCATCAGCAGAAAATTCAGCAACCCGACAGCCTCGGGCGAGTTGGTCTCGGACAGGACCAGCCAGGTCAAGGCCACCCGGGTCATCGCGTCGCCGGTCACCGAGACGGTGAAACCGGTCCAAAAAATCAGGAACCGCCGATCGGTAAACAGCGCACGATAAGCGTCCATCAATCGTCCATCAATCGGCCATCACTCAGACCGCCCCGACGGTAGGCCCTGGGGGAAGTAATAGGCCAAGGATCGCATGGACAAGGTTTCAAACGGCGCCCGGCGAAGCCGCAGTTTGGAGCGTCCTTGCCCGGTCGTATTTTCCACCAACCCGGCTTCGCGCAGCACGAATAAATGGTGCGAGATTGTCGATCTGGCTAATCCCAGATGGGTCGCAAGTTCGCTTGGCCCCCTCGGCTGCTCGCTGATCAGTTCCATCATGGCAAGCCGCGTTGGATCGCCCAGGGCTCTGAACACCAGATCGAGATCAGGCTCTTCGGATTGCAATAGGATCGGCGGAGAGTTGGCCTGGTTGGATGCCAGAGACGGGTCGAACCAGGGGAACCATACCCGCACCGGCTGGCTCATGCTGTCGACGGTCCATAGCCGATCGGTATTAAACGCCGATGGCAGGATATTAATCGACTCGATCTCATCGAAGGCAAGGCTATATCCGCCTCTAAGCGCGCGGAGTTCGTGGAGCTCCGCATCATACTCCGCGCGAAGACCGAGTTTGCGGAAAGCTGTTGCGGGATCGTTCTCGGCGAACAACTCGGTTATTCGTCGAGCACGATCTTGGCAGGCCTGCTCGATCTCACGCCAGGCGTCCCTGAAGTCGTTGATCCAGAAGTCGGTTAAGGCCACATGAACCGTGTCTCGCGCCGCCTGCGGGTCTGCGATCAGAATTTCCAAGGATCTGGCAGCAGCCGATCCTGAGCGCAGCGGATAGACCCCAATATGGCCAAGCCACTCACGCTTTTTCGCGGGGAGGGCAGCCAGAGCCTCGATCGGCGGCGCTTCCCCGGAAAGCAGAGTGTTGGCGACCTCTTGGTCATGTAGGTAGCAAATCAGCCAACGCAGTGCGAACTGCTCCGGCGCCAGCGACGCGAGACTCTGTTCGATCTCTTCAAACTCAGCATTTGGCGCCCCGTCATTCAATGTATCGGCTGCGGCAATCCACTGCAGAGGCCAACCGCCTAGACGTTCATGTGCTGCCTGAACCCTGCGGCTCGGCATCGGTGCAACCAGACCCGGTGGTCGCTTGTCCGGCGCTTCGAATATGGCATTCAGGCAATAGAAGACATCGAAACGCGGGCCGGCAGCTGAGCGAATATCCGGTTCGGGAAGATGTGTTGTCGTGAAATTCATTTGTTCGATCTATATCGAATTGATAACAAAATGTCAAATTGGTGCGATTTAAATAGAACTATAATAAAAACATTCTCTTTCAAGATTTCAGGCGCTTGAAGTTCCAAATTTGAGGTTGCTGCGATCCTCCAATTGGTATTTGATCGCATGAAATCTTCCTATAAAGAATCAAATCTAAATAATAGGCGGCGCCAATCACCATAATGGAAATGTCGACACCAATCCTCCAGGTAGAAGATCTTAAAACCGTCTTCGGGACCCGTGAAGGAGATGTTCACGCCGTCAATGGCATGACTTTTCATCTTCGTGAGGGCGAACTTCTTGGCATTGTGGGAGAAAGCGGCTCGGGCAAAAGTGTTGCCATGATGTCGCTCCTCAGGCTGGTGCCGACCCCTCCGGCGAGAATTTCATCGGGAACCGTGATGTTCGGCGACCGCGATCTTCTGAAGCTTTCTCCGAAAGAAATCAGGAAAGTCCGGGGCGGTGAGATCGGGTTTATATTTCAAGACCCTATGACTTCGCTCAACCCGGTTTTTACGGTTGGGTATCAGCTGATTGAGCCGCTGCGCAAGCATATGGAGTTGTCAAACACAGACGCTCGCAAACGCGCCGCAGAGCTGCTCGAACTGGTCGGAATTCCTTCCGCCGACGACAGGTTGGACGACTATCCGCATCAATTTTCCGGTGGCATGCGCCAGCGAGTTATGATCGCCATTGCTCTTGCATGTGATCCGAAACTGCTGATCGCGGATGAGCCCACGACCGCGCTTGACGTCACCATTCAGGCGCAAATTCTTGAACTGGTTCGCCAGCTTCGCCAAGAGCTTGGCATGGCAATGATCTGGATTACCCATGATCTGGGGGTTGTTGCTGGGATCGCCGACCGCGTGATCGTCATGTATGGCGGATTGGTGGTCGAGCATGCCGCGGTGAAAGATTTGTATGGCAGCCCGAAACACCCCTATACCCGTGCATTGTTGGAAACGCTGCCAAGCTTGGATGGCAGCCGGTCCGAGCGTCTGAATAGCATTTCCGGCCAGCCGCCGATCTTGGATGCCGAGCCGAGCAAATGTCCGTTTGCACCGCGCTGCCCGCATGCATTCGATCGCTGCCGAACGGAAAACCCGCCGATCCGATCGATCAACGGCGGGTGGGAAAATGGCGGAACCAGTCATGATCTGGCCTGTTGGTGGGACGTCGACAAGGAGGCGCCGCGCAATGACGGTTGAGACCGCAGTTGCAAACGACCCGGGCGCCGGTAAGACGAAGACTGCCGCCGGTGAAACCCTGGTCCGGATCGAAGACCTCAAGATGCATTTTCCGGTCTATGCCGGCATTTTCCGGCGCCAGGTCGGCACGATCAAAGCGGTGGATGGGGTCAGTTTTGACATCAAACGCGGTGAGACCCTCGGGCTGGTTGGTGAGAGTGGCTGCGGTAAATCGACAACCGGTCGCGCCATCCTTCGTCTTTACGAGGCGACTTCTGGGCGCGTTATTCTTGATGGCGTAGATATCGCATCGCTAAACAGCGAGGATCTGCGCCGTACTCGGCCGCGAATGCAGATGGTGTTTCAAGATCCACAAGCCTGCCTCAATCCTCGAATGACGGTCGGATCCATCATATCCGAACCGCTTCAGGAACACGGTCTTCTCAATGGCTCGGAGCGGCAAAAACGGGTCGAGGAACTGCTCGATCAGGTTGGCCTCAATCCGTCGTTTACGAACCGTTACCCGCACGAATTCTCCGGCGGTCAAAGGCAGCGCATCGGTATCGCCAGGGCACTGGCGCTGAACCCGGATTTCATTGTTTGTGACGAGCCAATCGCCGCCTTGGATGTGTCGATCCAGGCGCAAGTCGTCAATCTGCTGGAAGACCTGCAAGACCGGCTCGGCCTGACC
>JABIRP010000054.1 GCA_018699735.1 Rhodospirillaceae bacterium | reverse complement strand
GAAACCGCCATCACCGCCGCGCAACAGCACTTCGCGTTGGCCGACCGCGATCAGGTCGGCGAGCACGGTTTCCTGATCATCGTCCAGAATTTGGGTTCCGACCGGCAGACGCAGTACAATGTCATCGGCGCCTTTGCCGGTCTTATTGCGTCCGGCGCCTGGGCGGCCGTTTTGCGCTTTGAAATGCTGCTGATAGCGATAGTCGATGAGGGTATTCAGCCCGTCGACGCATTCCGCGACCACATCGCCGCCGCGGCCACCGTCACCGCCATCGGGTCCGCCATACTCAATATTGGCCTCGCGCCTGAAACTGACGCAGCCGGGACCACCGCCGCCACTCTTCAGGTAGACCTTCGCCTGATCGAGAAATTTCATGCCGCTCTCCGGTGCACCACGGTGTCAACCTCGACTTGTGCCAACCGTATTTTGGGCCAAACCTGGCTCCATAACGAAAAAAGGGAACAGCCGAGCTATTCCCTTTCCCTTCGCCGCGACCGCCGATGCGGTGCGACGTTATTCCGCCGGCTCTGCGGGGTTTACCAGAACGAACGTCCGGCCACCGGCCTTGCGCTCAAATCCTACTTGACCCTCGGTCAACGCGAACAACGTGTGATCCCTGCCGATGCCAACATTGGCGCCGGGATGGAACTTGGTGCCGCGCTGGCGCACGATGATGTTGCCGGGAATAACCTGCTCGCCACCGTACTTCTTGACCCCCAACCGACGACCGGCTGAGTCGCGACCGTTGCGGGAGCTACCACCTGCTTTTTTATGAGCCATGACCTACTCCTTCGTCTCGCCTGCATCAGCCTCGGCCGGCTTCTCGGCCTTTGGCTTGGCGGCGGCTTTCGGCTTGGCAGCGGCTTTTTGGGCCTTGCCCTTGGCCTGGATGTCGGTAATCCGCAGCACGGTCAAGTCCTGACGATGGCCCTGGGTCCGGCGGTAGTTCTTGCGGCGCTTTTTCTTGAAGACGACGATCTTGTCGGCCCGGGCTTGCTCAAGCACGGTGGCCGTGACCACTGCACCGTCGACCAGCGGAGTACCGACAGTTGCGGCTTTTTCGTCGCCGACCATCAGGACGTCGGTCAAGTCGATCGAAGCCCCGGCATCGCCGGTCAGCTTCTCGACCTTGATCACGTCGTCCTTAGCGACCTTGTACTGCTTGCCGCCCGTTTTAACGACTGCGAACATGGCATTGTCCTACGATAAGGGTGCCTGAAAACAAAGCTTTGGACGCGAATTGACACCAATCCACGTCAGAGCGGCGGACTATACTGGTGGCGGTTTTCGTGTCAACCGGATTCGATGCCCGAATTCTCCCGGTACCTGCCCTGGAATTCACCTTGGTTTATCGTTCGGCAGCCAGCGCTGAACGTTGTTGCGGCGACCAAAACGTTCGACTATGTTGCCGCCGCCCCGCGGAGAGGTGCCGGAGTGGTTGAACGGGGCGGTCTCGAAAACCGTTGTGCTAGCAATAGTACCCAGGGTTCGAATCCCTGTCTCTCCGCCAGCTTCCCCTATCGCCGTTTGCGCCTTTGGCTTCGGGTGGAAGGTGGCCTATTTGGCAGTTTGCTTCGATTAATCCCTATATCGCGCTCAGGTTCCCGGGTCCGGAGCCAAACCGCTCAGCAGTGCTATTTCCACGGTCATTTTGCGCAGCATCGCTTGCGCGAAGGACTGGTGCGTGTTGGTCGCCTGCACGAAGGAGGTGGGCCCGCCGATGACTTGGCGTTTGAAAAATCTGGTAACGACTTCAATCGCGGAATTCCTGGCCTGCACCAATCCGTTGATCACGATGCCCTGATCAAGAGCCAGATTTCTGTCGATCAGGGCAACCCGACCGAAGTTGTCTATCCCGTCCGAAACCACGTTTATGACTTGCTTGGCACCGAAGAACGGCGCGTCTTTCAGCATCTTGACGCCGGTTGCGATCGCCAATGCGATGTCGGTCTGGGGCCCGTGATGAACGTCGGAGTCATGCGCTTGATGCCATTTCAGACGCCGGACCGCCCACTCCGCATCCTCGCGCCCGCCGATGAGCATCCAGGGCAATATCTGTTCGGTGCGCTCGAAGCTTGACCAGCCGAACACCGAGATGCCGATCTTGCGGTGCCTGCCGGAAATTGCGGCGGTCAGAAAGCGGTCGTTTGTCAGCACGAAAATCAAAGCATCGATTTGCGCGTCTCGCTCGGTTGTATCAATGGACTCCGACCGATCCAACGCGATCACCATATTGATATCGGTTCGGTCTGCCTGGCCGGCATTTGCCGTTGTCGCGGTGAACAACCCGACAAGCAGCAAAAAAGTGAGGGTGTGGATGAAAGATCTCATGATCACCTCCCTTGCAACATCCAGAGTGCTCTGGTCGGAGTGCTCTTGCCAGAGTGCTCTCGATGGCTTCTCCCAATTGCAAATGACAATACCACAGTTTGCGCCGAGCCCGGTCTGATATCGAGTCATCCGAGCAGTGACGGATGAAAGAGCTCGTCTGGCGTGAGGCGTCGGGTGGAGAGGTGTTGCTCGTGGGAGTACCGGCAGAAGGCATCCAGTTCGGCCCGATTGGCTTCTAACCCGTAGGACCAGACGTTTTCTCCCATCAATTCGCGCGTCGCTTCATAATCCGTGTGCAACCAAGGTAGAGACAGTCGATTGGACGAACCTCGCCAAACCGCCTCCAAGCGACCGAGTGCCAAATCCCGAGCTTCGAGGAAAGCGGAGTACAGGCGCATCGGCAACCACGGATGATCCTCAACCAGAGACTTGCGAACGGCGGCGAGGTGCATGATCGGAAAGAATCCAGTTTTACGATAATACGCTCGCTCTAGCGTCCCATAGTCGGCAAACAGGCGACATATGCGCCGGTCTTGGGCGAGGAAAGAGCCGGGTGGGCTTGGTGCCAGTATAGCGTCCAGCCGACCGTCCAGCAGCATGGCATTCAGGTTCTCCCCGGGTGAAATTGGCTGAACATCCATGCTATCCGGTAAGACCAGCGGAAGCCGCTCATCGCGCCGACCGCTGTCGAGCGCGCCGGTGTGATATTGGATTTGGTCTATGCGAACACCGTATTCGTCGCGAAGGATGCCGCGCATCCAAACGGCCGCCGTCATTTGGTATTCCGGTACACCGACAGCTTTGCCCTCCAAGTCTCTCGGTTCGGAAATACCGGCATCGCGCCGTACATAGATGCCGCCGTGGCGAAAGGCGCGTGACAGATACACCGGCAGCGCCCAATAAGCTCCTTCGCCGCGTGAGATCTGCATCAGATAGCTGCTGAGAGAAACCT
>JABIRP010000417.1 GCA_018699735.1 Rhodospirillaceae bacterium | reverse complement strand
CATAGAAATATTGACTTGCGAGCAGCTAAGGAATACGGAATTAAACTGTGAAGATTAGGAATTTGCCCAAGCTTATAATTGCCATCGTCCCAGGTAATTACCTGACCCAGTGGCTTTAATTTTTCGACAATGTTTTCGGTGATCGCGGGTTCCAAGCGATTCCCATAAATTCTCCAACCCTTTGTCATGCCCGAGGCATTGGAGCGGATATTGTGTTGCTGTACCACGTACCCCAGGTACTTCGGGCGGCCTTTGGGAATTGATAAATCTTCATCGTCCCACGAAGCGTTGCAAAGATCCCAGTCATGTCGCCATGTGACAAGTTTTTTGCCCAAATTCTCTGTGCCTTGAATGGAGAATAAATCAGGCGCGACCGGAGTGATGAAATAGTCACTGGTTGCTAAAGCAGCGCGATTAAGAGCGCCAAGATTCGGCCCAAGGTCGATCAATACTAGGTCAGCTAGCACTTTTTCGGCCGCCCGTTGGATATAACGGTGTATAGCCGACTGAGCACGTAAATCAGGTTCGCTGCCACCTCGAGCTGCGTTCCAAGTATCACCCAAACGGTCCTCAAAATCGCTAAGGCGCAAATCGCCGGGAACGATATGTAGTTTCTCATTTGAATTTGCGACAGGTGAGGGCGCACGATCTCTAATATCGCCCGTGGTCCGGTAAACAGGTTCAATGTTCATATATATGCTATTGCCCGCAGGGCTCCAAGATTTTCTAATTTCTGTGTCAGTTAAGGTATAGGCGGTTAAATTGCACTGACTATCACAATCAACCATTAAAATACTTAATCCACGCTGAGCTAATAAATGTGCCACATGATACATGTAGGTGGTTTTTCAAACACCATCCTTATTATTGAAAATGCTTATAGTTTTGGCCATATTCAGTCCCTTTCCTATTACTATAAGGCTGGAGTTTTCTAAGTAGAGCAAATAATAATTGTGTAAAATGCTTGAATGCAAGTATAATTATGCCTCAATCGAGCTACTCGTTCGGGTTCATATGATTGAACTGAGAGCCCGATCAATTGGCACTTGACATAACTCTTTGGCGAACTTGCACAGCAATCAGACCATAAACTGAGAGACCATGGCCTTGGTAGCAGGCTTATCGACATCCGTTCGCCTCAGAATTGATCGTCCGTTAGCGCCATTACCGCTGCGTCGCCTTGGGTCACGGCGTCGGCCAGGCCCGGTGCTTGGGTCAAAGAGTGCAGGGCGAAAAACTCGGCGGTTGTGAGTTTGGCATTCAGGAAAGCTGCGTTGCTGTCTCCGGCCGCAAGCCGGTGGCTGGCGGCGAGCGCCGAGCGGGCCATGAGCCAACCGCCGATCAGGACCCCCGTGAGTTTCAAATAGGGTGCGGAGACAGCCGCTCCGCGCGCTGGGTCGCCGGGGAACGTCGCGATGAGCCATTCGCTGGCGCGCTCATGCGCTTGCAATGCGGCGGATAGGCGCTCGGCGATGGTGCCGCTGGCCGTACCGCTGGCGCCGTTCGAAAATTCCGCCAGTGTCGCCCGGACATCGGTGTGCAAGGCCCGGACCTCGGCACCGCCGTCGCGCACCACTTTGCGGCCGACGAGGTCGAGCGCTTGGACACCATTGGCGCCTTCGTAGATCGTCGTGATCCTGGCGTCGCGATAGTGCTGGGCGGCACCGGTTTCCTCGATGAAGCCCATGCCGCCATGGACTTGGATGTTAGTAGAAGTGATCTCAAGACCGGTATCGGTGCACCAGGCCTTGACCACTGGGATTAATAGATCCAGGCGCGCCTGAGCGCGTCGCTTCTCATCTGCGTCCGCCGCCCGATCGGCGGTGTCGAGCGTGCCGGCGGTGTAATAACAAAGCGCGCGCATTGCCTCGATCCGAGATTTCATATCGGTCAGCATGCGGCGCACGTCGGGGTGATTGATGATTGCGACCGGGGTTTTGCTGCCCCCCATGGCGCTACCTTGGATGGCGCGCCCCTGAACCCGGTCCTTGGCGTAGGCGACGGCCTGCTGGTAAGCCCGCTCCGATATTGCTAGCCCTTCGAGCCCGACGCCGAGCCGGGCATTATTCATCATCACGAACATGTACTCGATGCCGCGATTCTCTTCGCCGATCAAGTAGGCAACCGCACCCTCATCCTCGCCAAACCCCATCACGCAAGTCGGGCTGGCATGGATGCCGAGCTTATGCTCGAGCGAAATCGGCTTCACGTCGTTGCGCCGTCCAAGCGTGCCATCTTCATTGACGAGATATTTCGGCACGATGAAAAGCGACAGCCCCTTGGTGCCTGGCGGTCCGTCGGGGGATCTGGCCAAGACCAAGTGGATGACGTTTTCGGTCATCTCGTGATCGCCCCAGGTGATGAAGATTTTTTGGCCCCGGAGCAGGTAATGGTCACCGTTGCGCTCAGCGCGCGCGCGGATGGCGCCGAGATCGGTTCCAGATTGTGGTTCTGTCAAGTTCATGGTCCCGGTCCACTCGCCGGTGACCAGCTTTTCCATGTAGGTTTGCTTCTGTTCATCCGAGCCATGACGCGTCAGGGCGTCAATGCCGGCCTGTGTCAGGAGCGGGCAGAGGGTGAAGGCGAGGTTGGCTGCGTCCCACATTTCCCAAAGCGCGGTTGAGACCAGCATGGGCAGGCCCTGCCCACCATATTCCGGATCAAATGGGACCGAATTCCATCCCGATTGCCAGAATTGCTCATAGGCCTCGGCAAAACCGTCTGGCGTGCGCACGACGCCATTTTCCAGGCGCGAGCCTTGTTGATCACCGACTTCGTTCAGGGGGGCCAAAACGCCAGAGGCAAATTTACCGCCTTCTTCTAGGATCTGCGCTACCAGATCGCGATCCGTTGCCTCCAAGCCGGGCAGGCTGGCGACCTGATCGAGCCCACCGACTTCCTCCAGCGCGAACTGCATGTCTTCGAGCGGTGCGGCGTATCCGGACATTCGCGTCTCCCGTTGCCGGCTGGATGCTGTGAGGGTCCGGCATCAAATCGTGAAATCGAGAGGCGTTATATGCGAGACGGCGGTGAAATCAAAGCTTCACCGCCGTCTTCTTAGCCTTGCCGAATTATCGTCTCTCGGTCTCGATCGCCCACTGGGGGAGGGTAGGGGGAGGGTACGTGGGACGATCTGACCTTTCGGTGACATTCGACTAGGTATGAAAAGACACGGGCCACTTTGGGGGAGGGTTGGGGGAGGGTAGTGGTCCGTGTCAAACCGGGACGTTCGTGGGGATCATCGAACTCTCGGAAGAATTTTGTTTCTGTCTCCTAATTCGGTTTCGAACTACCGATTGGTATGTTCGATAAACACACCCTAGAACCTGGCTCCCGGCCAATCCTTGATCTGGGTCAATTTGCAGGTGCGTATGATGCGCATTTTGTCGCAGGCGAGATCTATAAGTTCAGGCTCGAACAATAGGCTCAGCGGCGTTTTCGAACCTCGATCACCGTCGCAGCGGTGACAATCAGGAACCCGGAAACCGAAAGGAAAATCAGATCGGGCCTATCGTTATCCATGAGGATGCCCAGCGCTAACGGCATCACGGCCGAGCCCAGGTCCAAACCGGAGTAGACGAAACCGAAAACCCGCCCGGACGCCCCTTTGGGAGCGGCTTTGCGCACGAGCATGTCGCGTGACGGTGAGGTTGTTCCAGACAGGAACCCGGCGACTGCGAGGGCTGCGATCAGGAGATATGTCGGTGGTAAACCGAGACCTATGCCCGCGAACGCGATCGCTGCCGCTATCATGCCGCCCATTGCGATCAGATCGTGCCGGCTGGTTCGGTCGGCGGCAATCCCGCCGAGCAGGATGCCGCTGGCCGAACCTAGCAAGAAGGCGGTCAGGGCCGCGGTTGCAGTCTCGATCTGGACCTCGTAAATCGCGACCATTGCCGTCACACCGAAGGTCTGGACACCGATCAAGGCGGCGGCAAGAAAGGTGAAATAGGCGAAACACGACAATATGGTTGCCGAAAACAAGAGCCGCACATCGGCCAGTGTCGGTAGGCCTCTTGGATGGCCCCCGCTCTCGTCCAATTGCCGTTCGTCCGCGAGATCGCGGCCCCAAATCAGGAACGCGGCGACAATCGCCAATCCGATACAGCCCGCCACAATCACAGCCGTCCGCCAGTCGGCGAAATGCGCCAGTGTGATCATCAGTGCCGGAGCTGCCGCCCAACCAAGGTTGCCTGAAATTGCGTGGGTGCCGTAAGCGCGGCCGAGCCGGCCCGGGCTCACCTTGCTGGTCAGAATGGACAGGTCGGCCGGGTGGAAGACAGCATTGCCTAGCCCGGCGAGGATCGACAGCGGGATCAACATCCAAAATGCGCCGACCATGGCATAGCCGATCACGGCCAATGACAGTATCGAAAGGCCGATCAGCAGGATGCGTCTTGCGCCATAGTGGTCGACCAGAAAACCGGCGACGGATTGCCCGAACCCCGACGCAGCGAAAAACAGGCTCGGTAAAAGCCCGAGTTCCGTATAGGACACGCCGAACTCGTCCTTCAAAATTGGAAAGAGCGGCGGCAGGACCAGATGGAAGAAATGGCTCGCCGCGTGTGCGGTGCCAACCAATCCCATAATTTTGAGGTCGCGGCCGATTGGGGCCAGGGCAGTGTCAGTCATGTTGTTCGATTTAGGCCAGAGAGAGCGGTCGGTCAACAAATCTGACCCAAACCGCACTGCAAATTGGCGGTCAACAATTCTTGGTGCACGCGCATGCCCGGGTTACCATCTCGGTCATGTGTCGTTTGATTTTGGCTTTCGTGTTGCTCGTTGGCGCTCCAATCCAGGCTCTGGCCTATGTGGAGCAGTCGAAACTGCATGATTTTCGCGTTGTTCAGATTACCGGTGGTCTCGAACACCCTTGGTCCCTGGCTTTTCTTCCAGACCGATCAATCTTGATCACCGAACGTCCTGGAAGATTGCGGGTAATGCGCAACGGGAAACTCGACCCAAAACCAATCACCGGATTGCCGGAGATTGCCAATCCAGGGCAGGGCGGTCTTCTGGATGTCGTCCCGCATCCCGACTTCGCGCGCAATCGATGGTTATATCTGAGTTATGTCGCCGGCGGGGAGCATGGTCACGCGACCCATATCGCGCGAGCCCGGCTGTCCGGCTCAAGTCTAAAAGAGTTGCAGGTTCTGCTGGTTGCGGAGCCTTTTGGATACGGTGGCCGACATTTCGGCTCTCGGCTCGCTTTCGCACCGGATGGCTCGCTGTTTGTCACCTCGGGCGAGCGCGGGAACAAACAGCGGGCACAGAAACTGAACGATCTTGGCGGTAAGGTGCTGCGCCTTCGCGACGATGGCGCGGTTCCTCCAGACAACCCATTCGCACGACGGCCGGAGGTTCGCCCGGAGATCTTTAGTTTTGGTCATCGAAATCCGCAGGGCATGGCTGTGCATCCCGAAACCGGCCATATCTGGATCCACGAACATGGCCCGCGCGGTGGCGACGAGATCAACCTTGTCCAAGCCGGGTTGAACTACGGTTGGCCGGTGATCACCCACGGGATCGGTTACGACGGGTCTCCTATTGGCATTGGCAAGCGCAAGTCAGGCCTGGTTCAGCCGCTCTGGTACTGGGTGCCGTCGATCGCGCCATCGGGCATGGCATTCTATGATGGCGACCGGTTCCCGAAATGGCGGGGCAGTCTGTTTGTCGGTGCACTTGCCGGCCGATTGCTCGTTCGCTTGACGCTTGATGGATCCCGGGTAACAGGCGAAGAGCGTCTGTTGAAAGGCGTGCTCGGTCGCGTTCGTGACGTTCGCCAGGGCCGGGACGGTTTGATCTACGTATTGACGGATTCCAATGACGGCGGCCTCTATCGCCTGGAACCGGTCCCGTGAGACTGCTCCTCGCGGCCTTGGTCGTATTGTTTGCCATGCCCACAGCCTATGCCTTTGAGCCCAAGGTGCTGGAAAGTGTTGTCAGCCTGCTACCCAAATGGCCAGGTTATGAGAGGGGCGGGGTCGGCCGTGTACCGCCTGGCACGGCGCCTGAAGGCTCGGCGGTCGCCATTCGGAACCAGGGATATCTGGTGACAGCCCGCCACGTGGTTGCCAAAGCCGTCGACATCAGAGCCCGGTTGCCGGACGGTCGCATTGTTCCGGCACATCTAATCGCTGGCGATCCGGCGACGGACATCGCCGTGTTACGGATCGGACCAGATTTACCGGTGTTACCACAGTTTGCGACCGCCATTTTGGGCGAACCGGTCTGTGCCGTCGGCAACCAGTTCGGGCTCGACCTGTCCGTCACGTGCGGCGTGGTTTCGGCCGTCGGCCGGTCAAATACCGGTTTCAATCCGGTCGAAGATTTTATCCAAACCGACGCAGCCCTCAATCCCGGTTCCTCTGGAGGCGCCCTGGTGGACAACCAAGGGCGTTTGATCGGCATGCTGTCGGCAATATTCACCAAAGGCTCGGATGCGAATATCGGCGTCAATTTTGCGATTTCGGCAACTCTGATCAATCGCGTGGTCGAAGATTTGATCGCTCATGGAAAGGTGCAAGAGGCGTCCATTGGTTTGCAGGCGGAGGTTCTGACATTGGACGAGCGCCTGCAGCATACCGGCCTGCGCGTAATTGCCGCGACTGGACCTTCTGAGGTTGCCGGGGTCAAGGCGGGGGATGTCCTGCTCGCGATCGACGACCGCCGGCTAGTTCATCCAAAGGCTTTGCGGGCGGCAGTATTTCTCAAGCGCCCTGGCGACACTGTTTCGCTTTCAATTATCCGGGCTGGGGAAGACAAGCAGGTCGAGGTTCGTCTCGTCGGCCGGTGAACCGAATCGTAAAATTCCCCGACAGCCCGCCTTGACCTTAGGGTCGCGTACAGAACCATGCTATGAGCTTTGAAATGGAGCGGCGACCCTGCGCGGGACGAGGGGGACCGGTAGTTATCTGGTGAACGGATGCGGGCGTGATCGCGCGAACGACCAAACTGACCTTAGAATTCCTCGCGGCCATAGTTGCCGGAGCAGCGATCCTGGCGGCGGTCATAGTTTGGCGTCTGGCCGAGGGCCCGATCCCGCTAACCTTTTTGACCCCTTACATTACCGAGGCCTTAACGCCGGAAGACGGATCTCTGAGCGTAGAGTTCGGCGCCCTCGAACTCGATTGGCGGGGGTGGAGTCAGGTATTTGATATCTCGGCTCAGAAAATTTCTGTCGGAAAGGCGGATGGGTCGACGACCATCCAAATACCGTCTGCGTCGGTGCGGCTTTCCGCGACGGCGTTGGTGAAATTCGACGTGGCGCCGGTCCGAATTATTGTTGAGGGCCCGAAGTTGAGGGTCCATCGCGATCTTTCTGGTCGTTGGGGGTTTGCCCAGATTGACGACACGGACGATGGCGGCGAGGACCTCGCCATGATCCTCGACGCGCTGGCGGCCGAGCCCGACGGCAAGGGCGTGTTGGGATATTTAAAAGAGATCGAGGTCAGTGGAGCGACGATCCGGGTCGACGATAAGAAGCTAAAATTGAATTTGGATGCACGCGACGCGGCCCTGTCTTTCCGCAGAACCGAGGCAGGGCTTCAAGTCAAGATGTCGTCCCGGATTGAGATCGACGGGTCTAACACTCGGGTTGGTGCCGAAGCAGTATTGGCCCGCGCCGACCAGGCGGTTGCGGGTTCCTTGGTATTCGAGGGGCTTCCGACAGCCGCATTGGCGGCCAAGTTACCGGTATTCGCGGAACTAAATCGGTTCGATACAACGCTCGGCGGCACACTTGCTTTTGTCGGCAAGGGCTTGGAGCGGCCTAGCGAACTTGCCCTCAACGTCGTCGCCGGTCCTGGGCGGGTGGCCTTGCCGGAGCTCTTTGAAAATCCGCATGCGTTCGACAGTCTGCGGCTGGAAGCGCGGTATGCGAGCGCTGATGATGTTCTGATCCTAGAGCGGTTTTCCTACGTTCGGGACAATTCACGCGCGGAAGCCAAGGGAGAGCTCAAATCGCCTGGCGGTGATGGGGTTTGGACTTTGACCGGCCGCATCGAAGACGTACCCGTCAGCCGGGTTCCCGAATACTGGTCCTCTAAACTTGGCACGCTTGCGTGGGATTGGGTGATGGCCAATCTGGAGAACGGCCAAGTGCCCGCTGCTACGGTTGAGGCGAGTGGGCGCTTGACGGGTATGGATCCGGGGGGGCTGCAATTGGATACGCTCGGTGGCCGCGTCGAGTTCACCGGAGTTACGACGCATTTTTTCCGCCCGCTGCCACCAATTGTCGATACCCACGGCTATGCGACCTATGGCAAGAACCATTTCGACATCACCTTGAATGGCGCCCGCCTCATGGGCCTTGCGGTCGAGTCTGGACAGGTCGAATTTTACGACCTGGATACCGATATCGAGAAAGCCCGTATCGAGGCAGTGGTACGAGGGCCGATCTCGGACGCATTAAAGGTGCTTGACCACGAACCCTTGGGGTATGCGGCCGCAATCGGGCTGGACCCGAAGACCATTGAAGGTTCGACCGGCGTGCGTGGTCGGTTTGAATTTCCGATGACCACAAAATTGCAACCAGACATGATTATGGTGGCTGCTGCCGCCAACATGCGCGACGTGAAGATTCCGGACGTGGTCTTCGAGCATGGCTTGGACGATGGTGTGCTGACCTTGGATCTGAACGGCCGGGGTATGACGCTAAAGGGTGAAGCCAAGATCGCTGGAAATACGGTCGATCTCAATATTGTCGAGACCTTCCGGGCCGGGACCGGATTGAAGCGAACGACGACAATCAACACCACGTTGGACGCGAAGGCCCGTGGCGCGCTCGGGTTGGCGCTGGAAGATTTTATCGACGGCGATGCTGTGACCGAGGCTCTGGTCAGGGAATTCGGTGATGGGCGCCGCGAGTTGAATGCAATCATGAACCTGCGCGAGGCTCGGCTGATGGCGCCACGGCTCGATTGGGAGAAGCCGGTCGGCGCGGTTGGCACGCTTCGGCTCAAGATGACGAGTGGCCCTGGCTTGGCGCCAAGGATCGATCAGCTTGATCTTGTCGCGGCGGATCTGGGGTTTACCGGCAAAGGGGTGTTGGCAGCGGACGGCAAAGGCTTGGCGAAGCTTGAGATCGACAAATTTGTCATGGCTGCCAAAGAGTTTGAATTTGCGGGCAAGGCCAGTTTCGCCCAAGACGGAAGCGGGCTGACGCGGCTTGATATTGGAAAGCTCAAATTCGCCAAGACTGAAGCAACTGGGACTGCGGCGGTACGCCCTGACGGAACATATCTCTTCGATTTGGCGGGACCGGTTCTGGATTTAAAGGCGGTGCGAGAACATTGGTCCGGCAAGAATGACGAAGATGGGACTGCCCTGGAAGTAAAAGGCCGGTTCGACCAGGTCATTGTAAACGAGGATATAACGCTCAACGGGGTTCGCGCTGATGCTGTGACGTCAAAGCATGGGCTCGAATCCATTGCCGTGAGTGCTCTTGCCGGTAACAGCGAAGTCCAAGTTCAAATCATCCGTGCCGGCGACGACAAGAAAATTAGAATTCGTGCATCCGATGCCAGCGCTCTGCTGAAGGATTTCGAGTTGTTTCAGTCAATTGAAGGCGGGGTGCTTGAGTTCGCGGGAACCATTGTTGGTGAGGGCAAGGACGAATTGATCCGAGGCACGGCCTCCATGTGGGATTTCAGTGTTATCGATGCGCCGCTTCTCACCCGGTTGCTTCTGGCGGCGACGCTCACAGGGCTGGTTGAACTGGTCGAAGGCAGCGGTATCGGATTTAGTGAGGCGACGGCAGAGCTTGAGATCGGTGAAGAGAGCATTACCGTGCGCGATGCCCTCGCTTACGGGCCATCGCTCGGTATCTCGGCCGAAGGGACAATCGGGCGCACGACCGATACGGTTTCGATCGAAGGCATGGTGGTGCCTGCCTACGGTCTCAGCCGGTTGATCGATCGGATCCCGATCCTCGGGAAAATTCTAACCGGCGGCAAGCGCGAGGGTTTGCTGGCAGGGCAGTATTTTCTGACCGACAGCCTTCAGAACCCAACCATAACCGTGAACCCGTTAACCGCGTTCACCCCGGGTTTCCTCCGAAATCTGGTGAAGGCGACCAGTGATGGGATTGGCGGTTTTGTTGGATCCGACCTGACCTTCAAGCAACGAGAAGGTCTGGGGCGCTAGGCTTGTTTCTATGTCACTCGGACAAGCGCATGGCGCTTGCGACCGGCGGACAGTTTGATCACGCCGTCCTCGTTCAGGTCTGCAATCCCAATTGCCGAGGCCTCATCGGTGACCGCCACGTCGTTCACACGGGCACCGCCACCCTTGATCAGGCGACGTGCCTCCCCTTTGCTTGAGGTGAGTTCAACTCGGGTGAGAGCGTCGACCACCGGCACACCCGCCTCCAGATCACCGCGCGCGACATCGATTGTCGGAAGTGCCTCGCCGACCGTGCCTTGCTCAAATGTGCGCCGCGCGGTCTCGGCCGCCTCAGCCGCTACAGCCTCGCCATGGCAGAGCTTGGTCGCCTCGTCCGCCAACACTTTCTTGGCGTCGTTGATTTCAGCGCCCTGGAGCGCCTCCAGACGGGCAACCTCATCCAACGGCAGGTCGGTGAACAGGCGCAGGAACCGGCCAACGTCCGCGTCCTCGGTATTGCGCCAAAACTGCCAAAAATCGTAAGCCGAGAGCCGCTCTTTGTTAAGCCAGATCGCACCTTGGGCGGTTTTGCCCATCTTGGCGCCGGAGGCGGTGGTTATCAGCGGCGTGGTTAGACCGAAGATAGATTGTTGGTCGACCCGGCGGGTCAACTCGACACCGTTGACGATATTGCCCCACTGGTCCGAACCGCCCATCTGCAGCACGCAACCATACCGCCGACGCAGCTCCAGAAAGTCATAGGCCTGCAGGATCATGTAGTTGAACTCTAGGAAGCTCAGCGGTTGCTCGCGCTCTAATCGAAGCTTCACGCTGTCGAAGGACAGCATCCGGTTGACCGAGAAATGTGCGCCGAATTTGCGCAGGAACGGGATGTAGCTCAACCCGTTCAACCACTCGTCATTGTCGACCATAAAGGCGTCGGTGGCTCCATCGCCGAAGTCGAGATAGTTGTCGAAGATCCGGAGGATACTGGCCTTGTTGGCGGCGATATCGTCGTCACTCAAAAGCCGTCGTGCCTCATCCCGTCCAGAAGGGTCGCCGATCTTCGTGGTGCCGCCGCCCATCAATACGATCGGGCGATGACCGCTGCGCTGTAAGTGACGCAGCATCATGATCTGAACCAACGATCCTACGTGCAGGCTGTCGGCGGTGCAGTCGAAACCGATATAGGCGGTGATGGTCTTGTTGCTGGCGGCCTCGTCCAGACCGTCCGCGTCGGTGGTCTGGTGAATGAACCCACGCTCTTCCATCGTGCGCATGAATTCTGATTTCAGTTTACTCATCGTCGGGCTCCGCCGCCTGCGTATCGATCATGGGATCGGGGCCGGGGATGTAGCACACGGCGTGCTGCCTCTCAACCGCGCTAGTCGATAGGCTGTTAGGTTGGACGACGATGATTGACGCGATTGCGCATACCCTTGACACTAATGGCATGGAAAATTCTCACACTTGGACCGCAATCGGGCTGATGAGCGGCACGTCGATGGATGGCATAGACGCCGCCCTGATTCGCACCGATGGTCGAGACAACATCGAGGTCGAGCGATTTCGATCGGCTCCCTACGACGCGGGCTTTCGCGATCGGCTCCGCTCCATTCTAGGCGGGCAGGGCCAAGTCGACGAGGTCGAGCGCGATTTGACGGATTTGCACGTGGCTGCCGTGCAGGATCTTCTGGTCGAGGCAGATCTGCCGGCGAGCGAGGTGGATCTGGTCGGTTTTCACGGCCACACCATCCTACATCAACCTGAGCTAGGGCGGACCTGGCAGATCGGCGATGGTGTTCGGCTAGCACGCGCGCTTGGAATTGATGTGGTGGCTGACCTTCGTTCGGCGGATGTGGCGGCAGGTGGCCAGGGCGCCCCTTTGGCCTCGGCCTATCACCGGGCTCTCGTCGGCGGCCTGGACTTGCCCTTGGCGGTGCTGAACGTCGGCGGCGTGGCAAACGTGACTTGGATCGGATCAACGAGCGATATCGGCGAAGCGGAAATCCTTGCCTTTGACACCGGGCCCGGAAATGCGCTGTTGGATGACTGGGTCGCCGCCGAAGCCGGGATCCCGTTCGATCGTGATGGCGAAATCGGGCGTTCTGGCAAGGTCGAACGGGGCCGGCTGGCTACGTTGTTGGCTCACCCCTATTTCGAGCGGCCGGCGCCAAAATCCTTGGACCGCGATGATTTCATAGAGTCCGCCCGAACCGCGCTTATGGGCTTGTCGGTTGCTGATGGTGCGGCTTTGTTGACCGCGTTCACTGTTGAAACGATAGCGCGCGCTGCGAACCAGTTTCCGACACCCGCGAAACGTTGGATCGTCTGTGGTGGTGGCCGGAAAAATTCGGCCATCATGGATGGGTTCGCGCAGGCTCTCGGGGTCGATGTCGTCGATTGCGACACGCTCGGGTGGGACGGTGACGCCCTGGAAGCTCAGGCTTTCGCCTATCTCGCCGTGCGTTCAAGGTTGGGATTGACGGTTTCTTTCCCCGGCACCACCGGCACCCCGCGCGCGATTACGGGCGGGGTGTTGTTTCCAAAAGCTTAAGCGGTCGCTTCGGCTTCGGCCGGGTCTTCTTTTGGCAGGTTCTCTTCCAGGTAGTCGTCGATTGCCTGGCTCATCTCGGGAACCTGATCGGTAAAGAAATGCCCGGCACCGGGGATCAGGTGGTAGCCGATCGCGATGCCTTTCTGGGCTGTCAGTTTATCGACCAGTTTCTTGACCGAGTCGGGCGGAACGATGTCATCCTGCGCGCCTTGCACCATCAAACCCGACGCGGGACAGGGTGCGAGAAAGGTGAAATCGAAAGTGTTTGCCGGTGGCGCCACCGAGATGAAGCCGCTGATCTCCGGTCGCCGCATCAGAAGCTGCATTCCGATCCAGGCACCGAATGAGAATCCGCCAATCCAGCAATACGGCGCGTTCGGGTTATAGGTCTGCAACCAGTCGAGAGCCGATGCCGCATCGCTCAACTCACCCTCGCCGCGGTCATAGACCCCCTGGGATCGTCCGACGCCGCGGAAATTGAACCGCAGGACCGAAAACCCCCGGTTTACGAAAGTCTGGTACATGGCGTAGACGACTTTATTGTTCATCGTCCCGCCATGGTCGGGGTGCGGATGCAGCATCAGCGCGATCGGAGGGTTCTCCGCCTTGCCGTGCAGATAGCGTCCTTCCAGGCGTCCCTCGGGACCGTTGATGATTACCTCAGGCATGGATCGATTAACCTCGCGTACATCAATTGATGCTACCAATTTCAAATATCGTGCGTTCAACCCTCCGGAAAACCGGAAGCTGTGAGTGTCGGTACAGAGCAGTTTGCGTTTGCAGAAATCTGCCGCTACAGTCCGGCCCGCATCGCACGGGAGTGCGTGTTATATCTCAGCCGAGATAAAATTCTACAAGAGTTCTGCGGTGAGTATCTGAAACCAGCCTGGAATTCGTTTTTTTCGAGATCCAGGAACGACAACGTGAGTCTAAAGAGGTAGGAAAACGATGGTGAAGCTCGGCACACGTGGCCGTTACGCCGTTTTGGCGCTTTGCGACTTGGCCCGGCAAGAGGGAAACAGCCCATTGCCTTTGGCACGATTGGCCGATCGGATCGGAATTTCAGCCTCTTATTTGGAGCAGTTGTTTGCCGGTCTGCGGCGCGCCGGTCTGGTTCATAGTGTGCGGGGGCCAGGCGGCGGTTACCGGTTGAGTAATCAGCCTGCGGACATCAAAGTCTCCGATGTGGTTCGGTCTGTTGAGTCTGGCTCCGAGGGAGCTGACGCACTTGAGGGCGCGATTACCGAAATCGATGATCCGACCGTGGCGCTTTGGGAAGAGATTGCCCGGCAGGTGTTTGCTTATCTTGAACGGGTTTCGCTGCAGGATCTCCTTTCCGGTAAATTGTCGCTCGACGAATTGGCTGCCTGACCGTCCATTTCGCCGGGCTTTCGGATTACAGGGCCATGCGAGAATCGACAGTTTATCTCGACCACAATGCAACCACGCCGCTCTGCAACGCAGCGCGGGAGGCTATGTCTGCCGCTTTGGCTGAGACGGGTAATCCATCTTCAGTTCATGGCTTTGGTCGCGCGGCACGAGCGCGAATGGAAGCGGCCCGACGAGATGTTGCGTCATTGGTCGATGCCCGAAATGCCGATGTTTGGTTTACCAGCGGCGGCACCGAAGCCAATGCACTGGCGGTGGCCGGTGTGGGGCGTACCCGAATTCTTGTCTCGGCCATCGAACATGATTCGATTTTGGCTCAAGCCCCTGATGAAGCACGGATTCCGGTAGATCAGTCAGGCGTAGTCGATCTGGCGGTGTTAGCGCGGATGCTCGATGCATCGGATGATCCTGTGCTGGTTTCGGTCATGTGGGCGAATAACGAAACCGGAGTGGTCCAGCCTATTGCCGAGGTGGTGTCGCTTGCGCATGCCAGGGGCGGGCTGGTGCATTGCGATGCCATCCAGGCGGCCGGCCGATTGCCTGTGAGCTTTGCCGAGACCGGTTTGGATCTTATGAGTGTGTCGGCCCATAAACTCGGCGGTCCGGCGGGGATCGGGGCGCTGATTGCCCGCAAAGGGCTTGCGCTCACCCCTTTGATCAAGGGCGGTGGGCAAGAACAGGGCCGCCGGTCGGGCACCGAGAATTTAATTGGTATCGCTGGGTTCGGTGCGGCGGCGAAGACGGCTGAACAGTCGCGCAGTCTTTGGCAAACCGTTGCCAGACTGCGCGACGGCTTGGAACGAAAAATTCAAGAAACGGCGCAGACAGCGAGGGTCATGGGAGGTGAGGCGGTGCGACTGGCCAATACCAGCTGCATCACGATGCCCGGTGTTGCAGCGGAAACCCAAGTAATGGCACTTGATCTTGCCGGATTTGCGGTCAGTGCCGGCTCGGCTT
>JABIRP010000416.1 GCA_018699735.1 Rhodospirillaceae bacterium | reverse complement strand
TGTTTTGGCATCGGCAATGCCACGGGCCTGGGCATGGCACCCTATCTGGTCAATCACCCAAAGCTGCTACACAACTGGATCACGGCACGAGAGACTGCGATTGCCCGGGTTCGCGCTGTCGAGCGGGCCTCGGATGCAGAGATCGCGACACTGAAAGGATTGCTCGACCGGGTCCTGGAACATCTCGGACAATGGCCAACCGCAGATGCGGGGCAGCAGGCAGAGATCGCTCGGCTGGACAGAGAGTTGACCATGGTTCGCGCACAATTTTTCTCGAATGAGGCCTGGCTCAGCGAACCTTACCCGTGGAACCGGTTGGCACAATGGGCCGAGAGCGAAGCCAGCCTGGAGACCCAGGAAATGCTGAACAGCCTGACGTTGGAACCCTACGGTCCCCTGATCGACGAGTTGGAGAACACCACGGCATCGGACGAGAGCGAGACGACCGAGCCGGGCATGTCGGCCGGTTCGTTGCAGGGTTTGATCGAAGAGGCCTACGGTTGGGCGCTCACGTATGATTTTTCAGACCAGGCGGCGGAAACGCTGTTCTGGTATCGCTCGGCCGAAAAGGAAGAGCCGAGACTGGGCAAACGGCGCGACGAACCCGGCGCGGAGTTGGAATTACCAATCGGCATTGCCCGCGACGTAACCCGGTTGCACCACGTCCTGGCCGATACAAATCCAGACGCGAGCGTGGCGGAGTTTTTTATTGAACACCCTGAATTTCGCCGAATAGCGCGTCGGGTGCAGAGTTTGGCGCATCTGCCCTATGCGGAGTTTCGAGACAATCTTCTGGATGCCGGGTGCGAACCCATCGATATCCTTCGGTGCAAACTTTCGATCTTCGGTGCCGTGAAATTCGACCCAAAATCCATGCTTTGGACCCGGATTGCGTTGTTTCAGGGAGCACCTTTGCCTGACGAGCTGACCTTGCCAGAGGCAGATGACTGGTTTGCGCCGGTGCTGCGGGGAGCGGAGCCATGAGCGTTACCCGGGCCTCGCTGAACGAACTGCAAGTAACGGCACAGAAGGCGCTAGAGGGTGCTGGGGTCGCCCCCGGTCTAGATCGCGATGGCGCCCGCGCCGTGGTCTGGCTGGAATCCCGCGGTTTGGGTGGGCTGGCGATGTTGCTCAACGATTTTCCCCATATCGGCCAGGGCCCTCTTAACTGCAAAGATGCCTCAGTGCTAGCCAATGGGCGATCCTGCCTGGTCGTCGGACCGCTTGCGGTCGATTTGGCGGTCGCCCGATTGGACCAGCCGATTACCGTTGAAGATTGCCGCTCACCACTGGCCGCCGTCGCCTATGCTGCTGGACTGGCACAGAGCGGTCGATGGTTTTCGGTCTCTTGGCCCGACGGTGAAGCCTTGGTTACCGGGCGCGGCGTGGACTTGAAGTGCTCCGACAGCTCCAGCGACCTGTGCCAACTCGTCATACGCACTGGCACCAGCGCGCCACCGCCGCCGCTTGAAGGCGGTGTATCGGCCGAAAACCTCGAGGCCCGTCATGTCCAGTCAGTCAATGATGGGCTTATGTTGGATAGCGCCAGCCGAGACCGCCTGCGTCAAGCTGCCAACAGGGTTCTGGTGCCAGCTAGCGAGCGATCACGATCCGGCGCTGGCGCAGAGGTTGACGACAATGAGTAACCAGCCGCCAAGAGCTATGAAATTAGCTACCAGGAACCCGCAAGGTCGGTAGCACGTTGCGGGTTGGGGCCCGCGGCGTTGCGCCTGCACGTGCCGCACCCGGGACCGCCATGATCATTGCGTAGTCGCCAGCGTTGCGGACGCCGTCACGCAACCGCGTCAATCGAGCCTCGGGTTGCCCGACACCGACCATGACCCGAACAAAATGCCCAGCAACGGTGCCGACCTCGATAAAGACAGGGTTCATGCCTGTCATCACCTCACCATGGCGCTGCGAGAGAACTTCCCATCCCCGCAATGCCGCTTCATGGCTCTTGTAGGATGCCAGATGGAGGCCTCTTTGCGCGCCGCCTTCATTTGGCCATCGAATTTGTCGGGTGCGGGTTTCCAGACGTTCAAACCGGGCGTTCGCCGCCGCCTCGCGTTGCACCGTTTCCTCCAGGAGTTTGGCAATTTCCTCTGTCAGCCTGTCATTTTCTTCAAGAATACGGTCGATCTCTGCCGTCATCGCAGCCGAGCGCACATCATCGCCGCCGCCGGTCGCGGTGGGCATCGCGTCCAGGTCCGCTTCGAGTTCCTGTAGGGATTTCTCGACCGTGGCAAGGCGGTCCATCTCGCCGACCCGCTTACCCAAAGCGCGTTCGATCTGCGCTGCGATATACTCGCGGCGATCAGTTGTGCGTTCAACATTCAATTCTTCCAGAGCCTCGCGCACATCGGCGCGCAGGCGCTGCCTATCTGTGTCGACATCGTCGAACAGATCGAACATGCCGCATCCGCCCAGAAGCACCGGCAAGGCCAGGATCGTCAGCCATTTGGAAAACATCGCATCCCCTTGCGATCGGAAGAAGGTCCGAAGGCTGGACCATAGCAAACCGGAGGCGCTCGGAATATGCTTTAGTTACAAGATTGTCTGGGGCGATCTACCGATCTAGGATTGAGTGTCGTCGCGAACTTGTTTCGCGATTGTCTCAGGGGAGGTGTTCATGGCGAGATACACGCCAGGTCCGTGGAAAATGCGACCAAGTGGTGAGCTTTGGTCCTATAGCAGGGGCGAAGCACCGGTTGAAATCGGTACCATGTCTTGGGGCGGTCGCCAGGAAGAGCGAGACGGCAACGCCAGGATCATCGCCGGTGCCGCTGACCTTAGCGAAAGCCTGGACGAGCTTATGTTGATCGTTGCACAGCCGGAAATTATCGAGGCGATCTTCAACTGTGATCGCATTTCGGCAAAGTCAAAACTGATTATCGAGAATGCCCGCGCCACGTTGGAAGAGGTGACGGGAAAGAAGCTTCCGGAGTGGCCCAAGAACGATCCGAACGACAAGCGCTTAGAATGAACTTACGGGACTTCATCAAAACTATCGCCGACAGTGACGTGGCCGAGTGGGAACTCATCCTGCAGCCAACCTACCGCCATCGCTTCACGCCGGTAATTGGCCCGGAAGGCGAGCAGCTTAGCCTGGAAACCGACCAGCACCGCATGTCCTTTACCTACCGCAAGGACATTCGGATTTCCATGGCCTATGGGTTAATCGTGAAGGGTAATTTCGTGTTGCCAATATCAGGGCCATTGGCGAACGAGAACGCGCGCACAGCAATCCTGGATCTGTTCGATGCTGGTCGTATGGTACACCGCGAGACCGTCTTGCTGGTCGACCGGCAGCGCTGCCTACTACCAATTCCGAAAATCTGGTCCGATGCCGGTTGCGACATTCCAATCCCGCAATACAACCTGATCAAGCTGCTACACACGCTTGCCGGACCACCAACAGATTTCGACGAATATTTCGAGACCGCCGGTATGCGGAAAGCTGGGGGCGACTGGCCTTAGATCAGGCGGCGGCCTCGCGGTGCACCTGCGGCAGGCCGCGCACACTAATCCGCCAGTTCAGACGCGCGTTCTCGTCCTTGAGTGACTCCGCGACCGCGATTGGCGTCGCCGCATGCATGGTCGAGTAACTGTCGAAGATCACCAGGTCACCAATTTCGTATTTGTGCCTGTAGACGAAGCGATCCTGGATGCAGTGTTCTCGCAAGTCCCAAAGAAGTTGGCCCGCTTCGTCGTCGCCTAGCCCTTCGATGGCAAAGGCGGATTGCGCGACCGCGTAAAGCGCCTTGCGACCGACCACCGGGTGGCGCAGCACCAAAGGGTGTTTGCAGGTCGGAATATGATTTGTTTGAGACTGGTTGATCAAGGGGCTGGCGATGAACTCGCCCTCTCTGAGCTTTGCAGCACCGTAGAGGTGCGAAACCAGATACCCGTCGATTTGCTCCTTCAGGTCCGTGTCCAGCGCCTCATAGGCAGCCGCCATGTCGGTGAAGCGGGTTTCCCCGCCTAGTCTCGGCGCCATCAGCGCAAAAAGCATGGTCGCGCTCGCCGGCTTCTGCTCATAGGATTGATCGGTGTGCCAGAGGGCCGCACCGAGGCGGATCGAGTCCGTCTTGTCTTTCTCTTCGGTGTTGCCGACGCACATCATCTCCGGGTACCCCGGCATGCGCATGTGATCAAGGACATGTGGGATCGGCTCACCCCATTGCCGGCCGAACTTCAGGTACGCGTCCTCATCAAGTGACTGAGCTTTGATCACGATGACCCGGTGATCGTAGAGCGCGGCGGTGAGCCCGCGCATGAGTTCATCCCCAAGATCGGATTTCAAATCAATCCCCTCGATCGCAGCGCCGAGAGGTGCATCGAATGGCCGGACCGTGAACATGTTTCTCTCCAGAATGCCTCAAGCGCGTGAACTCTAACCCAAGCATGCATGGGTGCAAGCCACCGATGCGACAAGAGGGCTTGGCAAGATATGGTATAGGCCCATATCATTTGCGTCGACGTTCGCACACGATCCATTCGGAGCAACGACTCCACCCAATGGGAAGCCAACCTACGATTTTGCTGGGCTCGGCCTCATAGGGTTTCAAGCGAGCGGACGATATGCACTGGGAGGAAACTATGAACAATCAGTACGAATTCTCACGCCGCCTCTTCATGGGCGGGCTCGCGGCGACCGCAGGCATGACCGCCCTCGGCCGGACCGGCTCTGCCCTTGCGGCCGACAACAAACTCAATCTTTGGGCGGCGCCAATCGCCAAGCCGTTCAAGACTTGGGATGAGGTCAACGCCAAGGCCGGTATCAACATCGCCTGGAGCCCGAAGAGCGCCAGCGCCGACGAGGCTCTGACCAAGATGCTGGTCGGTGACGGCCAGAAACTCTACGACGCCTTCACCGACAACGGCGGTGGCATGGAAGATGCCATGGGTCAGAACAAGGTGATCGCCAAACTCGATACTTCGCGCATGAAAAACTGGGGATTGCTACGGGATGATGTCAAAAGCCCGAGCGGCGTTGCAGCACACTCGGTCCGCTACAACGGCGATGTCTATGGCGTGCCCTATATCGCCAATGCCGACAGCCTGGCCTACGACAAGGGCGCGATTGGCGGCGATATCGACACCTGGGGCGCTGTCTTCGACAGCCAGTTCAAAGGCCGTGTCGCCATGCAGGATGACTTCGGTCCGACGTTGACCAACACCGCAATCTATCTGCACGAAAGCGGCAAGGTTGAGATCAAGGATCGCTCGAATATGAGCCCGGACGAGGTCAAAGCGGTCTGCCAATTCCTGATCGACCAGAAGAAAAAGGGCCAGTTCCGCACCTTCTGGAACGGTTTCGCCCAGGGCGTTGACCTGATGGCGAGCGGCGAGGTTGTCATGATGTCTTGCTGGGAGCCGATCCAACGCGTCTCGGCCAAAAAGTCGAAGAAGGACATCGTCTACGGCACGATGAAGGAAGGACACCAAGTCTGGAATAACATCGTGATGTTGACCAACGGCGGAGTCAAACGCGGTCGCGAAGGCGCGTTCTACAGCCTTTGCGATACCTTCCTGTCGCCCTGGTACACGACGCGGCAGCTCTCACGCTTTGGCTTTGCGTCCTTGACCACCGGTATGGTCGAGTACATGGACGCCAATGCCGACAAGTTCAACGTTGCCGACCTGAAGGCCGTTCTGGCGCGCAAGGAAACGCGCTACGCGGTCAAGGGCAATGCCTGGCAGAACGTCTATCCGAAAAACCTGCGTGCCTATCAGGAATGGTGGTCGCGGGTGCAGGCCGCTTAACCGGAGTTACTTCGTGAGCCAACCAACGACTACAGGGGGCCGGCGTCAGCCGGCCTCCTCACCTCTAAGCGACCTTCTGACAGGCGAGCGCGGGTTGGGACGATACGCGTTCTACCTGCCGCTCGCTTTTCTGATCGCCTTCTTTGTTGTGCCCATGTTGCTAACCTTGGTTTGGAGTGTGTTCGAGCGCACCAACTTCTGGATGGAACCGGGATTTACCTTCGGCGCTTACGCGGATTTCTTCGGTTCGGCCCGCTTTGAGAATTTCCTGCGCGCCATGAAATCCTCCGCCATATCCGTGCTTGTCGCCTTCGTGCTCGGTTTTCCGATCGCGGTTTTTGTACGCTCATCAGTGCCCGAGAAGGCCCAGCACAAGGCGATCCTGCTGTTCATCCTGCCGTTCATGATTTCCGAAGTGATCCGCATCTTCGCGCTCCGACCGATCCTCGGGCGCCATGGGGTACTGAATGACGCACTCATCGGCTCAGGCCTAATTGACGATCCGATCAGTATCTTCATCTACACGCCGACCGGGGTGGTGATCGGCGAGGTGATGAGTTACTTGCCGTTCATGGTGTTCTGCGGCTTCCTCGCCATGGAATCCGTACCACGCTACATCTTTGAGGTCTGTGACGATCTCGGCAGCGATACGCTGACCACATTGCGCCGGGTAATCGTGCCGCTGGCGGCCCCCGGCATTCTGGCGGCGACGATATTCATATTCATCAATGGTATCGGCGTCTTCCTGATACCCGATATTCTCGGCGGCCCGGGTGCGGTCAATGCCGGTACGTTGGTGTTGAATGCAATCTCGGCACTCGACTTCCCGCTGGCAATGGCGATCGCCGCCATCATGCTGGTGATCCTCATGGCGCTGCTGCTGATCGGCCACTGGTTATTCGACCTAACCAAACTTCTCGACCCGGCGAAAAGGTAGGTCGGCGGCTATGATGAGAGAATATGGAAATCCCTGGGCCCATCGGGCGAAATGGCTCTATCTGATTTTCGTTGTTGTTGCCCTGATGTCGCCGGTGCTGCACACGGTCACGATCTCGTTCAACGAGCATGGTTTCGGTGCCGCCGACTATGATTTCACGCTGGTCTACTACTTCGATCTGTTCCGAAACGAAGAGATCCTGGCGGCCTTGGGTTGGACCTTCTGGCTGGCCTTCGTTGTCGTCGTGGTCACGCTGCCAATGGGCATTCTGTCGGCCAAGTTCTACCAAACAACTCGCTGGAAGGTGCCGTTCCTGCTGTTGATGTTGGCGCCACTGTTCATCCCGGCCGACATCATGGCGGCGGCGCTGCTGGTCTACTTCAAGACTTTGAGCCGGTTCTTCTCGGACACCTTCGGGCTCGAGTGGTTCGATCTTTCCATGACCACGGCGGTAATCGGTCAGGTTCTGTGGTGCCTGCCGTATGTGTTCGTTGTCGTGCTGGTCACCATGGCGCGCTACCACGCGGAACAGACCGAGGCCGCGCGCATCTGCGGTGCCACCGCTTGGCGGGCGTTCTGGGATGTTGAGTTTCCGCAGATCAAGGCCGGTGTGTTCTCCGCCACCGCCTTCACCGTCATCCTGTCATTCAACGAGTACACCCGCACCAACTTCCTCAAGGGCGGGTTCGAGACCTTCCCGACGTACATCGTCTCCTACATGCTGAACACCGGCATGACGCCAGAGACCTATGCGATGTCGGGTCTGGTCTCGATGACCTCCATCGTCATTGTCGGCGCCGTGTTGCTTCTGGCGCTGCGAAAAGAGCAAGCATGAGTAATTCTGTCCTAGCGGTCGAGGCGACCGGCATCGCGAAGTCCTACGGCACCGTCCAGGCGCTGAAGCCGACCGATCTCAGGATCGAGCCGAACGAGTACTACGTGCTGCTCGGCCCGAGTGGCGGTGGCAAGACGACGACCCTGCGCCTGATCGCCGGTCTCGTACGTCCGACCGCCGGGCGCATCAGCATCTACGGACAGGATGTGACCGAATTGGCGCCGGACAAGCGCAGCACCTCGATGGTGTTTCAGTCCTATGCGCTATTCCCGCATATGACCGTGGAAGAGAACGTGGCTTATGGTCTGACACTGCGGCGGATGCCGCGCGACGAGATCCGGGCCGAGGTTTCGCGCATGCTCGATCTGGTTGGGCTCAACGGATACGACAATCGCCGACCGCATGAGCTTTCCGGTGGCCAGCAACAGCGGGTCCAGCTTGCCCGATCGTTGGTGTTGCACAGCGATATTTTGCTGCTCGACGAGCCGCTGGCCGCCCTAGATGCCAAGCTTCGCAAGGACATGTGCCTGGAGCTCAAGAACATCCAGAAAACCGTCGGCGTCACCTTCGTTCACGTGACCCACAATCAGGAAGAAGCGATGACGGTCGCCGACCGCATCGGCCTTGTCGCTGGCGGCGAGCTGGTCGAGCAAGGCAGCCCGGAGGCCATCTACAACCGCCCAGAGAAACGATTCACCGCAGACTTTATCGGTGAGAACAACATATTTGATGGCACCGCAACCGGTGCGGGCCTCGATATTGGTGGCCGGGTTTTGGGATTGCCGACCCCGGCTGAGACTGGGCGCGAGATTAGTCTGTCGGTGCGTTCTGAGGACATGCGCCTGCTTGATGGTGAGCCGAAACCAGAGGGCTGGCAGGCGCTTTCTGGCACCTTGATCGACAAGGTCTACCTTGGCCTAATCGGATCCTCTGTCGTGCGTCTGGAAAGTGGCCAGGACATTACGGTTCGCCAGGTCGGCGCCATGTCGTCTGGAGAGGTCGGCGCATCGGTAACGGTCGCTTGGCCAACGGAAGCCGGGCGGATACATCTCAGCTGAGCGCTTCAGAGTTTATCCAATCCACCCCGAACGCAAAAAGGCCGCCGGGAAGTCTCCGGCAGCCATCTGCATTCGATATCTCCAGGCGCTAGGCGCTAGGCGCCCGGCCTCGAAACCTTAGAGCGCCTTGATGCGGGCGTTCAGTCGCGAAAGTTTGCGCGACACCGTGTTTTGGTGCAGCACGCCCTTGGAGACGCCACGTTGCATCTCCGGCTGGGCCGCCTTGAAAGCGCCCTGGGCCACTTCCTTGTCGCCACTCGCAATCGCCGTCTCGACCTTCTTGACGAAGGTACGAATGCGGGCAATCCGCGAATGGTTCATTAGGCGGCGGGTCTCGTTGCGACGGATCCGCTTCTTGGCCGATTGATGGTTAGCCATGTACGGTTACTCTCAAATTTGAATTCTTTCAGGCAAGCGGCGGGTTATATCTGCGAGCGGTGGTCGCGTCAACACCAACGCTGTAGATTCAATCGACAAAATTATGCCCACTAAATCTGATTAAGCCCGGCCGGCCTCGCTGGACAACAGCGCGGCATCAATACCGAGTTTGGCAATGGCACGGTCCCATTTGGCATCAAGATCGGGATCGAAGACCAAACCCGCGTCGGATTCCACATTGAGCCAGGCGTTTTCCTGGATTTCGCCATCGAGTTGGCCTGGCCCCCAACCGGCATAGCCAAGCGCCAGAATTGACTCTCGGGGGCCGCCGCCCTCGGCAATGTCCCGCACGATATCGACCGTCGCGGTCAAAGCGACCGAGCCGTCGATGGCCATCGAGTCGTCCTGTAGGTAATCCGCGCTGTGCAGCACGAACCCGCGCTCTGTCTCGACCGGACCGCCAAAGTGCACGGCCGGCTGGCTCCGGTCGGAACCACATTCGCTATCGATATCAAGCTGGGTCAGGAGGTCAGGAAACGTGATTGAACCGATTAATCGGTTGATCACCAGACCGATGGCACCGTCCTCGTTGTGAGCACATAGATAGATGACGCTGCGCGCAAACCTGGGATCACGCATATTCGGCATCGCGATCAGCAATTGCCCGGTCAGATATCCATCGTTTTCCGTGCTTTCCGCCGCCATCGAATCGTCGTCTCCTTGATCAGATTGGCGCGAACGAACGCTGGGTCCATGGGTTCACGTCGATCCGCTGCGGGTGATATCGCAAAATTGTGACCGACTTTGGCCGTTTCGGCCACTATATTCTTGCCTAGGACAAACCCATCACCGGCGCTGAACCCCGCCGTATCTAGCCAATTGAGGCCATCGACATGGTGCGTTTAATCGTCACCTGCCTGCTTTTCCTTCTGGCCACCGCTCCTATCGGGCCGGGTGCGCATGCGACAACGGCCGCATCCGATTGGGCTGGTGACGATAATGTCCAGGTCCGCTTGATCTCCGGTGTATCGGCCGTTGGCAAGGATGGAGCGCTGCCCATCGGACTGCAGTTCCGGTTGGCCGAGGGCTGGAAGGTTTACTGGCGTTCGGCTGGTGACGCGGGGTTTCCGCCGAGCATCGTCTGGGACGGCTCTCGGAATTTCGGCGCCGCTAACTGGTCATGGCCACTCCCGATCCGCTTCAGCCTCTTCGGGTTCGAGACTTTTGGCTACAAGGATGAGGCTGTCTATCCGATCGAAATCACACCTGAGCGATCCGGCAATGGGGTCGATCTTTGGGCCAAGACCAATGCTCTGGTTTGCTCTGATATCTGCATACCGCTGGAAGCCGACTTGCAATTGACGCTGCCAGCCGGAGAGCCGAGGCCTACCGCGTTCACCCAGTTGCTAAGCCGCTATCGCGCCCAGGTCCCGGGGCCGCCGAGGGGGACCGGGCTGGACCTCGCCAGTTTCGGCGCCATCGGCGAGCCGGCACCGCATTCGCTCAGCGTCCGGCTCACATCCAGCCGCCCTTTGGTGGCACCCGATGTGTTCGTTGAGGCGGCGAAAGGTTTTTCATTCGGCAAGCCTGTGGTCCAATTTTCAGCCGACCGCCTGACAGCGGACCTGACGATCCCAGCGACTGTGCCTAAGGGTAAGGCACTACGCGGCCAGGAAATGGTTCTGACGACGGTTGATGGCGAACGGTTCATGCAAATTGCCGCGACCGTAAACAATTCACAGCTCCCCGCGTTCGCGGCGCAAGAGGACGGCAATATCTGGGCCGCCGTCATCGGCATGTTGGGCGTAGCGTTCCTCGGTGGATTAATCCTGAATTTGATGCCCTGCGTTCTCCCGGTCCTATCACTCAAACTGTTGGGCGTCGTGAAGTACGGCGGTGCGGCGCCTGGTACGATCCGACGGGGTTTCCTGGCATCCGCGGCTGGCATCGTATTCTCTTTCCTGGTTCTGGCCGCTGCCGCCATCGGATTGCAGATGGCCGGGGTCGGAGTTGGTTGGGGTATCCAGTTCCAGCATCCGGCCTTCCTGGTGGCCATGACATTGCTGGTCATGGGGTTTGCTGCCAATCTTTGGGGTCTGTTCGAAATCCCGTTACCGCGCCTGATCGCCGACCGACTTGTCCCAAGCAGCGGCAGCAAACCGGTGGAAAATTCTCTCGCCGGGCATTTTGCAACCGGCGCCTTCGCGACTCTCTTGGCGACACCTTGTTCGGCCCCTTTCGTCGGCACCGCTGTTGCCTTCGCATTCTCGCGCGGGCCAGTGGAAATCTTGGCGATTTTCGCAGTCATGGGGCTCGGGCTGGCGACGCCCTACCTGTTGGTGGCGTTTGTCCCGCGTCTGGCCCAGATGCTGCCGCGCCCGGGGCGTTGGATGATCGTCCTGCGCCGGGTCCTCGGTCTGGCTCTCTTGGCGACTGCGATCTGGCTGCTCAGCATCATCGCGGTGCAGGCGGGAACGAAATCGGCCGGCATCATAGGCGGGCTCCTCTTGGCGGGTCTCGTCGTGCTCTGGATTTCCCGCCCGGATGGCGAGGGACGCAAGCGCCTCGGGACGGTGGTCACATCCTCGCTGTTGGCGGGGATAGCACTCTTGGCACTTGGCATTGGCGTCGAGGCAAACGTCAATCTACGAGAGGCACCGGAGGCCACACGAAGCGCTGACGCATCTCCTGAGGCCGACGTGACCTGGGTCGCATTCGACACACAGGAGATCGCGCGTCTGGTTGCTGAGGGCCATACGGTCCTGGTCGACGTTACCGCCGACTGGTGCATCACCTGCAAGATCAACAAAAGCCTGGTTCTTTTGCGCGGCCCGGTCGGGGCACACCTTGCAACCGGACGTGTCATCGCCATGCGGGCCGACTGGACGTTGCCCAACCCAGATATCGCGGACTACCTGGCCTCGTTCGGACGCTACGGCATTCCCTTCAACGCGGTATACGGCCCGAAAGCCCCAACCGGCATCGCGCTGCCAGAATTGTTGAGCGACGATACCGTGCTCGCCGCCATAGCCACGGTCTCTGACGACCCGAAGCTGGCTTCGGTTACACTCGATCGTCCGGCGCTGGTTTCGGCGGACTATAGGACTTTCCGGTAAGAGGTCTGGATTTCCGTGGAGGACACTCTATGTTTCTCTGCGAAACCAGCGAATACGGGGCATACTCCCGGCGCCGGACACGAAATAGACATTCAACGTAAGCCCACAGGGGAACGAAAATGACGATCAAGGCCGGAGATAAAATTCCCGCGACTACCGTGAAGACCAAGGACGCTGAAGGCCTCCGAGATGTGACCACCGACGAGCTCTTCGGCGGCAAGAAAGTGGTGCTGTTTGCACTGCCTGGCGCTTTCACGCCGACCTGTTCGGCCAAGCACCTGCCATCCTATGTCCAGAAAGCTGGCGATCTGAAGGCCAAGGGCGTCGACACCATCGCCTGTGTTTCCGTCAATGACGCCTTTGTCATGGAAGCTTGGGGCAAGGATCAGAACGTCGGGGACGCTGTGATGATGGTCGCGGACGGCAATGCCGACCTCACCAAGGCCCTCGGCCTCGACATGGATGGCTCCGGGTTCGGCATGGGCACGCGCTCGCAGCGCTATGCCATGGTGGTTGATGATGGCACCGTCACCCAGCTCTTTGTTGAAGAGCCGCGGGCTTATGAGGTTTCCAGCGCCGAACACGTGCTCGCCAGCCTCTAAACCTATTAAATTTTAGAATGCGGGGCGTCCGTTCGGGCGCCCCGTTTCTACTTTCTCAGCGATCGAACGCGAAGGCTGGGTGATCGAATGGCTCGGCGGTCAAAGCCAGGCGGTCCGTCAAAACCTTGCGCCGATCTGGGCTTTCGACATGGCCCGCCAGCCAGGGCTCGAAGGCTTCACCGGTGCCATGAGCGCTATGCACCCGGTCCAGCATTTGGAGCTGCGGCTCTGCCGTGAATGTTCGGCCGTCAGCCGCGATTTCAGCCAATGCGACTGGCTCGCCATCCAAGGCCAAAGCGCCTCGACGCCCGATATAACAGCCGGCGCCAGAGAACGTTCGACCATCCGATAACCGCACCGCTTCACTCGATATCCGACCATAATCGTAGTTGGTTCCAACCGCCTCGGTCTCGTGCATGCGGACCAATTGCTTTTCCGTCAGCCAGGTCACGGCAACGCTGACGCTGGTTCCAGGCGAGGCATGCACGGTCGCTGGGATTGAGCCGTAACCGGCCATATGGGCCGAATAGACCACATCGAACCCATCGAGCCGGCCCCAGGTTACCGGGATTGCCATCTCGGGCCCCTCGCCGAACTTGCGGGCCAGTTGCTCCGGCGCCCGGTTCGAGCCGATCGCCAGCACTGCGATTAACGCGTCGAGATCATGACCTGGATCGAGCGGCTCGGCTCGCCCGGCGCGAAACAGGTAATCATGCGCCGGTGCCGCGTAGGGATATCCGGTGGCGCGGGAGAGAAAGTCTGGTTTTGTCATACCGGATGGTTAGCGCGAATTGCGATCAAGGCCAATACAGCAATCCCATGGTGTTTTGAGGATGGCTGGGGAGTACCATCGTTGACGATGGACAAACATGACCATAGCCACCACGGGCACGACCACGGGTCCTTCCATGCCGCACCGGTGTCCGCCGATAGCAGCCGGCGCGTGTTCTGGGCGATGATCCTGACCGGCGGCTTCATGTTGGCCGAGGTGGCCGGCGGGCTCTATTCTGGATCCCTCGCATTGCTGTCCGATGCCGGCCACATGCTGACAGATTTTCTGTCCTTGGCCCTGGCTTGGATCGCGTTTCGCGCCGGGGAGCGCCGACCGGACGCGCGGCGAACCTATGGCTACCACCGGTTCCAGGTGCTGGCAGCATTCGTCAACGGCCTGGCGCTATTCCTGGTCGTCGGATGGATCGCCTGGGAAGCGGTGGACAGATTTCGCGAGCCCGTTGAGGTGTTGGCAACTCCGATGCTGGTGATTGCCTCGCTCGGATTGGTGGTCAACGGGATCGTCTTTCGGATTCTGCATGGCGGCGACCGGGACAACTTGAACATGCGCGGTGCCATGCTGCATGTGCTGGGCGATCTGCTCGGCTCGGTGGCGGCAATTGCGGCGGCTCTGGTGATCCTCTACACCGGTTGGACGCCGATTGATCCGTTGCTGTCTGTGTTTGTCGGAATGCTGATCCTGCGCTCGGCCTGGGACGTGGTCCGCCGCTCCGGCCATATACTGCTCGAAGGCGCGCCAGAGGACATCGACCGCGGCGGTGTCGCCGAGCACCTGAAATCTGCACTATCCGAGGTCATTGACGTCCACCACGTGCATCTCTGGTCTTTGACTACGGCGCAGACGATCATCACGCTGCATGTCATCGTCGATGCGAGCGCCGATCATGATACGACCTTGGCCGCCATTCACGACCAGCTGCGAGAGGCCTTCGGCATCGAACACGCGACCGTCCAGATCGAGCATGGCCAATGCGTTGAGGCGGAGTAAGTGCGCGCCAGGCCCCGACCCACGTCGTTCCGCGAGCTTGAAAAACTATGTCAGTTCCCACCTCTTTCCGCGACGCTCTGTCCGGGAAACGGCTAGTTGTTTGGAAGAGAACTATGATCGCAATGTCTTGAGGCTAGCCACCCCCCCCCCTAAGCCACGCTGGTATTCGGTGCTACATCAAGGCGCATGACGATGCCCTGCAGATCCTCCGACGGAGCTGGATAGTATTCCCGCACCTTCGGGTCGTGACCGGGGATCACGTGGTCCTTGGTCTCACCCAGAAGGAACAGCTTGTGGT
>JABIRP010000415.1 GCA_018699735.1 Rhodospirillaceae bacterium | reverse complement strand
CAGCATTGCTGCTTAGCCACGCGGGCATGGAATAACGAGTGTTTAGTGTTCTTGGCACCGATCTCTTCCGGCTTGTGGCAGGCGATACACTTGGCGTTGGTTGGTCCTGCAAGGGGTTGATGACACTGAAAACAGTCGTCGGCGAGTTTTCGGTGCCCGGCAATGACGGTACCGGGACGGAGTGTTAGCTGGGGCGCCGCCAAGACTGCGATTAGCCCGAGGCCAAGTAAGGTGACAAAGAGTGCACTGCGTCGCATCTCGCTCACCAGGTCCAAAATATCATGCTCGTGGTGATATGCAGTGCCGCTGTCAGCAGGAAAATTACAGTGATCGGGCGATGGATGCGGCGCCAAGTCGCCAAGCCTGCGCTTTGCTTGGCGATCGAGCCTTGCCGAGCGACCAAGAGCTGTTGGCCAATAAACCCGCTGACGACGGTAACCAGCAGCAGTGCGGTCGCCAGCCAGGCAAGCGAGAGCTTCGCTGCCGTGCCGCCATGCACCAGCACCAGCACAACCCCGAGCGCGGCGACCAACTCATGCGCCCGGCGATTTATGATCGGGCGTCCCCACCGGGTGAAGCGAATTAGTGAAATCACAAGCAGCCCTGTGCCCCAATACCCAAGGCCCGACGCCAGCTCAACCTGCCCGGTCTCACCCAGAATTACGGCGAGCAAAGCCGCTCCACCAAGAATTCCAAGAAACTGAACAGCACCTCGCAAAAAGATCATCTAGCCTCGCTAATTGTTCTGGATCGTCTGCGTTTATCACGGCGCTTCTCTATTCCGCGCTTCTTCTTTATTCCGGGGACACCATATTTAATTATCGACGCCATCACCCCTTCAGTTTACGCTGTCAGCATGGCAAGACTAGCGCGCGTCGTGGCGCCGGGGTACCCGCATCACATCACCCAGCGGGGCAATCGGCGTCAGGACACATTCTTCGAGGATGACGATTATCGGCTGTACCTGGAGCTGATGGCCCAGTGGTGCGCGCACCATGGTGTTGAGATCTGGGCCTATTGTCTGATGACCAACCACATTCACATGATCGCGGTGCCGAAGACCGCCGACGGCCTCGGTCTGGCGATTGGCGAGGCGCATCGGCGCTACACCCGGCATGTGAACTTTCGCCAGGGCTGGCGCGGGCATCTTTGGCAGGGGCGGTTCGCGTCCTTCGTGATGGACGAGGACTATCTTCTGGCAGCGGCACGGTATGTCGAGCTTAATCCAGTGCGGGCCGGACTGGTCAAGCGGCCGGGCGAATACGCCTGGAGCAGTGCCGGAGCGCACCTAGCGGGGCGGGATGACGGGTTGGTGCGCACGCGGCCGCTGCTTGAGCTGGCCCCGGACTGGGCGGGTTTGCTCGCCACGGGGCTCGGTGCGGACGAGCACGAGGCCCTACGTCAGCACGAAAGAACCGGTCGCCCGCTAGGCGGCACGGGTTTTGTTGAAGACCTGGAACGCAGGCTCGGCCGCCCGCTCGCGAAGCAAAAACCCGGTCCAAAGAGCACGCGATCGGAGGGGCTCTGAGCATTGTGTCGCGAGCGCGCGCGTCGTCGAGTCTTCATCGCACCGAGACACCAACTTCCTTGTCATCCTGAGGCGCTCGAACGGGGGGAGGGCCTCGAAGGACGCAACATGGCGGCGGCAAGGGGCCTTCGATTACTTGCCGCGTGTGGGCGGGGAGGTATTTAAGTAGGCTGTCCCCCGTACTTGTGTCGGCGCCGATTTTGTACAGAAGTTAGTTCGTTGAAAATTTAGGGATCAAAAACCAACATGACACGACTCCATTATTTCAAAGGCCGGGGACGGGCGGAAACAACCCGATGGATGTTGGCGGTAAGCCAAATTAACTTTGAAAATGTCGCAATCGAATCGCCGGCAGCGCTGGCCGCATTGCGCGCGACGGGCAAGCTGCCCTTCGATCAAATGCCACTCCTGGAAATCGACGGGCTCAACCTGAGCCAATCCAGCGCGATGACTCGCTACTTGGCGCGCCGTGGTGGTTTTTATGGCAAAACTGACGCGGACGCGCTGTGGTGCGATATGATTGCCGGTGCCGTCGCTGATTTTGCCGAAACTTCGCTGCAGGCGGCGTTTCAACCGACGGCCGAAGCCGCTGTGCAATCCCTCAGAGGCCGGTTTGAGAAGTTTGGCCCGAAATTCGAAGCGCGCTTGGCGGAGAATGGTACAGGGTTTTGTGTTGGCCCATGCCTGACGTTCGCCGATGTCGTCCTTGTTGAGGCTTTGACCGGATATCTCGAATGGGTGCCGGACCTTCTTGTAGGCACACCAATGCTGGCTGTGTTGTATGGGCAAGTTCTGGACCTGCCAGGGATCGCCGCCTACTTAAATTCGGCGCAACGTTATCCGATGGCAGGCGATACTTATGTGATTGACGCCGCCGGCGTCCTGCAACGCGCCCTGCCGCCTCACTTCCCCGACCGAAACAGATTTGTTCCGGTGTCATGATTTTATCGTAACTTGCGGTCGCTCAGTGCCTGCAACCGGGTGTCAGCAATGTGTGTCCTTCGAGGCTCGCTCCGTTCGGCACCTCAAGATGACGAGATTGGGTGGGCGAATTTGTGCGTCAGAGCCGAGCGCGCGGTCAGAACCCCCACATCTCGGAAAAGTGGGTTGTATCCCTCATTGAAAGCAAAGAGACTGGCCTCAACCGGCCAATGAGCTGGTCGGCTTAACGGCCAGGATAGTACAGGCAGGGAAAATTCACGGGAGGTAGAAATGCAGAAATCACAAGCGTTGAAGGCGGCCGTAGTCGCCGCAGCGATGCTGGGCGGTCTGACGACCCAGGCATCGGCCGAAGTTCAAAAATTCAATTTCGAGGTTGTCGGCACCTGGGGCTTTCTTGATAACTGGAAAGTGTTCGAGAGCAAGTTTTGGAACGAGGTCCTGCCTAAGGCCTCCGGTGGCAAACTGACGGCGAACGCCAAGCCGTACACCGAGCTTGGCCTGAAGGGCTATGAGGTCATGGCCGGCCTGAAGAAGGGTGCCTATGACGCGGTCCACGCGCTGACCTCCTATAGCGCCCAGTCGAGCCCGGCATTGGAAGGCATCGATTTGGCTGGCGTTATCCAGGACTTCGACACCTACCGCAAAGCGATGGACGCCTATGCGCCGATCATCGCACGCGAGATCGCCGAAAAATACAACGCCAAGCTGGTCAACCTGTACCCGTTCCCGAGCCAACAGCTCTGGTGCAATCTTGGGGACAAGAGCATCAAGAAAGTGCCTCTGACGTCTCTGGCAGGGAAAAAGATCCGCACCTACAGCCGTACGCTCGGTGACTTCATCGAAGGCCTGGACGCCAGTGCCGTCACCATTGCGTTTGCCGAGGTGGTTCCGGCCCTGCAAAAGGGCGTGGCCGATTGCGGCATCACCGGCACCATGCCGGCCTATAACGCCAAGTGGTGGCAGGTTGTGACCCACAACATCCGGGTTCGTGTCGGTTATGCCGCCACCTTCACGGCGATCAATATGGATACCTGGAACGATCTCAACAAAGACACCCAGGATCTGATCATGGCCGAAGGCAAGAAGATCGAAGACGCCATGTGGAAATACACCAAGACCCTCGATCAAAAGGGTATGGACTGTAACGCCAGCGGCCCGTGCGAAAAGGGCACGCCTGGTGGAATGGTTCCGGTCATGCCGTCGGCCGCTGATCAGGCCATGCTCAAGGACATCGCCCAGAACGTCGTGCTCAAGCGTTGGGCCAAGCGTTGCGGGCAGGCCTGTGCCGATGAGTGGAATGCCACGATCGGCAAGATCGTCGGCATGAAGGCCAGCATGTAGGGTAAAGTTACTCTAGCCTGAACCGGTCCCGTGGCCCGGACGCCAAATGCGTCCGGGCCACGGTCGGTCTATCTTCAGCGATCAACCACAAGAGCGCCTTGCCATGTTCGAAGCGGTTCAATCGAAATTAAGCCAGATCTCGCATGTCGCGGTATGGGTCGGCGGTGGTGCTCTTTTGCTGTCCGCCATCATGGTGACAGGGGACGTCCTGGCTCGGAAAATATTCGGCGTTACGATCAGTGGTTCGGATGAGATTTCGGGCTATGTTTTCGCCGCCAGCACGACTTGGGCTTACTCTTACACTCTGCTGGGTCGCGCCAACATTCGGATCGATGCGCTCTACAACATGTTGAAAGCCGGGCCACGGGCCTTTCTCGATGTTATCGGCATTTTCCTGCTGCTCTATTACGTTTACTTGCTGACGACGAATGGCATCGGCGTGTTCATTGAGACCCTGGAGTTCGACAAGACTGCGCAGACGACGTTGGCGACGCCGCTCTGGATCCCACAGATGTTCTGGATTTCCGGCCTCGCATTCTTCTTGTTGTGCACAGCCTTTGTATCGGTTTACGCGCTGACGGGTTTGGTTCGCGGCGATTGGCGATTGGTAAATAGGGTCGCTGGCGTGAAATCGGTCGAGGAAGAGATTTCCGAGGAAACCCACGCCTAGCCCTTGTGCATTTTCTCAATACCATGTGACGGGACAACCGAATGCCCATTCTGATCCTCGCTATACTGCTCGGTCTGGTCGCCGCGGCCGTTCCTGTCGCGGCCGTGCTCGGCATTCTGAGCCTGTCACTGGATGAAATTTTTATGCGCGGGCGGCGCTCATTGATGCTGGGCGACTTCGTCTGGGAACAGAGCATCGAATATATTCTTGTTGCCATTCCGATGTTTATTCTGCTCGGCGAGATCATGCTTAGGGCCGGCATCGCCCGGCGCATGTACAATGCGGTCAGCCAATGGCTCTCATGGATGCCCGGCGGTTTGATGCACGCCAATAT
>JABIRP010000053.1 GCA_018699735.1 Rhodospirillaceae bacterium | reverse complement strand
TACCGGATTTGCCTCGACGGACTGAACCATTTGACGCTGCAGTTCATCGACCGCGAACGGCTCGGCCTCGATTTGCTGAAGCTGACTTGGTCACCGGACATGGCCGACGATCCGTCAGGCACGCGAACGGCGGAACTGAAAGAGCATGTCGATCGGTGCGGCCGCGCCCGCATAATCCTGACCCGGGTTGAATCCGACGAAGCAGTCCGGTTTGGCCAAACGCTCGGCATTACGATGTATCAAGGGCGATATATCGACAAATTGCTGGCCGGCGAGAGCCGAGTGGGTTGAGTTTTCGTCCGGATTCTCAGTGCAGACGTCACATTTGACGTGATCTACCGCTGTTCATTTTAGTTTCGTCTCACCCAGAACCACCGTCATCCCGGACTTGATCCGGGATCTCATAACGAGCTCACATCGGACAAAAAATCCCGGATCAAATCCGGGATGACGGTAAAATTTTGGCACAGAAGATGAAATTGAGCACAGAAGCCCTAACTATTGTCTGGGCGCGTGCTTGTTCAGGATGCGTTGCAGTGTGCGGCGATGCATCTTGAGGCGGCGTGCGGTTTCCGAGACGTTTCGGCCACATTGCTCAAACACACGCTGAATATGCTCCCAACGCACCCGATCCGCCGACATCGGATTTTCCGGTGGCGGCGGTAAGGGTTCTCCGGTTGCGAGCAATGCCGCAGCCACGGCATCAGCATCCGACGGTTTGGGCAGATAATCGACCGCACCGGCCTTCACGGCCGCAACGGCTGTCGCGATATTGCCATAACCGGTAAGCACAATGATCCTGGAGTCCGGTCGGGCATCGCGTATCGCTGAAACGATATCGAGACCGCTGCCATCCAAGAGCTTCAGATCGACCACGGCATAGGCCGGTGGATTGGCGGTTGCGGCCTCTAGCCCCTCGGAAACGCTCTCCACCGTGGCCACTTCGAAGCCACGCTTTTCCATGGCCCTCGCAAGCCGCGTGCGGAATGGAGCGTCATCGTCGACAATCAACAGGGAGCCAAGTGGCTCCGCTAAAACTTGATCGTCTCGAAGATTGCCATCGCCTTGGCCGGAATCCAAATAAGGGCCCTCCCAGGATCTAACGTATTTTAATTAATAGGCCGGGCCGGGTGCCGGTGTCAAAGACTCTAGCATTATCCAGAATCCGCGCGGTGCCAGTGAACCGAGACCCTGGCCCCGCCCTCCGGTCGATTGGCGAATCGGAGGTCACCGCCGATCCGGCGCAACAAGGTCTTGGCGATGAAAACCCCGAGCCCCATGTGGCCGTCTTGCCCGGCACGGGTCGAAACATAGGGCTCGCCCAAACGGTCCAATAGGATTATCGGAAAACCAGGGCCATCGTCCTCGACGATCACCGCGTAACCTTGCCCATCCCAGTTGACCGAGATTTCGACCGTCTCGTTGGCAAATTGAGTAGCATTGTGGATCAGGGTGCGAAGCGAATGCAAAAGCTCCGGGTCCATGATGACGGTCGGTTCAGCTACCGGAGGTCCTGCCTCTTCCTCAGACAGCTGTCCTTGGCGCTCGATGATAATCTCCACGCCATCCCGTTGATATTCGTCCGCAGCGGTTTGGACGATTGCGCTTAACGGCGCTTCGTTCAAAGCCGAGCCCTCGTCCAAAGCCTGGTCGCGCGACAGCCGGGTCAAGATTTCGCGACATCGACCGGTTTCGCTCTGCAACAGGGCGACATCCTCAGCCAGCTCGCTATCCGGCGGCACGTCCCGCGCCAACTCGGTTGCGATCACGGCAATCGTGCTAAGGGGGGAGCCAAGCTCATGCGCCGCTGCCGCTGCGAGGCCGCCGAGTGCCGACATGCGCTGCTCACGAGAGAGCGCCTCATGCATGGCGGCCAGCGCCTCTGACATATCGCGGGCCTCGGCCGCGACCCGCCAAATGTAGGCGGCGATGAATAGCACCGCGATCACCAGAGCCGTCCAGAGACCGATCACATAGGTCGTCGGCAAGATCAGCTCGCCACCGCTCCATGGCAACGGCCGGTGCCAGACCATCAGGATCGTCGCTGCGATCAAAACCATCAAGCACAGCCGAACCGTCGAGGAGAAAGACAAGATAGAGGCCGAAACCGTCACCGGCGCCAGCATCAGGAGAGCAAAGGGGTTCGAGAGACCGCCGGTCAGGTACAGCAGTATGGAAAGCTGGGTTATATCGAAAGCGAGGAAGAGAGCCGCGCGTTGATCGCTCAGCCTGGCCTGGGCGCCGCGGCCGACCTGGACATAGACGTTGAGCACCGCCGAAATCGCCACAACCGCAAAACAAATCGACATTTCCAGCTCGAAGCCTAGACCGAAACGCACAAACAATAGCGCTGCCACTTGGCCTCCGAGTGCCACCCACCGGATATTCGCCAGGGTCCTAAGACTGACCGGCAATCCGGGATCGTCACCGTCCCCACGCGTACTGAACCGTGCCGGGTCTCGGTTTTCGATGATGCTCATGCTGTGCCTCCTGGCGGATCCACCGCGTGACGGCGCTGTTTTGCCGGCGAAATTCGGATTGCCTAGTGTCCGGCCCACAGCACCTCACGAGGATTATTCATGCAGCCTCCGGCCATCGAAGTCGAGAACCAGTCAAAATGGTTCGGCATCCGGCGTCAGAATTAAATTTCTTAGAGTGAGGCAGCGTGCCCGATCAAGCGCCGGTAATGGCGTGGCGGATGTCCGCTAAATCCTCGTCATCACGACCCCGCAAGAACGCCTCGGCAGCGAACAGGGCCGCGACATGCAACCCTTGCATCATGTACTCGCGGCGATGCAGGCGGGCAAACGCTTCACCGATCGGCACTGGAACCAACTCGATATCCTCGTTGGCATCAAAGTCGGTGTCGTGCGAAATCCGAACTCCCGTTGCGAGATAGGACCAGACCTTGTTGGTCTGGGTCGCGGGGTTTGCCCAAACACAGGCGATCTCATCCCAGCGCGCGGCCGTACCGCCGGTTTCCTCGCGTAGTTCGCGTCGCGCAGCCGCATCCGATCCCGGACCAACGTCCAAACGATCAGCGTCATCGACGATGCCGCCGGGCAGGCCAATTACCAGCTCGCCTGACGCATGCCGGTATTCGCGCACCAGAAGCAGGTCCAAGCCCTCCGTCACCGCTACCACATTGATCCAGTCTGCGAATTCCAAGACATGATACGGCTCGACGATCAGGCCGTTGGCGGTGCGGCAACGATCAATGCGGTGGCGCAGGAATTGGTCCGTGTAGCCATAACGGCTTTCTTCCAACCGCCACTTTTCGGGCATGCCGCTAACCCTCGTCCCGGCCGCTGACACCAGCGGCATCGAAGGTCGCCATGTCCGAGTGGCAGGCGACGGCAGCCTTCAGCATGCCGAGCGCCAACGTGGCACCCGAAGCCTCACCAAGCCGCATGCCAAGATCGAATAATGGCTTTTTGCCGATCAGATCCAACAGTTTCGTGTGCCCAGGCTCGGCCGAGCAATGGGCCACCACGCAATGATCGAGAGCGCTCTGGTCCATCGCATGCAGGACAGAGGCGGCGGCGGTACACGCAAACCCATCCAGCATCACCGGTGTGTGCGCTAAGCGGCAGGCGATGATGGTGCCGACGATCGCCGCCAGCTCCAAACCGCCGAGTGCCGCCAAGATCGCCAGTGGATCGCCCTTCCGGTCGGCGTGACGCTGGACACCGGCAGCCACAGTCTCGACCTTGCGCTTGTAGGCATCACCGGAAACACCGGTGCCCGGCCCAGTCCACTCGGTAGCCGCCCCACCCCAGAGCGCCTGGCAGAGGGCAGCAGCCGACGTGGAATTTCCGATCCCCATCTCGCCAACGCACATGACGTCGATGCGTTCTTCGACCGCCATCATGCCGTAGGCGATGGCGCGGGCGCATTCCTCGGTGTCCATCGCCGGTTCTTCGGTGAAATCCTTAGTCGGTTGCTCCAGCGACATCTCATAGACCCTGAGATCGGCGTCAAAAACGCGGCAGAGCTGATTGACCGCCGCACCGCCGTCAATGAAGTTTTTCACCATCTGCGCCGTCACGTCAGAAGGAAAGGCCGACACGCCGCGCGCCGCCACACCGTGATTACCAGCGAAAACCACTGTGCGTGGCCGATTGAGGGTTGGCGGATGATGGCCCTGCCAGGTGGCCATCCAATGCGCCAGCTCCTCCAGCCGCCCAAGGGCGCCCGCCGGTTTTGTCAAGCGCGGTTCACGTTCGCTGGCGGCGGCCGAGGCGGCCTGGTCTGGGCCTGGAAGCTCGCCAAGCAGTCGGCGAATCTCGTCCAGAGTAACAGTGTCGGGCGAAAACTGGGTTCCTGACATGCCTAGGGTCGTCCTTCTCGTTGCCATTTAGCGCGAAACCCTATACCCCCCGGACGTGATGGACGTAACCCAAAAGCGACGGTCTTTGGCGCGATGAACGGTAATTCAAAGCGGCCGATCTGGCTTGATGACCTCATCCGCACGATCGGCTTCTTGACGCGCGTGCCCATGCCGGCACCTGATGCGATCGACCGTCCGTTGATGCGGGCCGCCTGGGCCTTCCCAGTTGCCGGAGCAATCGTTGGCGGTGCCGGAGCGCTGGCGCTGTTGATGAGTGACCACGCCGGATTGCCGATGATCGCCTCGGCTCTGATCGCATTGGCGGTTACAGCACTGGTGTCGGGCGCCTTGCACGAAGATGGCTTCGGCGACTTTTTTGATGGTATCGGTGGTGGCATCGGTGGCGGCGGTGACCCGGCCCGAAGGATCTCCATCATGCGCGATAGTCAGGCTGGGAATTTCGCCGTACTGGCGCTTGTTATGGCAACCGGGTTGAAGGCCGTGGCGCTCGCCTCAGCCCCGCAAGCCAGCGATGCGGCACTCTTGCTGATCGTCGTGCATATGATCGCCAGGTCGGTGATCGCGCCGGTTGCTCAGCTTCTACCGCCGGCCGACAGCAAGGGCCTGGGTCATGGTGCCGGCCGGCCCGGCTGGGGCTCGGCCCTGGCTGGAACTGCAATCGCCGTTGCCGCATCGCTCGGACTTGTGCCTTGGCCCGGTGTCATGGCGGCATTGGCCGTCGCCTGCGTCGCGGCACTGCTGGTTGCTTTTTGGGCCAAGCGAGTGCTCGGCGGGCACACGGGCGACGTATTCGGTACTGTCGAGCAAATGGCAGAAATCGGAATTCTGTTAGCCTATGCAGCAGCGCACGCAAAACCCTGAGAAGCCAAAACCTAAAACGGAGAGACCCCTTCCATGAGCTCGACCACCAGCTGGCATTTCATCCGTCACGCGCCCGTCACCCATCTGAAGGGCACGGTCTACGGTTCGACCGATCCGGTTGCCGATGTATCCGATGCGGCCGCATTCGATGCTTTGGCCAAGGCCTTGCCGAAAGAGGCGATCTGGGTCACCAGCCATTTGCAGCGTACCCACCAGACCGCAAATGCTGTGCATGCCGCGGGGTATCCGACGGTCGCATATGCCCAGGATCCGCGCTTGGGTGAGCAGAACTTTGGCGATTGGCATGGCATGACCCATGTCGATTTGCATGCCTCGCGGGCGCCGGAGTATCACCGCTTCTGGCTGGCCCCAGCAAAAGAGACCCCACCCGGCGGTGAAAGTTTCCTCGACGTAGTGGCCCGGGTTAGTGCGTCAATGGCCGAATTGACCGAGAAGCACGCCGGTCAGGATATCATTTGTGTCGCCCATGGCGGCACGATCCGCGCAGCGCTTTCAATTGCGCTCGGCATCGAACCAGAGAAGGCATTGGCTTTCTCGACCGAGAACCTCTCGATCACCATCATGGATCACATCGGTGAAAGTGATGGCCAGCCTGCCGCCTGGCGGGTGCGCGGGGTTAATCTGATCGCCTGACAGCAACTCCGTCGACGTGCATAATCGACATCGTTTACAGCAACCCTCGGAGGCCAGGATGCGGCAGCGCACTCTAACCACGTTTCTTCTAGTTGGATTTCTGGTCTTGAACGCCGGTACGTCGGTGCGGGCAGAAGAACCAAAGATCCTGATTGATAAGGCCACAGCGACGGTCAACGCGATCCTCGGCGACAGCAATTACGCGATCGCAAAGAAATATCTCGCCAGGGCCAAGGGTGTATTGGTGATCCCCGGGCTGGTCAAAGCCGGGTTCATAATTGGCGGTGAAGCTGGCGAGGGCGCACTCCTGTCCCGTAACGACAAAGGCAAGTGGAGCGGACCGGCATTCTATCTTCTGGTCGCTGGATCGATCGGCTGGCAGATCGGCGTGGAATCCAAAGAAATGGTGCTGATCGTGATGACCGAGAAGGGTTTAAACTCGTTGATGAGCAACCAAATCAAAATCGGTGCGGATGTGAGCGTGACGGCAGGCACCATTGGCGGCGGTGCTGCCGCGTCCACCGTGGGTTCGGTCGGGGCCGATTTCATCGCGTTTTCAAAATCCAAGGGCCTGTTCGGCGGCGGCGCCCTCGATGGCGCTCTGATCAAGACCGTGCCGGATTCAAACGAATCCTATTACGGCACCGCAGCGTCTCCGAAACAGATCCTGATTGAGCGTAAGTTTGATAACCCGCACGCGGACACGCTCCGACAAGCCTTGTCACAATGAAATGATTGGTGAATTAATCGGCTGCGGCGCATATATCTCGCGAAACTACACTGGCCCATGTTAATCGGGGCTTAGAAACTAAGCTCAAAACTAATTGAGGGCATTTATGTCGCGCCGGACCTATTTCATCGTTCTGATCGCGCTCGCGGTGTTGTTGGCGGCTACAGGCTATGCCGGGTACCGAGCTTGGCAAATGAACCAAGGCGTATCGACGCCCACAGCATCGATCGGGGGCCCGTTTTCGCTGATCGACCAAAGCGGCAAAACGGTTACGGATGAGAGCTTCCGCGGCAAATTCATGCTGATCTATTTCGGCTATACGTTTTGTCCCGACGTTTGCCCGACCTCACTCTCGGCGATGGGCGATGCGTTGGATCTGTTGGGCATAGAGGCTGACAAGATCAAACCGCTTTTCATCACCGTCGACCCGGAGCGCGATACGGTTGAGGTGCTGGCTGATTATCATCAGCACTTCCACCCCTTCTTCAGCTATCTAACAGGAACGCCGAAGCAGGTCGCCGTTGCCGCCAAGGCTTATCGGGTCTTCTTCCGCAAGGCGCCAACCGCAGACGGCAAAGACTACTTTATGGATCACACCAGTTTGACGCTGGTGATGGGGCCGGACGGTAAATACGTCGGCCACTTCCCGCATGATTCCACGCCAGAACAGATCGCCAAGGGCCTCCGGCGCTTCATAAAGAGCGGATAGGCGTCCTTCGAGGCCCTTCGGGCGCCTCAGGATGACGAATTTTAGATAATCACCTCTGCCACCCTATCTCGAAATAAAAACGGGCGCCCACTTCTTATCGAGGCCGGGCGCCCGTTTCGCATTCTAAACCGATGACGCGTTACATCAGCTCTTGGATTTGATGTAAGCGATCACGTTATCGATATCTTTCTGCTTCTTCAGGCCGGGGAAGGCCATCTTGCTCTTCTTGATGAATTTTTTCGGCTTCTTCAGGAATTTTGCGATGTTTTCCTCGGTCCAGGTCACGCCGGATTTCTTCATCGCCTTGGAATAGCGCTTAAACTTGGGCTGAGTGGCAGCTGCACGGCCGATAATGCCCTTCAGGCTCGGGCCGACCTTGGCCTTGTCATTATCGATTTGGTGGCAGGCCTTGCACTTCTTGAAGACCTTCGCGCCGGCCTTGGCGTCACCGGCCGATGCCTCGGTCATCGAGAGACCTAGCCCAACAACGGCGATGGCCGCCGCCACGATCAATTTATTCATCTGTAACCTCCGTAAGGATCCGAAAACGGTCAAAAGTTCATGTTCTGCCAGGAAATGTACGGGGATTCGCTGTGCCGTCAATGCGATACTATGTCCTGTCTCAGGCTGGGCGCGCGCTTGAAGCTTCTTCTTCAATTGGACACTGGGGTGTTTGTATTGCTAACCAGTCCGCGATAAGACAGAAGAAATCCTCTCAAAAACACCCTGGATACCAAAATGACAGCCGATAAGACCCTGATCGCGAAAACCGCGTGCGAGATCGTAGGCTTACTGAAATCGGACGAGATCTCCCCGCTCGATCTTCTGGATACCTTGGAAGAGCGCATCGCCGAGGTTGATCCCGCCGTGAATGCATTGCCGACACTCTGTTTCGATCGCGCCCGAAAAGCGGCGGACGCAGTCATGAAACGCGGTCCGGCTGATCGCGGCGTGCTGGCTGGCGCACCGGTGGCGATCAAGGATCTGACCGAGGTCAAGGGTGTGCGCACCACCTGGGGCTCTCCGATCTATGCTGACCATATTGCCGAGCGGAACGACTTGTTCGTCGATTTCCTGGAACAAAGCGGCGGTGTGGTTTACGCCAAATCGAACACGCCCGAGTTCGGTGCTGGCGCCAATACCTTCAACGAAGTTTTCGGACGCACATTGAATCCCTGGGATACCTCCAAGAGCTGTGCTGGATCCTCCGGTGGCTCTGCGGTTGCTTTGGCCTCGGGGTCGGCCTGGCTGGCCTCCGGCAGCGACCTTGGCGGCTCGTTGCGCAATCCGGCCAGTTTCTGCTCGATCGTCGGCATGCGCCCGAGCCCGGGCCGGGTGGCGCATGACGCGCCAACCTCGCGCTACCAGAATACCGGCGTCGATGGCCCGATGGCGCGCAATGTCGCCGATGTAGCGATGCTGCTCGATGCCATGGTCGGCGAACATCCAGAAGACCCGATCTCTCTCGCAACCCCCGCAACCTCCTTCAGCGATGCCGTGGCCGAGCGTCGCCGGCCGCTTAAAGTCGCTTTTAGCCGCGATCTTGGCGTCACCCCGGTCGACCCTGAAGTGGCTGAAATCTGCGAACGCGCGGCCCAACGCTTCCAAGAACTCGGCGCCGTTGTCGAGGAAGCGCACCCCGACTTCACCGGGCTCCAAGATATCTTCCAGACCATGCGGGCGATCGGATTTTTTACCTCCAAACAGGAACTGCTGGAGACCCATCGCGATAAGCTGAAGCCGGAAGTGATCTGGAACATCGACCGAGCCCGCGATATCACGGTTGAGGATGTTGCCAGGGTCGATATCGCTCGCGGTCGGATCCACATGAATATGGTCGCGTTCATGTCCGAGTACGATCTCCTGCTCTCGCCCGCAACTATTGTTCCGCCCTACCCAATCGAGCAGCGGTATGTCGAGCGGCTGGGGGATCATGAGTTCTCCAACTACATCGAGTGGTGCTCGATTGCTTATGCGATCACCATCACCGGCTGCCCGGCGCTTTCTATGCCCTGCGGCTTCACCAAGTCAGGGTTGCCGGTCGGACTGCAGGTTGTCGGGCGACAGCGCGGTGAGGCGGATCTGTTGTCCAAAGCCGCTCTGTTCGAGGAAGTCATGGATCTGACCAAGCTGGTCCCGATCATCCCACGCCCGCCGAAAGCCTAATGGTGGCGGATACAGGGGCTTTTGAGAGGTAACAATCCTACGCGACCCCCGTGAGACCCAGCCCAGACCCGCACCGCTCCGCGGAAGTCGCGTAGCGGCTATCCGGGGACTCGCTGAGAGGACGCGATCATGCCCGATCGAGATCCCGGCTCTCGTGATACTCGGCCGGGAAGCGGTGGTTTTAGGTGGGATAAGACTTAGCCGGACAACGGGACATACGACGGGATGAAGAACGCCCGGGGTGACCGGAAATTGTGCGCTACCGTCGCTCGCGGAAAAACCTCTGCAGCATCGCTGCCGCCTCGGCCTCATCGATGCCGCCGTAGACTTCCGGGCGGTGGTGGCAAGTCGGTTGGGTGAAGACCCGGGCGCCATGCTCAACACCGCCGCCCTTCGGGTCATAGGCCCCGAAATACAGCCGCCGGATACGCGCGTGGGCGATTGCCTGGGCACACATGGCGCAAGGCTCAAGCGTGACGTAGAGGTCGCAACCCTCCAGTCTGGATGTCCCCAGCTTCGCCGCCGCCGCTCTGATCGCCAAGATTTCCGCATGGGCGGTTGGATCAGGCGCTGCTTCGACCCGATTGCCGGCGCGGGCGATTTCGGACCCGGTTTCAGCGTCAATCACCACAGCCCCCACCGGCACCTCACCCATGGAAACGGCCAATCGCGCCTCTTCGAGGGCGGTTTGCATTGGAGAATAGGCGGTGCCAGCGTCCTGCTTCATCGCACCATCATATCGACCATGATTGGACAAGTCGCGCTCGCTCCGGTATGAGCCGCGAATGACTGATTTTCGACCCCTGTTCACACAAGCCCGTGGCCCCGAGCGTATCGCCAAACGTATGGCCCGAGCCGGGCTTTGCTCCAGGCGCGATGCCGAGCGTTGGATTGCCGCCGGTCGGGTCGCCGTCGATGGCGAGCTTTTGACCACACCAGCCATCACGGTCGACGAGAAAAGCCGGATCACCGTGGACGGCACCGACATCCCGACGATTGAACCGCCGCGGCTCTGGCGATACCACAAGCCGCGCGGCCTGGTCACCACCAACCGCGACCCCGAAGGCCGCCCGACAGTCTTCGAACAATTGCCAGAGGACATGCCCCGAGTGGTTACGGTCGGCCGCCTGGACATGGACTCCGAAGGCCTGATGTTGATGACCAACGATGGCGAACTGGCCCGACTATTGGAGTTGCCGTCGACCGGCTGGGTGCGCCGGTATCGGGTGAGGGTCTATGGCAGGGTCAACGAAAAGGACCTGAAAGCGCTGGAGCGCGGCGTGACCGTCGACGGCATATCTTACGGCTCGATCAGCGCCACCATTGATGCCCAGGCCGCGAGCAACGCTTGGCTCACAATCGGGTTACGTGAGGGCAAGTACCGCGAAGTTCGCAAAGTTATGGAACACCTGCAGCTGCCGGTAAATCGCCTGATCCGAATCTCATACGGCCCGTTCCAGCTTGGCGAAATGCCGGCGGGCGAGACCGAAGAGGTCAGGCCAAGAGCGTTGCGCGAGCAACTTGGCACACTCGACAAATCGAGCGGCGAGCCGGCCAAGCCTAAGGAGCGAACTAAGCCCAAGCTGCCCCGGGGACGCAAGCCGAGCAGTAGTAGCGGCAATACGGGTCCGTCCCGGCCCAAACTGTCTCTAAAACCCCAAGAGGGGAACTCACGAGACGAGAAATCGCGAGACAGGACACGATCGAGCGGAACCTCGGCATCCGGCCGGCCAACTAGGGAAAAGCCAGCCAGAGGCAAGGCCGGTGACAAGCCAGCCAGAGGCAAGGCCGGTGACAAGCCAGCCAGAGGCAAGGCCGGTGACAAGCCAGGAGCAAAATCGGGAGGCAGGGGCAATGCGGATCGTCGCCGGTCAGGCCCGCGGAACTAAACTCGAAGCACCGAAGGGCGTGGCCGTACGCCCGACCTCGGATCGCGCCAGGCAAGCCCTGTTCAATGTACTCGACGGCGGACGGTTCGGTGAATCGTACACAGATCGCCTGGTGCTCGACGCCTTCGCCGGCACGGGAGCACTCGGGTTGGAGGCGCTCTCACGGGGCGCGCGCGAGATCGTTTTCGTCGAGACCGACAGCGAGGTCTTGGCCGGGTTACGTCGCAATATCCAAAAAATGCGGGTCGAGCGCGACACCACGGTCATTCTCGCTGACGCCACAACCCTTACCCGCAGGGCGCCAGAGGCAGCCGGTTTGGTTCTGATGGATCCACCTTATCGTGCTGGTCTGGCCGGCCCGGCGGTATTGGCTCTAGCGGCGGCCGGTTGGATCGATGCGGACACGCTGGTGGTGGTTGAAACTGCATCCAAAGGCGAAACCTTTGAGACGCCGGAGGGTTTTACGCTGATTGAGGCGCGAAAATACGGCGCCGCGATGTTGCATTTCCTGAAGCAGGCGCCGTAGGGAGGCTCTTTCTTGGTCCCGTATCAATGCGTTATTTCCGCGTAGGCGGGATCGCATGAAACGCTGGAGTAACGGCTCGGAACCGCGACTTTTCGGGAATGACGGTTTGGGGCGATATCTCCGTCTTTAACTAGACTTAAACACCCGCTTCCCGGTTTGGCGAAGCCAAGACCGGGATCTCGGTCCGCCGGCTCGGTGCCCGTTGCCCCGAGCTCCCGGCTCTCGCCACGCTCGGCCGGGAAGCGGAGGGTTTGTTGGCGCGCGGACCCTACCGAACCCTACTCGGCCTTGTGGCACACCGCCTGCAGCTTGTTGCCTTCAGGGTCGCGGACGTAGGCGCCGTAGTAGTTTGGGTGATACTGCGCGCGCAACCCGGGCTGACCTTCGTCCTCGCCACCTTCCTCCAGCGCCGCCTCGTGAAAGGCCTCGACAGTTGCGCGGTCTTGCGTGAGGAAGGCGATATGGACGCCATTACCGGCGGTTGCTCGCTCACCATCGAATGGGGCCACAATCCAGAACTGTTCGCCTTTGAGGTCGCCGTAACCGATGCCGGTTTCCGCGTCGAAAAAGAAGCGCTCGTGGCCAAGGATTGCCATGAGGCGATCGTAAAAAGCCGCCGCGCGGGTGACGTTATTGGTGCCGAGCGTTGTGTGCGAGTACATGGGGATCCTTTCTCAAATAGATTATAGAGCGCCCTTCGACACGGGCTTCGACAAGCTCAGCCCGGCTCAGGATGACGAGAGGGGGCGGCTTCGACAAGCTCAGCCCGGCTCAGGATGACGAGAGGGGGCGGCTTCGACAAGCTCAGCCCGGCTCAGGATGACGATTACAGAGAAATAAAATAAACGTCATCCTGAGCCGGATCGAGTGAGCGAAGCGAACCGAGATCCGTGTCGAAGGACGCCTTACCATCACTCACCGTCGCCCAAACAGCTTTTCGATATCCGCCAGCTTCAGCTCTACATAGGTCGGCCGGCCGTGATTGCATTGGCCGCTATGGGGTGTCACTTCCATCTCCCGCAACAGCGCATTCATTTCCGCGCCCGTGAGCCGTCGTCCGGCCCGCACCGAGCCGTGACAAGCCATGGTGCCGCAGATATCGGCGAGCTTGTCCTTCAGGGCCAACGCCTCACCAAGGTCTTCCAGCTCATCGGCAAGATCCCGCACCAAACCGGGGATATCGCCCTCACCGAGCAGGGCCGGCGCCTCACGCACGACCACGGCGCCCGGCCCAAAGCGTTCCAGAACCAGCCCCAGTTCGGCGAACTCATGGTTGCGGTCGGCAAGGCGCTCAGCCGCCGCTTCGTCCAGTTCGACCACTTCCGGGATCAGCAGCATCTGACGCGCCACGCCGCCCGACGCCAGGGCCGCCTTCATGCGCTCGTAGACCAAGCGCTCATGCGCCGCATGCTGGTCGACGACGACGATCCCGTCCTGGGTTTGGGCGACGATGTAGGTCTCATGCACTTGCGCCCGGGCAGCACCCAAGGGGTGGTCGACCGTATCTTGGCCATAGTTCTGGCCTGGGCCAGGATCACCCTCGAAGGCTGGCGGCGGTGCCGATGGCGATAGGCCGAGGGCTTCGAAGCTCCGGGTTTCGAACCCGGGTGGAGCCTGATAGGCAACCGCGGCTTCAGCCAAGTGACGAGGCACGGTCGATCCATGATAAGAATGATTGGTCGGCATAAACGGATGACTGCCGACGCCTCCGGGACGGAGTGCCCCGAGTGCGGTGTCCGACACCGTGGTCGATGCCCTGTGTCCGGCCTCGGCCAGCGCATGTTTCAACGCACTGACGATCAGGCCGCGCACGACGCCCGGCTCGCGGAACCGAACCTCGGTCTTGGCTGGATGCACGTTGACATCGACCTGATCCGGCGGGATCTCCAAGAACAAGGCCAGCATCGGATGGCGGCCATGTGCCAAAAAATCCATGTAGGCGCCGCGCACCGCCCCGTAGAGCAGCTTATCTCGCACCGGGCGGCCGTTGACGAACAGGAACTGATGGCTCGAGGTGCGCCGGTTCATGGTTGGCAGACCCGTGTGGCCGGTTAGCCGAATGCCCTCGCGCTCGGCCTCGACCGGCAGCGCATTGTCCTCGAACTCACGCCCCATGATGGCGCCAAGCCGGGCAAGCCGGGCGGTGAAGAGCTCACCCTGCGCTGCCGCGAGCCGGATCATCGTGCGCTCGCCATCCTGCAGCGTGAAACCGATGCCAGGGTGCGCCATGGCGAGCCGGTTCACGGTCTCGGTGATATGAGTGAGCTCGGTGCGCGGCGCCTTCAGGAACTTGAGACGGGCTGGTGTGGCGAAGAACAAGTCGCGAAGCTCGATCCGGGTGCCGTTTGTGATCGCTGCCGGTTCCGGTGCGGTGAGGTTGCCGCCTTCGACCATTATGCGCCAGGCGTCCTCGGCGCCGGCAGCGCGGCTTGCAATCGAAAGGCGGCCGACGGCCCCAATAGATGGCAGAGCCTCACCGCGAAACCCGAGGGTGTCGATATGCACCAGATCGTCGGTCGGTAGTTTGGAGGTCGCATGGCGCTCAACCGCGAGGACAAGATCGTCTCGGGTCATACCGCGACCATCATCGATCACCTGGATCAGCGTACGCCCACCGTCGCGAATAAGGATATCGACGCGGGAGGCACCGGCATCAATAGCATTTTCGAGCAGTTCCTTAACCGCGCTCGCCGGGCGTTCGACCACCTCCCCGGCGGCGATCCGATTGACCAACCCTTCCGGCAGGCGTCGGAGTTTCGGCGCGGTGGTGCTCGCGGTGGCGCTCACGGTGATCCTGCGCTTTCCAAGAGAGTGTGCCGAGCCAGAACCTTGCCATCCTCGACCGCCGGCTGATTGAAGGGATCGACACCCCAGAGATGAGCCGCGACCATGGTCTCAAGGAAGAAATGCATCATTAATCCGCCGAGGCTCTCCTCATTGAGGCGGTCAATCGAGATCACGCGGGTCGGTCGTCCCTTGGCGATCAGGGTGTCGACCGTGGCGCGTTGCTCGGCATCCAACAAATCTCCCATGGTACGGCCTGCCAAATAGCCGAGACCGTCACCAGCGATCGTCGTGATGATCTCGGGAACTGTCGGACCCGTATTGACGACTTCGCCCAAAATAACTGTAAACAGTCTCTCGTTCCGTCCATCGAGATAGAGCTGCAATTGGCTGTGCTGATCAACAGCACCGAGGGCTACGACCGGGGTCGTGCCCTGCCCGTTCTTGCCTAGGCTCTCGGCCCAAAGCTGACGGAACCAGGGCCCAAGCCGGTCGAGGCCATCCAGGTAGGGCATAAGCACCGTCTGATTGACACCCTTGTCCCGGTCGAGCCCGACATTCAACACCGCCCCGAGCGCCGCTGGAGCCGCGTTCGCCGACCCTGCGGAAAGATTGGCATCCAGTACCGATAGTGCACCGCGCCGCAATGCCCGAACGTCAAGCCCGGCGATCATCGCCGGAAGACACCCGACGAGTGACAACGCTGAATACCGACCGCCCACATTCGGATCATGATCCAGGCAAGCGATGCCGTATTTGGCCGCGATCCGTCGTATCGGATTGTCTGTAGCCTCGCTGATCGCGGTGATATGTGCTGCGGGGTCCAGACCGGCGGCTTGCAAGTGTCCGAGGGCCGCGAAGAGTTGGACCAGCGGCTCGGCGGTACCGCCGGATTTCGAAATCGCAAGAAAGCCAGTGCGCGACAGATCGGTTGTTTGGAAGAAGGCGTCGAAACTGGCGGGGTCGATGTTCTTGAGGAAACGCACCCGAGGCCCGATCTTAGGCCGCTCGGTCCCATCTCCCGCCAACCGGCAAATCGTCTCACCCCCGAGACTGGAGCCACCGATCCCGAGGACCACAACTTCGTCAAAGGCGCCCCGATAACGCTCGACCAGCGGCGCCAAATCGTCGAGATCATCCGTTCGGGACGGCAGGGTGAGCACGGGCAGAGATCCGGCGTCGCGCCATCCGGAAATCCTGGTCAGACCTGCCGCTGCCAGTTCTAACAAATCGGCGGAGCGGGCACAGTCCAACCCGGCGCCGCCGACCGTTTCAGCTTTGCAACCGTCCATCCGAAAGGTAAGGGGTCCGGAACTCAACATGATGTGTCTCCCTACTGGGAAAATAGCAGGTCATGTGGTCAGGAGCGAGTCGTTCTGTAGGTTGAACAGATCGAATCCCTGAGTCCAATGGCTTAGAAGTCGCCACACTTACAGCCGTCATTCCCGCGCAGTCGGGAATCCAGTTTCGGCTCGACGGTTCGCCTAGATTCCCGCCTGCGCGGGAATGACGAACACCAACACGGGAAGAAAAAAGTTGGTGCCTGGGAACGATGCACATGTCGAACTAACTAACCCCCGCTAGCGGGCGCCTCTCTTGTTGGAGTAAGGCCTTCCGGGTCCCCGACGACGACGAAGCTCAGCCGGTCCGCCTTAAACAACCGGCGAGCCACACGCTTTAGATCTTGCGTACTCACGCCGTCGATCAGACCGGCCCGGCGGTCAATATAGTCGATCCCGAGTTTGTGCCTCTGAACCGCCGTGAGGAACCCGGCGATGCCGGAGGAATTGGTAAAGCGGATCGGAAACGAGCCGTTGATATAGGTCTTGGCGTCAGCGACTTCCTCATCGGTCGGGCCGGTCTCGGCGAAATCCCGCCAGACCTCGCGCACCAATCGGATCGACTCCGCCACCCGGGCATTCTGGGTTGAGACCCCGCCCATGATCAGGCTCGAATGCTTAAGCGGCAACAGATAGGCATAGACGCCGTATGTCAGCCCCCGTTTCTCTCGGATCTCACGGGTCAAACGCGAGCCAAATCCGCCGGCCATGATCTCCATCAGCACGGTGGCGGCATACCAATCCGGATCGTCGCGCCGGATGCCTTCATGGCCGAAGATCACGACCGACTGCGGCACCGGTTGTTTGACGACCATCAACTCACTGGCACTGGCAAGCGCGCGGTCGGACGTAGGATCACCAGCAGCTGTTTTAGGGAGGCCACCGAATACTTCGTCCAGAACCTTGGCCAGGCGTTGGGCGGTTATGTCGCCGACGACACTGACGTAAATCCGGTCTCGGGCGAATACCGCCTTGGTAAAGGCGCGCAAATCCTCGGCTTCCACACGGCCCACACTCTCGATCGAACCATCGCGTGGTCGGCCGTAGGGATGATCTGGAAACGCCGCGCGCCACCAGGTCCGCGACGCGATCGAGTTCGGTCGGCGCCAGCGATTGCGGATGCTAGCCTGGATTTGCGAGCGCATGCGGCTGAGGGGCTCGGCATCGAACCGCGCCTGCGTCAAGGCCAGCCGCATCAAGCGAAAGGCTTCATCACTGACATTCGTCAAGGTCGAGAGCGAGCCGGAGAAGCTGTCTGTCCGGGCGCTGAAGGAAAGTTTGATGGCGTTGTCTTCCAACGCTTTTTGGAACGCACTCGAGTCTAAGTCGCCCGCCCCCTCGTCGAGGGTTCCGGCAACCAAGCGTGCACGACCTTCCTTGCCGCTCGGATCCAGGCCACCACCGCCGAGAAAAGTAACATCAACGGTTATGATCGGGTTTTTGTGATCCTCGACCAGCCAGGCTTCAATTCCACCGGGGCTGACCACGCGTTTAATCTCCGTGGCGCCGGCCGGTACTGTCAGCAAAACCAGGAGCAAGAGAGTATAGAGCACACGCATCAGCTCACCCTCCCTTACGCAGAAGTTGGCTGGTAACCGAATGCTCGAGGATTAGAACCGCGCGCGCCGCGTCATTGACCTCAGCCACGGTCACCTCCGCAACCCGGTCGGGCCACGCCTCAACGTCGGCGATGGTGCGGCCGTTGACGATCGCTTGGCCCAAGATACGGGCTGGGGCGGTCACACTGTCGCGCACGAAGACCGCCTCGGCCAGCATGCGCTTTTTGGCGCGCGCAACCTCATCCGCAGTGACTCCGTCAGCCAGAATTTTCACAATTTCAGCGTCGAGGGCAGCCTCGCCCTCGGCCATGCTGCGCTCTTGGCTTGGCGTCAGGTAGAAGCCGAAAAGTTGCGGGCCGATCCCATCGGCGCCGTACCAGGCACCGGCCGAGATGGCGATCCGGTCCTCGACCACCAGTTTGCGATAGAGCCGGCTGGTCGTGCCGCCGCCGAGGATCTCCGACAGGACCTGAAGCGGATAGGCATGCCGGGTCTCGCCATGCACATACCCCGGTGCCAAATAACGCCGCCCGAGGCTCGGTTGGCCAACTTGCGGGTCGGCCAGCGAGATGCGGCGGGCGGTCAGATGCGGTGGTTCGGCCGGACGCGGACGTTTTGGCACAGCACGGGCTGGGATGGCGCCATAGTACTTCTCGGCCAGGGGCCGCAACGCGTCGGCTGAGATGTCGCCGGCAACCACCAAAACGGCGTTATTCGGTGCGTACCACGTGCGATAGAAGTCGAGCGCGTCATCTCTAGTCAACCGGCTCACCTCGTCGGGCCAACCGATGATCGGGACCCGGTAGGGGTAGGCGAAATAGGTGATCGCATCGACCTGCTCGGCCAACCGGGCCGAAGCACGGTTATCGACGCGGGAGCGGCGCTCCTCCAGCACCACGTCGCGCTCGGCTATGACCTCGCGCTCAATGATCTGCAGATTGGCCATGCGATCGGCCTCAATGCGCATCACCACCTCCAGACGGTCGCGGGCAACGGTCTGGTAATAGCCGGTGTAATCCTGACTGGTGAAGGCGTTTTCCTGGCCGCCGTTGCGGGCCACGATTTTTGAGAATTCACCCGGCTTCAGCGTTTTGGTGCCCTTGAACATCAAGTGTTCAAGGAAATGCGCGATGCCGGACTTTCCCGTGGGCTCGTCCGCCGACCCGACCCGGTACCAGACCATGTGATTTACGACGGGGGCCCGTGTGTCGGTCACGAGTACGACCTGCATGCCGTTGGCGAGCGTGAAGGTTTCGGGCTCGAAGACCTTGGCCTCGGGTAGAGCTGGGAGGCCTATAGCGGCCGTGAACAGGGCTATCAGGAAAGCGCTTCCGAGTTTCATATATCAGGGCCTAAGGCTGGATGAATTGGGTTGAGAGAACATATGGGGTCTCTCCGATGAAAACCAAGCAGCGCAAGAATTCGCCGCTTCCCGGTTTGGCGTAGCCAAGACCGGGATCCAGGGCGGCAGAGCCAGTGCCCGCGGCCCTGGATCCCGGATCTCCGCTACGCTCCGTCCGGGAATCGGATTACATTTGCGAACGGAGAGACCTCGAAACCTGTCGCGAGGACGAAATTTTAGTAGTAGAGGCGAAAACCCAGCCCTAAAACAGTTTCTGCAACAACCCACCCTGCTTGCGCGTGATCGATGGCGTCTCACCATCGGTGACCGGCTTGCCGAGGGCGGAGTTTTCTTGCAGCCGTTTCTTCTCAGCCTCGGCATCGAGCACCACGCCTTTTTCCGGATCGTCTTTCCAGAACAGCAATCTGTCGATTGGGTATTTGGTTTCATAGGCATAGGTCGCCGTCTCGCGGTTGACGGTTTCGCGAATTCCCGGTTGGGCCTGATTTACACCAAGCTTGCCACGCATGCTCATCTCAGCCGGTGTCGGTGGCTGACTGGGCGCTGTGCTGCCTTGCGTGCTGGGCGCCAAAGCGAAGGTGCCGGTGCCTTTGATCTTGGCGCCCTTGCCGGTGAAGACCAACCGTTCGGCGCCGCGTTTGACCGAGTCCTGTTGCGGCCGGGTGCTGCCCGGTGCTGGCGGGCGAAGTGCGAAATTCGGCGGCATGCTGAGCGGCGGGCGCGC